>CAINDP010000162.1 GCA_903847405.1 uncultured Myxococcales bacterium | reverse complement strand
GGACAGAAGTGCGCCGGCAGCGTTCGATCGTCCCCGGACAGGATGCACTCGATGGCGCGCTCGTGCGGAAACGCCGGCTTGTACGGACGCTTGCTGACCAGCGCGTCATAGACGTCCGCCACGGCCATCACCCGGGCGCTCCAGGGGATTTCCTCGCCCCGGACCCCGTGGGGGTATCCCGTGCCGTCCCAGCGTTCGTGATGGAACTCGGTGATTTCGCCCGCCAGCAGCAGGAACGAGTTGGTGCCCAGGATCGCGGCCGTCCGCTGAATCACCTCGGCCCCCGCCAGCGTGTGCCGCTTGATCTCCTCGAACTCCTCGGGCGTCAGGCGTCCGGGCTTGAACAGGATCCCGTCGGGGATGGCGACCTTGCCGATGTCGTGCAGCACGGCCGAATGGCTGGTCATTTCCACGTCGGGCAGCCCGACCAGACCGCCCGCCGCTTCCATGGCGCCCAGCAGCGACCGGACGTAGTGCTGGGTCCGCCGGACGTGCGCCCCGGTTTCGTTGTCCCGGAACTCGGCCAGGATGGCCATGCCGGCGATGGTGGCCTCCCGGGTCAGGCCCAGTTCCCGCGTTCGTTCCGCCACCCGGTCCGACAGGCGGTCCCGATGCTTCTTGAGGTCCAGGTGGTTCCGGACCCGGGCCTGGACCAGGGACGGGTTGAAGGGCTTCGAGATGAAGTCCACGGCACCCAGTTCCAGGCCCAGGCGCTCGCTGGCCTCGTCGTTCAGGCTGGTCAGGAACAGGACCGGCACGTCCCGGGTCGCGGGCAGGGCCTTCAGGCGCCGCAGGACCTCGAAACCGTCCATGTCCGGCATCAGGACGTCCAGCAGGATCAGGTCCGGCACCTTCTGCTCCACCAGGCGCAAGGCCGACGGACCGTCCACCGCGACCATCATGTCGAACGGTCCGGACAGGGCCTCCAGCAGCACGTCGATGTTGATGGCGGTGTCCTCGACGACCAGGATCCTTTCGCGCAACGTCGCTTCCATCAGGCGCTCCTCTCCGTTTCGGCCGCCGGGCGGGCCCTCGCCAGCGCCAGGTATTCCAGCGCATCCAGATGCCGGTACCGGCGCACGCGCTCGGCCAGTTCATCCACCAGTCCGTCCAGGCCCCCGGGCCAGCGCTTCCGGGTCAGCAGGGCCATCCGTTCCCGGGAGGCCACCGGGTCGCCCGCCGACAACGCCTCGGACAGGCGATCCAGCAGGGCGTTCGCCTCGGACGCCTCCCCCGCAGGCCGCTCCTGCACGGAAGGCAGGGGTGGCAGGGCGGGCTTCAGGGCGGCCAGGATCCAGTCCAGCCGGTCGATGAAGCGTCGCAGCGGCTCCCCGACCGAAAACGGAATCGGCCCGTCCGCCGCCCGCAGGTCGGTTTCCAGCCGCGTCGCCGAAGCCTCCAGCGCCGACGCTCCCAGGTTCCCCGCCACCGACCGGATCGAATGGACCCGCCGCATGGCCTCGGCCGTCCGCCCCGACCGCAACTCGGCGATCAACTGATCGCGGGTGTTCGCGTGATCCCGGACGAAGCTCTGCAGCAGCTCCAGGTACAGTTTCCGGTTCCCGTGCACGCGGCGAAGCCCGGCGACGCTGTCCAGTCCCGACACCGTGCAGAGCAGCAATTCGCCGGCGGAGGACGCCGCCGGGGCCGCCACGGAGGCCACCTGGATCGCCGGCGCGAGATCGATGACCCGCCGCTCCCGGGGCAGCCACCGTTTCAGGGCCTGGTACAGTTCCACGGGCTCGATGGGCTTGGTCAGGTGGTCGTTCATGCCCGCCCGGATGCTCTTTTCCTTGTCCCCGATGACGGCGTGCGCGGTCATGGCCAGGATCGGCAGGTTGTCGATGCCGCGCCCCTCCATCCGGCGAATGGTCCGGGTGGCGGCCAGGCCGTCGAGGTCGGGCATCTGGATGTCCATCAGCACCAGGTCGAAGGCGCCCTGCCGGACCCGCTCCACGGCCTCCCGACCGGTCACCGCGACCTCGGCCTGGATGCCTACCGCACTCAGCATCTCCAGCGCGATGATCCGGTTGATCTCGTTGTCCTCGGCCACCAGGATCCGCGCCTCGGGGTAGCGGTACGCCGGGGTCCGGGCCCGGAAGCGGGACACCTTCCGGTCGCTCCGCTGGACCCCCAGTTCGGCCTGCACCATTTCGAAGAGGCGCGAGGGCCGGAAGGGCTTCACCAGGATTCCCCCGATGCCCGCCTCCGTGGCCAGCGCCCGGATCTCCTCGTCCTCGCACGCCGTGATCATCGCCAGGCGGGGTTGCAGCGACAGCGGCAGCCGACCGATCAGCCGGGCGGCCTCCAGGCCGTCCACGACGGGCATGCGCCGATCCAGCAGGCACAGATCGAAGGGCGCATTGCGGCTGTCCGCGGCCACCAGGGCCTCCAGGGCCGACGCCGCGGACGCCACGGCCTGGACCTCGATGCCCCAGCCTGCCAGCAGGGCGGTCAGGACCTGCCGGGCCGCCTCGCTGTCGTCCACGACCAGGGCCCGGGTGCCCGCCGGGACCCGATCGGGCAGCATGCGGCTGGCGCTGCTCTCGGGCACCGGGAAGGGCAGCCGGAGGATGAAATTGCTGCCCTGTCCCGGCTTGCTCTGGGCCGAGATGGTGCCGTTCATCAACTGGCACAGGTTCCGGCTGATGACCAGGCCCAGGCCGGTCCCCCCGAACTTGCGCGTCATGGACGAATCCGCCTGTCCGAAGGCCTGGAACAGCCGGGACATCACGTCCTTGTCCATGCCGATGCCCGAGTCCCGGACCGAAATCTCGACCTCCACCAGCTCGGCGGCCTGGCGCACCACGCGGACGGACAGCACGACGTGGCCGTCCACCGTGAACTTGACCGCATTGCTCAGAAGGTTGTTCAGGATCTGCGTCACGCGCAGGGGATCGCCCACCACCTCCCCGGGCACGGTCGGATCGATCGAGCACAGCAGTTCGATTTCCTTCTCGCGGGCCCGCAGGCCGAAGGACTCGACCGCCCGGCCGACGACGTCCTCCAGTGAAAAGGCGACCTGCTCGATGTCCATGCGCCCGGCCTCGATCTTCGAAAAGTCCAGGACGTCGTTGATGACGCCCATCAGGGACTCGGCGCTGGTCTTCAGGATTTCGGCATACCGGCGCTGGCGCTCGTCCAGGGACGTGTCGATCAGCAGGCGGGTCATGCCGATGACGCCGTTCATGGGCGTCCGGATCTCGTGGCTCATGTTGGCCAGGAATTCGCTCTTGGCCCGGCTGGCCTTGGCCGCCTTGGTCGCCAGCCTGCTGGCCTCTTCCGACGCCAGCCGCAGGTTTTCGTGCTGCTCCAGCCGCAGCAGGGTCAGGCCCAGGGTGCCCGCCAGGAACCGCAGCATCGTCCGCGCGTGGGTCCCCCATTCCTGCCGGCCGCCCAGCGAGTCGAACCCCATGAACCCGAACTGCCGGGCGCCGGCGTGGACGGGCATCACCAGGACGCTCTGGATGCCCTGGGCCGCCAGCGTTTCCTTTTCGGCAGCCCAGGAGGGCGGGAGGGCCGCCACGTCGGGGATGTGGATCTCCTCCTCCCGCCGCAGGGTTTCCATCCACGCCGGGAACACCTCGACCGGCAGGTTCTGGAGGCTTTCCTTCTGGGCCGAGGTCCCCTCCTGACACCACTCGTGGGTGTTGCTCATGTGATCCATCGAAGGCGAATAGCGGAACAGGTAGGTCCGATCCACGCCCAGGAAGTTCCCCACACGCCCCAGGGCCTCGTCCAGCAGCGCATCCAGGCCCGCGTTCTCGCTACGGTAAAGGGCCGAGGTGATCTGCACCACCAGGTCCTCGAAGGCCAGGCGCCGCAGGAGCGCCTCCTCGGCACGCTTCCGCTCGGTGACGTCGTTCATCACGGTGAGGTAGTGGGGACGGCCGTTCAACTGGATCAACTGGGCCGCGAACTCGCCCTGGCGGAGGCTTCCGTCCTTGGTGCGGACCTGGAGGGCAACCCCGGTCATGCCCCCGATTTCGACCACATCCCGGCCGACCTCCTGCTGGACCTCCGCCTGGGGAAACAGGCGCAGTTCCTCCGGGGTCCGGTCGACGACTTCGTGGCGGGCATACCCCAGCACCCGCAGGAAGGTGTCGTTCACGTCGACGAACCGCTCGTCCTCGACGGTGGAAATCGCCATCAGCCCGGGGCTGCCGTGGAAGGCCTTCGCGAACTTCTCCTCCGACATCGCCAGGTCGGAAACGTCCCGGCTGCTCCAGAACAGCGCCGGGCGACCATCCCAGGATCCCTCGGCGACGCGGGTCTCGACCGGGACGCGCAGCCCGTCCGCCGCCTGCAGCACCATGGGGCAGGACTCCCGCTCCCCGCGGGCCAGGCCCTGCAGGCACAGCCGGGCCTCGCCGCGAAGTTCGGGCGGGTAGAGGTCCAGGATCGGCCGGCCGACCAGCGCTTCCGCGGGCTGCCCCAGGCGCCGGCCGACGGTCTGGTTCACCACCACCACGTTCCAGTCCAGGTCCAGGACCGCCAGGAAGTCCGCGGACTGATGGAACAGGGCGCGGAAGTTGGCGTGGCTGGCCCGCAACTCCTCCTCGGCCTCGACGCGCTTCGTGATGTCCCGGGCCGCGGCGAAGAACTGGTCGCCCGCCGGCTGCGCGTTCCACTCCAGGGTCCGGTAGGTACCGTCCCCGTGCAGGCAGCGGTTCACAAAGCCCTCTGCCGCGATCCCCTTCGCCAGGTCCGCCAGCATGGACCAGGTCCCGTCCCGGTCCTCGGGATGCACGATGTCCAGCAGCGACCGGCCCTTCGCCTCGCTGACGCCGCATCCCAGGACCTTCTCCCACGCGGGGTTCAGGCGCACGAAGCGGCCCCGGAAATCCGTGATGCAGAGGAGGTCCGGCGCGACCCCGAAGAAGCCCATCAGTTCCTCGAGCGCGCTGCGCATGCCTTCCTCGGCACGCCGGCGTTCGTCGCCGTCCTGGTACGTCCCCGACCCGTGCAGCCCACCCACAGCCGAACCTTTCGTCACAGGATCCACCGCCATCCGCCCCTCGCCACCATTCCTTCGCACGCGACCCCAGCCGAAGAGTACGAGGCTCACGACCGGCGCGAAACGCGGAAGATGCCGCTCCGGATGCAGCGAGTGGCTTGCGTCCTTCGGGCATCCGGACGCGGCGGTCCGGTCCGCCCCAGGAAATGACTTGGCCCGACGGGCCCCGTTCCGCGGAACCGGTTCTTCCGCGCAGCAAGGAAGGCGGCTACACTGGGTTCACCGTACGCAGGCGACATCGGAACGGACCATGCTCGCAACCCATCACAGTAAGAGGATGCCGTGACCACGACACTGACGTTCACCCGCCCCTCCATCACCGCCGAAGCGGCGCAGCGACTCATCGACGCGGCCGAGGGGCACGCCCGCTCCCTGGGCATGGCCATCGTGACCGTCATCGTGGACGAATCCGGCATCCTCAAGGCGATGCGGCGCATGGACGGGGCCCCGCTGATGGCGATCGAGGCGGCAGCCAAGAAGGCGCGAACCGCCGTGGGCTTCGGCCTGCCGACCGGGAAGCCCTGGCACGACTTCATCAAGGACGACCCGATCCTGCTGCTGGGCGCCCCCGCCCTGCCCGATTTCATTCTGCTGGGCGGCGGATTCCCCGTCATGGCGAACGATTCGATCGTCGGCGCCATCGGGGTCAGCGGCGGGCACTACAGCGCCGACGAGGCCTGCGCCCGGGCCGCGCTGGACGCGCTGACCCCCGCGTGATGCGTCGACGGGTCCGCAGCCTTCCGGCCGGCAGTGCCCCGCGGCCCCGCCGCGCCCAAACCTCAGGTACAGACGACACAACGGCGCGGCCGGCCCAAGGAAATCACTTGGGTCGATGGGGATGGGATGCCGGATAATGCAGTCCTGCGACCGGAGGGTCAAACCTTCATCGGGTGACGCGCAGGGGGGCGGTTCATGAGTGACGGCAAGGAACTGGTTCTGTCCGGCCCGCGGGCCGAGGACCCGGGCTTCCTGCGCGCCGTCGCCCACATGGCCCAGGAACTGGCGGGCGTCTCCTCCCTGGACGAACTGGGTCCTGCCATCGATCGCGTCATCTCCGGATTCCTGGACGTGGAAGTCTCGGGCTTCTTCCTGCTGGAACCCGGCGGCAACCACCTGCGCCTGATCTTCAGCCGGGGATTCAGCCCGGAGGAGGAGCGACTGGCCGCGCAGACGGCCTGGGAGCGCCACCCGGGGCACGTGCTGCGCACCGGCAAGGTGCTGCACGTCCCCGACACCCGAGCGGACCCGAGCCACCTGACCAGCGACTCGCCCCGCCGTGTCGCGGCGCGATCGCGGCTGTTCCAGCCCGTCCTGCTGGACGACCGCGTGGTCGGGACCATCGGGCTGTCGTCGTCGCGTCCCCATGCCTTCGACGACCTGGCACTGGCGGTGCTGTCGTACGCGGCGAGCCTGGTGGCCATCGTCTACGGCCGGCTGGAGGCCGAGCACTCCCGCCGGGCCGACCAGCAGCGCCTGCAGGCCGTCGTCACCGACCAGACCGAGTTGATCTGCCGCTTCCAGCCCGACGGCGCCCTGACCTTCGTCAACGACGCCTACTGCCGGTACTTCGGGCGGACGGCCCAGGAACTGATCGGACGGACCTTCGCCCCCATGATCGTGGAGGAGGACGTCCCCAGGATGGTGGAGGCCCGAGCCTCCCTGCGTCCCGATCGGCCGGTAGTCACCTACGAGCACCGCACGGCGCCGGCCGAAGGACGCACGCGCTGGCAGCAGTGGACCGACCGCGCCTTCTTCGACGAGGCCGGGGTCCTGCGGGAGTTCCAGTCGGTCGGCCGCGACATCACCGACCTGATGGAGGCCCAGCGGACGGCCGCGGAAAGCGAGGAGTATTTCCGGCAGGTCGTGGACAACGGCGACTCGGTGTTCTACCTGATCGACCTCCAGGAAACGCCCCGGATCCTGTACCTCAGTGCGGCCTTCGAGGCCGTGGTGGGCCGGCCTGTCGCGGCCGTGCTGGCGGATTCCCGGGAGTACTTCGACCACATCCATCCCGAGGACCGGAAACTCTTCTGGGACCACGTCCAGGAGGAAACCCCGCGGACCGGACACGGCGCCATCGAGTACCGGATCCTGCGTCCCGACGGCAGCATCCGCTGGCTGCGGGACCGGTCCTTCCGGACCCGTTCGGGCACGGCGGCGACGCAGCGGGTCGCAGGCTTCGTCCAGGACATCACCGACGAACGGATGGCGTCGGAACTGCTGACGGTCGAGCGGGATCTGGCCATCGCGATGGCCTCCACCAGCGATCTCCAGGAAGCCCTGACGCACGTGCTGGACGCCGCGCTGCGCATCGAGCGGATCGACGGTTGCGGCATCTACCTGCTGGATCCGGATTCCGGGGCGCTGCAACTTGCCGCCCACCGCGGGCTTTCCGAGGCTTTCGTCGCCCAGGCCGGCCTGTACGCGCCCGGCACGGACCAGGCGCACCTGGCCGGCGAGGGCAAGACCCGCGTAGTGGCCGTCCACGGCTCGGCGAAGTCGGGCCTGCGGACCGATGCCCTGGCGGCGGAAGGCCTGCGCATCGTGGTGGTGACGCCCGTGCATTGCGACGGGCACGTGGTCGCGGTGCTGAACCTGGCGTCCCGATCCCCGGCCGCCCTGCCGCCCTACACGCTGGACGCCATCGAGACCATCGCGGCCCAGATTGGCGGCATCGTCGCCCGCATCCAGTCCGAAGCGGAACTGGCGCGCAGTCGCCGGAACCTGCAGACCCTCTTCGACAGCATCGACGACTTCCTGTTCGTGCTGGACACCCGGGGCGGGGTGCGGCAGGTGAACACTGCAGTGCGCCAGATCCTGGGGTGGCCCGACGAGGAACTGGTCGGGAAGAACTTCCTGATGCTGCACCCGGAACGTCACCGGACCGAGGCGCTGGCCACCCTGGGGGAAATGCTGGAGGGCCGGGTGGCTTCCTGCCCGCTACCCATCCTGGCCCGGGACGGCCGCGAGATCCCGGTGGATACGAAGGTCACCCGGGGGGTCTGGGACGGGCAGGACGCGCTGTTCGGCATCTCGCGGGACATGACGCGAATCCGCGCCGCCGAGGCACAACTGCTGCGGGCGAAGGACGAACTGGAAAAGGCGGTCCAGCAGCGAACGGCCGAGTTGCGCCGCACGAACACCCGCCTGGAACGGGAAATCGAGGTGCGACGGGGCGCCGAAAAGGAATTGCGCCACAACCAGGGGCTCCTGCGCCAACTGGCCTCGGACGCGTCGCTGGCCGAGGAGCGCGAACGCCGGCGAATTGCCACCGAGATCCATGACCGCCTGGGCCAGCTCCTTTCGCTGGCCCGGATCCGGCTGGACATGGTCGAAAGCAGCCACCCCAAGGCGGAAACCCCGGGACGCTACGACGAACTGGGTACACTGCTGGACCGGGCCCTCGACGACATCCATACTCTGACCTTCGAACTGTCGCCGCCCATCCTGTACGAAGTGGGATTCGATGCGGCCCTGGAATGGATCGCCGAGGACGTCGGCCGACGGGCGGGCCTGGTGCACGAACTGGTGGTGGGCCCCACGCCCCGGGAACTGCCCTTCGACCTGAAGGTGCTGCTGTTCCAGGTGGCGCGCGAGTTGCTGACGAACGTGGTCAAGCACGCGGGTGCGGCATCCTTCCGGGTGGAAACCGGGCAGACGCGGGGATTCGCCTTCCTGGCCGTCGCGGACGACGGGAAGGGCTTCGCGCCCCGGGAAGCCGGCGCCGAACCGTCGCGCAAGGGCGGCTTCGGGCTGTTCAGCATCCGCGAGCGGATGACCCACCTGGGCGGCCGCATGTCGGTGGAATCCGCGCCCGGCGACGGAACCCGGGTCCTGGTGGAGGTGCCCCTGCGGGTCCGGGGGACTGGAGGGAGGAAACGTCATGACACGGATTCTGCTGGCGGATGATCACGAACTGATGCGGGAGGGGCTCCGGACCCTGCTGGCAGCACAGCCCGACGTCGAGATCGTGGGCGAGGCGGAGGACGGTGTGACGGCCGTGCGGCGGGCGCTGGAACTGCGTCCGGACATCGTCATCATGGACGTGGGGATGCCGCAGATGAACGGCATCGAGGCCACGCGGCGACTGTCGACCGAACTGCCGGGGACGAAAATCATCGCCCTGTCCATGCACTCGGACCGGCGGTACGTCGCCGAGATGCTGAAGGCGGGGGCCGCAGGGTACGTGTTGAAGCAGGGAGCCTTCCGGGAACTGGCCTCGGCCATCGCCGCCGTCCAGGCCTCCAACATCTACCTGAGCCCCCGGGTCGCGGGCGTCGTGGTGGACCTCCTCAGGCAACCCCCCGAGCAGGAAGGGGGGCTTCTGCGCCTGCTGACGACCCGCGAACGCGAGGTCCTGCAGTGCGTGGCCGAGGGGATGAACACGAAGTCCATCGCGGATCGGCTGAACCTGTCCGGAAAGACGGTGGACGGCCACCGGCGCCACTTGATGGTCAAGTTGGGGATGCAGTCGGTATCGGATCTGACGCGCTTCGCCATCCGCGAGGGCCTGGTCGCCGTCGAGGAGTAGGAATCGGCGCGGAGTCCAGGATCCAGGCCGGCGACAGCACCGAAAACACGATCGCGTCGTAGGGTGAAAGTTCCCCCCGCTCGTACAGGATCCCCACCGAACCATCGCCCATCTCGACCAGGTCCGAATAGGCCGTCGGGCCGGGAACCAGCCACCGGGCGACCGGCCAGGTGGCGCCCCCGTCCAGGCTGACGGTGACGGACAGGAACTCGCGCTGCGTGGACGCCACGTTCGAAAACAGCAGGACGTCGGCGCCCCCGGCCGCCACCTGCCACGACGGGTGGACGGGCGCCAGCGACGACCCCTGGCAGTGGGGATCGATCAGTGAGGAAGCCGCCTGGCCCGGGGACCAGGTGGCGCCCCGGTCCGAACTGGTGGAAAGCCCGCGACGATTGATCGTGTACCGGCTGCGGAAGTTCAGCAGCAGGGTGCCGTCCGAACGCTGGGCCACGGTGGACTCGTCCCCGAAGCCGCCCGGGACGATCCCCCCCGCCTGCCACGTCGCCCCGTGATCGTCGCTGACGATCGCGCAGGACGACCCGTCGCCCGACAGGGGGCCCACGGTGAAGTTGCACGGGGACACCAGCCGTCCGTCGGCCAGCTGGATGCCGTGGCCCGGGCCCGTGGCGAACCACCGCCAGCCCGCGCCCTTCACCGACGCGCCGATCGGGGTGGGCGCGGCCCAGGTTGCGCCGTCGTCCACGCTGGACGTCACCCAGGCGTCGCGGCTGCCGTTTCCCGCGTTGATCTGGAACTCACTGACGCCGCCGTCGTTGGTCGTGAACAGCAGCCAGATCGTCCCGGTGACGCGGTCCACGATCGGCACCGGGTTGCCGGCCGTGTTCGCGCCGTCGTCCACCACGACCTGCAGCGGGCCCCAGGTCGCCCCGCCGTTCAGGCTGCGCCGCAGCACCAGGTCGATGTCGCCCGAATCGCCCTCGCCGCCCTTGCGTCCCTCGGCGAAGGCCAGCGTCGTGCCGGACGGGGTCCGGACCACCGCCGGGATCCGGTAGGTGTCGTACCCGCCCTCCCCTCGCGCGAACACCGGGATCGCGTCGGGGGCCGTGGCCAGCGGGATGGTCGTCCCGTCGACCCGGAAATCGGACACCGACACGACGGAAGCGGACGCGCACAGGCCCACGAACCAGACGGCCAGGCCGGGCGCCAGGCCGACGGTCCCGAAGTCCGGGGCGTCGAAGGCCCACCGGTGCAGCGACGTGCCGTCCAGCAGCAGTTCCAGGAAATCGCCCTCCCGGACCAGTTCCAGCGTGAAGGGGACGTCGTCCTGGATCGGGGAAGGCCCCAGCGTGACGGCGTCGTCCGGGAACAGGGGGCCCTCCAGGACCAGGTTCCCCGCGCCGTCGTCGAACAGCAGGTGATTGCTGCCCCGGAACAGGAAGACGGCCCCGGCCGGGTCCTGCAGCCGCATCCGCACATGGACCCGGAAGTCCCCGGAACCGATGCGACCGCCCCCGTGCAGGAAGCGGCTGCACCCCTCGCCGGTCAGCCAGCCGCCGTCGGCCGTCCAGGGGGCCCCGTCGAACCGCACGTCGGTCGGCGTCCCGGACTGCACGAAGACCGTGCGGGGCGGCGTGACGACCTCGGTCGCGTCCACCGGATCCCCGTCGTCGCCGAAGGCGTCCCCGGCGGCCGCGTCGCCGTCGCCGGCACCGGCGCATCCACCCAGGAGGAAGACCAGGACCAGGGCCGGGGAAACGACGTTCCGGGTGCATTTCATGGTCAGCCTGACAGTTGCGAGGAGGTCACGGGCGGATTCTACCCACCGGTAGAATCCGGCACAAGCGCACGGGAGGAAACGATTCGCGTGCTAGGATCGCGCGACGGAGGGATGCGATGGGCCTGACCCGTTGGCTGCGCCGGTACGACATCGACCGCCTGGACCAGCGCGACCCCGAACGGGTCGACCTTGCCTACCGACTGCTGCACGGCCTGCTGGAACGGTATTTCCGCGCCGAAGTCCGGGGGATCGACCGCATGCCGTCGGGCGCCGCCCTGGTCGTGGGAAACCACAACGCGCTGATCATGACGCCGGAATCCTTCCTGTTCGGCTTCGCCGTGTACCGCGAACGGGGCCTGGAGGACGTGCCCTACGGCCTGGGCCACGAGTGGGCGATCCGCCTGCCGTTCTTCAACCAGATCGTGGTCCCCCTGGGGGCCGTCCGGGCCGGCCACGGGACGGCGCAAAAACTGTTCGCCCTGGGCCGCAAGGTCCTGGTCTTCCCGGGCAGCGACATCGACGCCTTCCGTTCCTGGTGGGATCGGGACCGTATCTGCTTCGGCGGGCGCACGGGATACGTTCGTCTGGCCCTGGCGACGGGCGTGCCGATCGTTCCCATGGTCGCAGCCGGCGCCCAGGAAACGCTGATCGTGCTGACCGACGGGCAATGGATCGCCCGGGCGCTGCACCTGGACCGCCTGGTCCGGGTGAAGGGCTGGCCGATTGCGCTGGGCCTCCCCTGGGGCCTGATGCTGGCGCCGGTCCCGTTCCTGCCCTGGCCGTCCCGGATCCTCATCGAGGTCCTTCCCCCGATCCGCTTCCCGCGCAGCGGCCCCGAGGCGGCGGCCGACAAGGCCTACGTAGCCGAATGCGCCGCCGTGGTCGAGGATGCCATGCAGGCGGCGCTGACCCGCCTGGCGGCCGAGCGCAGACAGTGACACCCCTCGCTTTCCAGGGGTTGAAACGCGCGCAACAGGCGTCGATACTAGCGCCGGCCCGCCGTGGCCCGCCCGTGGAACCCTGCAGGACGAGGACAGAATGCATCGCACTTCGACCCTTCCCCTCCTGACGCTCGCGCTGCTGCTGGCCTGCGGCGGGAATCCCGCCCTCCCCAGCCTGTCCACGGACTACCGGCCGGGGG
>CAINDP010000161.1 GCA_903847405.1 uncultured Myxococcales bacterium | reverse complement strand
GCCAGGACCAATGCGTGCAGCGATGTAGGAGGAAGCGCCCGGCCAGGCTTTCGGTCACGCCCTTCGCCAGCAGCAGGGCGGACGAGCCCAGCAGAACCACCTTCGGCGCGTGGGGCTCTGCGCGGTCGGCATCCCACTCCGACTTGACCGTTTCCGCCCAGCCGCGCACCTTCTGGACCTCGTCCAGGATCAGCAGCGCCGGGCCGTCCGCCAGGTCATGACGCGCCAGGTCCCACTGCGACCGGATCCACTCCGGACCCGGGGGCAGGAACTGGTCGGCCGCCGCGTACCGCACCGGTCCTTGCCACCGCCGGCGCACCGCGTGGGCCGCCCAGGTCTTCCCGACCTGGCGAGGGCCGACCACCACCTGTACCAGATTCCCGTGGGCCTCCAGGCCCTTCATCAGGCGGGCGACGATGGCACGTTCGAAGGTCGCTGCGGGCATGGTTCCCCTCCGGCCTTGCACATTATACTCAATCGTTGAGTATTTTTGCTCACCGGGTGGGAGAGCAGTTGGACCGACGCCAGGTGGCCCACCAAGTCCTCGACCTTCCAACCCGGGCAGGTCGGGACCGGCGTGTCCAGCGGCACGGATGCTGCGGCCTCCCCCAGGAGCGCGGATTCGCGGCGGATCGCTTCCAGGAAATCGATGTCGGCCATCGGCGACCTCCTCGGCGCTCGTGGGCAGTCCGGAGTCGAGGATAGACGAGGCCGGGAACGAACCCCTTCGCCTTGATCGAACTACCGCACGCCCTTACCATTGCCAAGGAGGCCACCATGCTGGGCGCAATCCGGGTGTTGAACGAGTTGGAGGCTCTGGGCCTCTACTCGAAGTGGGCTCTGGGCGGCGCCATGGGCCTGACGTTCTACCTGGAAGCCACCCAGACGGACGATGTCGATGTCCTCGTCATGATTCCTCCCGTGCCCGGCCAACTCCTCGTCAACCTTGGCCCCCTCCACGAGGCGCTCCGTGCGCGGGGCTGCACCTTCGAGGGTGAACACGTCGTGATCGCCGGCATCCTCGTCCAGTTCATCGACGTGGCCCCGGGTTCCCTGGAGGCCGAGGCCCTGGACCAGGCGATCGAGCGGGACATGAAGGGCGAGCGGCTACGAATCGCGCCACTGGAGCACCTGCTTGCGATCGCGATCCGGCTGCAGCGGGGCAAGGACAAGGTCCGGCTGGCCAAGACCTTCAGCGAGACACCCGAAAAGGTCGATTTCCCCAGGCTCACCGACATCCTTGCCCGTCACGGTCTTCTGAACCGGTACGACGAGTTCAGGAGGCTGTATGGATGACAAGCGGCTGGCCGAAACCAAGGCCTCCTTCCACAGGCGCCAGGCCGACCTCCCCTTCGAGGAAAAGATCCGAGCCGTCGTGCGGATGCAACAGGCGGCGCGCGAGTTGGCCCAGGCGGGCGGACGCCCCGGCCCTCGCCACGTCTGGGACATCTCCGACCTCGAACTGAAGCAGCGCTGAAGCGCGGTTGTGCAGGCAACCATGGCATCCCCAAAATCGTTGGTATCGCGCGAAGTGGCAGAAGCGGTGCATCGGATTGCCGCACTGCACGGCGTCCACTCCGTGCGCGTCTTCGGCTCCGCAGCACGTCGTGAGCAGCGCCCGGACAGCGACATCGATCTGCTGGTAGACATGGAGCCGAGGAGCCGCCTCCTGGACCTCTTCGCGTTCGCGCAGGATCTGGAAGAAGTCCTCGCCCCTGCCCCAGAGACACAATGGCAAGAAGTTCAAGAAATGCTGCGTGACGCTGGCGGCCTGGGGTCCTGATACAAATCTGCTACCAGCCCATCCCATTACAACCGCACCCACCCGGAAGGGTCCGGAGCCTTCAACGCGCTTCCATTGCCCTGCCACAGCCAGGTCGGTCGGGGCAAACCGGCCGCCTCGACTCGCGCGCGCCCGAGGAGTCTGGATGCCGGGTTGTAATCCACCAGCACCAGCAGTCCCAGAACCGGCATCCCGGGGCTGAACTCCCCTGGCTCCGGTGCAGACAGGCCCATCGTCCGCATCTGCGTTGCGACGATTCCATACGACTCGGCCACTTCCTGCCGCAGCCCTCCGGCAGGCGCCAACGCCGCGACGTATTTCTGGATCTGGTGCGGAACCACCTGGATGCGGTTGTCCAACCCGCATTTGATCTCGGCGGCCACCAGCGCAGAACGTCCCTGCCATCGGGTGACCGCCAAGGCGTCCAGACGCCCGGGAATCCCGGGGATCTGCACCTGCCGGTCCATGCACTGGAAGGGGCCCGGCCCCGCGTTTCCCCGGAGGAACGCATCCTCCGAGGCTTCCTCGCGGCCCTCGTATTCCTGGGCCGTCACGCAAATCTCCCCCAGGCGGGAGCAGAACGCAGCCGCAGCCTTGCCCAGGTCGAAATGCAGGTAGTTGCCCTTGCGCGTGCTCTGCGCCTGGCCCAGCACGCCATCCGGGAGGTACTTCCCGTGGATCCTCATGGATGCAGGTCCCAGGGCAACGATGCAACGGCCCTTTGAGTAGGCGTTCACCCGGTCCTCGGGCCGCCAGCGCAGGTCAAGCCCGGCGCCATGACATGCCAGGAACACCTGCCTCGCAGGGCCGGGGCCCCGCAGTTGGTCCAGGAACGGAACGGTGAGGTGCCGCTGGAAGCCCTTCGCCAATCTGGACCTTCCTTGCAGTAGGGGTTCGCATCGTATCACCGTCCGGTGGGCAGGTCGGGCTCATACCCCGACATCGGTCGCGAGGCCGTGCAGGTCGTCCTGTTGAACGCGGCGCGACCCACGGCATGGGATCAGGTGACCGCCCGCGTGGAAGAGCGTGGCAGCATCGGGAACGCGAGCGCGGCGCCGAGCCCTCGTTGTTTTCCATTGGGCCTGGTAATCAAGACGAGAGCGAAGTGTAACCGTTGATAATTGCGTCGCTGCTTCCAGGAGTTGTTTTCCTGGCGGGCTTCGACAGACCGTTGTTGGGTCCCCATACGAGGGGCAGACCCACGGCATGCAACGCGCCCACCCCGCTCCCGCCCCTCCTTTTCCCGACATGTCCCCAATTTTCCCGACTCGCCCTCCCTTGCGGCACGGACTAGCCTTGGTTTCGAAACCACCATCCGTTCTTCAAAGGGGGAAACGCCATGAGGCTGCACGTGCGCCTGAGTGGATCCTTGGCCCTTCTGTTGGTCCCGGTCCTCTTCGCGTGCGGAAGCGACCCGGGCAGCACTGCGGGCGGCCCTACGCTGACGGCACGGGCGCCCAGCGAGCACTACGTGGTCGTGACCGCCAGCGCGCCGTTCGGTTCCCTGGCGGGATCGCCGCAGGACTGGGTCATCCGTGACGGAAGCGGCGGCCTCCTGGCCGTGACCGGCGCCGTGATCAACCAGAGCGGCCAGGTCGTCACGCTGACGACGGCAAAACAGCAGCCCATCCAATACCAGATCTCGCTGGCCAACGACCTCGGCATCGGATCGGCGGGCTTCGCCGGCACCAGCCAGAGGGAGCCGTTCCTGGAGTCCGCGATATCCCGATCGAGCACCTCCATCGCGCTCACCTTCAGCGAGCGAATGGATCGCCAGTTGGCCGAGATCGCGGGCTTCTACCGCCTCGCCGACCCCGACACCGACGAGGACGTCGACATCGAGATCCTTGGCGCAAGCCTCCAGGACGACCTGCGCACGGTCGTGCTGACGACGACGCCGCAGCGGAACCGCCTGTACGTGGTGCAGGCCACCAACGTGAAGTCCCGCTTCAGTTGCGACGACGGCGACGTATCGGAACTGGCCGCGATCGCCAGTCTGACCTGCGCGCCGGCGTTGAGGCCGCTGACGGAGTCCGGCGCCGAGGCGCGCTTCGAGATCACGGCACGGACCGAGGTGAGCCACAGTGCATGGGCCAACCCCGAAGCGACGGGCAAGGCGGGCACCGTGAAACCGGCCACCTCCGGTATCGGCGTGGGCACCGCGACCTGCACCGGGAACCCCTGCGCCACGGCCGTCGGGGGCGCCGCCGACGAGGAACTGACGCTGGCCTTCGACGTGCCCACGCGCGCGGATCGCGTCGTCCTGGGCCTGTACGGGGCCGGCCTCAACGCCATCGAGATCTTCGTTTCCAGCGCGTCTTCCCCCGGCTTCGACTACACGATCACCACCCAGGAAACGCGCCGGGTCGCCGTCGGCGATGGCACCCGGATCTACTTCGACCAGTTGACGACGCTGCCCCCCGACCTCCTGGTCGACAAGGTGCGCGTGCGCGCGGTCGCCAAAGCCAGTTGCATCACTTCGGTCTGCGTCAGCGACGGGCGCACCGTCGACCCCACCCGCAGCCTGGCGAACTTCTGGGGGCTGCCGCCTGTCGATACCACGGCCCCGCGCCTGGTCGGTGCGGTGTCCACCAGCGCCACGACCGTGCTGGCGACCTTCAGCGAACCGCTCGACAGCGAGGGGGCGGACCCGTCGAACTTCCAACTGGGGCCCAACCTGACCGTGACGGACGCCATCCAGACCGAACTGCAGACGCAGATGCTGCTGACCACGACGCGGCAGAGCGCCGGCACGCAATACACCCTCACCGTCGGCAATGTGCGGGACCGGGCGCGCAACCTGATCGATCCCGCGTACAACACCGCCACGTTCACGGGGATCACCAGCCAACTCTTCCTGGAAACCGCGACCTCGCTGGGCTCCACGGAGGTGATGCTGAAGTTCAGCGAGCCCGCCACCAGCGAGTCGCTGCAAAACGCCGCCAACTACGCCATCCTGGATCCGGACACCGACCAGGACATCGACATCCAGATTACGGGCGCCGTGGCCAGCAGCGACGGCCGCCGCGTCGTCCTGACCACCACCCCGCAGAGCAACATGCTGTACCGGGTCGTTGCCAACAACATCCAGAGCACGGGGGGTGACTTCTACATCGATCCGGACCGGAACCACGCCGATTTCCAGGGCATCGCCCCGAACGACGAGGCGCCGCCCAGGGTCGTGTCCGCGGTCAGCGCCAGCGACACGACCGTCCTGGTCACCTTCAACGAGCCGCTGCGCGCCGAATCGGCCGACGCCGGGAACTTCGTCCTCTCGCCGTCGCTGCAGGTGCTGGACGCGGTCCAGACCGAGTACCAGACGCAGATGCTCCTGACCACGACGCGGCAGAGCGCCGGCACGCAATACACCCTCACCGTCAGCAACGTGTTTGACCGGGCGGGAAACGTCATCGATCCCGCCCACAACACCGCCACGTTCCTCGGCATCACGAAGGACCTCTTCCTGGAGTCCGCGGCCGCGCACAGCGCCATCGAGGTGGTGCTGACCTTCAGCGAGCCCGCGACCGGCGCATCGCTGGGCAACGTCGCGAACTACGCGATCCTGGATCCCGACGACGACACCGACATCGACATCCAGATCCTGGAGGCCGTGGCCAGCAGCGACGGCCGTCGCGTGACCCTGACGACCACGCCGCAGAGCAACGTCCTGTACCGGGTCATCGCCACCGACATCCAGAGCATCGGCGGGGCCTTCTTCATCGACCCGACCCGCAACAGCGCCGATTTCCAGGGCATCCCCCCGGTGGACGACGATCCGCCCCGCGTCGTGTCCGCCGTCAGCGCCAGCGACAAGAGCGTCCTGGTCACCTTCAGCGAAAAGGTGCGCGTCGAGTCGGCCGACCCGGCGAAATACGCCATCTCGCCAACGCTGGAGGTGCTCGGCGCCACGCTGACCGCGGCCGAAAACCAGGTCCTGCTGACGACCGCGGCCCAGCACGCGAACGTGGAATACACGGTCACGGTCGCAGGCGTGTTCGACAAGGCGGGCAACGCGATCGACCCGCTGTTCAGCACCGCAACCTTCACGTTCGCCGGGACCCCCTCGACCGAAGGCGGCGACGTGCTGCCCCGCGTCGTGGGCGCCGCGTCCACCAGCGGCACGACCGTGGTCGTGTCGTACTCGAAGTCCATGAGCGACGACGCGATCCTCCCGGGCAGCTACCACATCGTGCAGAAGAACGTGAACCCCGAGGCCGGCACCCTGGACGTGGTCGGCGCCCGCTTCCTGGGCACCGACGGGACCGCGGTCGAATTGACGACGTTGACCCAGAACGAGGTCCTGTACAAGGTCATGGCCAACAACGTGCGCGACCGCAGCGGCAACCAGTTGGCGCCGCCCGAGACCGGCGTCGGCGGCGTGTACATCGATCCGCGCAGCGCGGAGTTCCAGGGGACCCCCTGGAGCTGCGGTCCGCTGACGTGCACCAACGGCAGCGACGGGCTGGGCGAAGGCCAGTGCGGCAGCGACGACGACTGCGCCGCCGACGGGCTCTGCGACCCGACCGACGTCCCGGCGTGCAACGGCACCTGTGTCCTGTCGTGCTCGATCCCGGACTCCGACGGCGACGGCATGGCCGAAAACGACGAGCAGCGCGGCTGGACGGTGACCGTGACGCTGGCCAACGGGACCAAGGTCCCGCGCCAGGTGACGTCCGACCCGAACGCGGGGGACACCGACGGCGACGGGCTCGACGACGGGCTCGAGCGGCTCATCGGCAGCGACCCGCGCGACCCGGACACGGACGACGATGGGCTGAACGACTACGAGGAGTACAACATCATCTATAGCGACCCGACGTCGCAGGATTCCGACGGCGACGGGCTCGACGACATGCTCGAGGTCGAGTTCTACAAGACCGACGTGCTGACCGCCGATTCGGACGGCGACGGCTACGACGACGGGGACGAGATCTACCAACTGCATCGCAATCCGCGCATCGCCGACCTTCCCTCCAACGCGATCGAGGTCGGCAACGTGCGCCTGCAGATCGATCAGCGATTCACGTACGAGGACTCCTCCGGCACGACGAGGACCGAAACCAGCGCCACGTCCAGCACGCTGCAGAACGACAGCAAGAAGGCCACCACCAACCTCAGCCAGACCGTCGGCCACTGGCTGCTCAAGGGCGACTTCGGCGTCGATTCGTGCGCGGACGCCGCGTGCGTCGGCCTGACGGGTCTGCCGATGCGCCTGAAGGGCGGCGTCGAGGTGGAAGGCGGGCAGGAGTTCACGACCTCCAACACGACCGAGTCCGAGCGCACGACCAGCCAGTCGTACCAGCAGGGGCTGGACCGGGGGCGCGAGCTGAGCGCGACCAGCCAGGTC
The DNA here is from genome assembly GCA_903847405.1 of uncultured Myxococcales bacterium. Lineage (GTDB taxonomy): Bacteria > Myxococcota_A > UBA9042 > DTJE01 > DTJE01 > CAIZWN01. The sequence goes on along the minus strand of CAINDP010000161.1, from coordinate 17,834 downwards.
CACCGCGAGGTGGCCGGGGCGAGCATGCTCGTGGACGTCACGTTCGCAAACACCTCCTCCCTCGCGATCACCTTGCAGGACCTGGTGATCCGCGCAGCGACCACCGACCCCCAGGACCCCACGAAGATGGTCCCGCTGGCCACGCTGGTGCCGCAGAGCGGGGGCGATCTGGTCCTCAACCTCGGGCCCGGGCAGCGGCGCGGCCCCATCGTCTTCGCCAGCGCCGACGTGTACCCGAGCGTCGTCGAGGACCTCATGCGGGCGCCGCGCGGGATCGTGTTCACCGTGGCGAACTACAACCTCGTCACGGGCGACGACCGCAACTTCTCGGCGGGCTTGCAGTCCGTGCGCGAAAGCACCGTCGGCATCCGCATCGACAAGGGCGACGGCGTGGCGACGGAGTACCAGGTCATCACGGCCGGCGTGCTGGACCGGCCACGCGACGAACTGCGCTGCGCCGCCGGCGGGACCAACGCCGGGGCGGTGTGCCTGGACGACTCCGACTGCGGCGATTCGGCACCCTGCGAGGGCGGCAGGATCATCGGCGGCTTCTCGGAGTTCACCGGCACCAACGGGGCGACTCCGATCCCGCTGGACTTCGTGCTCCAGGACATCCTGGGCATGCCGCGGCACTCGCCGGCCTTGATCCGCGCGACGGGCGCCACGGCGTCCACCGCGGCCCTGGGGGACGACGTCCAGGTCGTGCCCGTCGGCGACGCCGTCAACCTGAACGACGTTGTCGTGGCACCCGGCCGCAACGGCGTGCTGGACACCACGCCTTCCGGCACCGATTACAACAGCGAGGGCATGCGCATCCTGGCGGGCTCCGACGGCACCTCCGACAGCACGGCCGAGGGCGACGACGTCCAGGTGTTCGCGGCCGGCACCTTCCCGCTGGCTCCCGGCGCGGTGGTGGTCGCGGCGGGTCCCGACGGCATCCTCGACACCGTCCCGGGCGGGGACGACGAAATGACCGGTCCGGACGGCATCCGTGCCGGGGCGGACCGTGCCGTGTCCAGCGTGGCGGTGGGCGATGACCTCCAGATGGTCCCGGTCGGGACCACGGGCGTGCCCTCCGACGCGGTCACGATCGTGGCCGGCCCGAACGGCGTGCTGGACACAAAGCCCGTGGGCGACGACGTGCCCGACGCGGTCTCCGGGTACGAGGTCAGCCGCACCTGTGACGGCGACACGCCGTTCCGCATCCTCGCCGGCGTGAACCAGACGGCGGACACGGTTGCCGAAAGTGGCGTGTGCGTCCTGGCCTACGCGCCGCACTACCCGGGCGAAAGGTGCCAGTCGGACGACGACTGCGGGGCGGACATCACCGGGGAAACGGGCCACTGTCGCGGCGACCGGCAGATCGTCGCCCAAGGGACCACGGGCCTGGCGCGGGACGCCGTCGTCGTCGCGCCCGGCGGCACGATCCATCCGGAGGACTTCGTGTTCCTCGCCAGCGTCCCCGCGGGCGACGACGTGTTCGTGGGTCCCGGCATCCCGTGCACCACCGACGCCGACTGCACCGCGGACGGTTTTGTCGGGCTCTGTGCCGGACCCGAGCAGGTGGTCCGGATCGAGGAGCGCCGCAACGGCCAGTACCGGCGCCAGTGGGTGCTGCTGATGTCGGACGGGAGCCAGCTCCAGACCGACTTCGGTTCGATCCGGGTGCGCCCGGGCGACGACCTCTCGCTGGCGTTCGAGCAGGACCTCGATCGCGACGGCCTGCTGGCCGCCGAGGAGTACCTGCACGGCAGCTCGGACTTCAAGAAGGACACCGACGACGACCAACTGGGGGACTTCTCGGAAATCCGCATCGGCTGGGACGTGGGCGTGGTCGGACAGCTCCTGCGCCACGTCTTCCCGAATCCGCGCCTCGCCGACTCCGACGTCGACGGCCTGCGCGACTGGGACGAGCAGGACTTGCGGCTGACGCGCTGTGCCTGCGACGCGATCGGTCCGAAGGCGCTGCTGGGCAGCGGCAACCTGCTGCGCGGTGCGACCGGCACCGAAAGCGCCAGGCCGTGCACCACCGACGCGGACTGCACCGGCGGCGGCGTGTGCCTGGACGCGGTGGCGTGCCCGGACGGCGGGCCGTGTCCGGCCTGTCCGGTGGACGTGACCCTGTACCGATCCGACCCGCGCAGCACCGACACCGACGGCGACCTGGTCACCGACGCGGACGAGGTGTTCGGGTACCTGACCGGCGCAGGGATCGTCGATCCCAAGGGCATCGACGGGAACAAGGTGCTGATCCTGGCCGGACCCGACCTCACGGCCGATACCGTGGCGTGCCCCGGCAACCGCTGCATCGAGGACTCGAACCTGCACTGCCTGACCGACCAGGATTGCTGGGCCAGCCACGCATGCATCCACGCGGTGGACTGCGGCGACGTCCAGGTGGTGCCCGCGGGCACGGGGGTGCACGACCCCAGCACGGTCGTGGCGATCGTGTACGTGGCCGGACCGACCGTGGTGTCGGCCGACGACGTCGCGGCCACGGCAGGCCTCGGGCTCGGGGACAGCACGGTCGGCGGCGACGACCTGCTCGTGGTCGGCAAGGGGAACAGCGTCTTCAACGCTTCCGTGTCGGACAAGTGCGCGGACGGCGGACCGTTCGACTTCTGCTCGGTGGTCAAGCCGGGTGCGGACGGGGTCGTCGGCAGCATCGTCGGCGGTGACGATGCCATCCTGCTGGGCGGCCGCGGCCAGCGGCTGGAAACGACCGACCCTCTGAATCCCGACACGGATCAGGACATGGTTGCCGACGGGTACGAGCGCATCCTTGGATCGAGCCCGAATCGCCCCGGCGACGCGGCCTTCGGCGGCGACATCGACAAGGACGGCCTCACCGATTCGTACGAGCGCAGCGGCTGGACCGTGACGGTGACCAACGCCGGCGGCATCGCGACCAGCGGAACGAAGGCGTCGAACCCGCTGGTGCCGGACACCGATGGCGACGGCCTGCCCGACTACGCGGAGGCCTACCTGCCGTGCTGGGGCCAGCCGGGCGTCGGCATCTGCCCCACGGACCCGACCTCGGCCGACACCGACGGCGACGGCATCGGCGACTTCGACGAGCTCTCGTCGACCCGGTTCAGCTACCTCAACTCGTTCGCGCAGCTCTTCCCCGGCTACACGATCGACACGACGAAGTCGCTGGCGCTGGGGACCGACCCGACCAAGGCCGACACCGACGGCGACGGGCTCGACGACTACTTCGAGCACTACGTCGGCTGGAACGTGCAACGGTCCGACGGCTCGCTGGAATACGTGTTCTCGGACCCGGCCAAGGCGGACAGCGACGGCGACGGGATGAACGACGGGGCGGAGTACGCGAAACACACCGATCCGCTGGACCCGGACACCGACGGCGACGGGCGCATCGACGGGTCGGAACTGGCGATCGGGAGCAACCCGCTGAGGCCCGACCTGAGCATCACCGTGACCTACGCGGCCATCGACATCACGCCGCCGCAGAACCACGAAGGCAGCCACGACACCGAGTGGAAGTGGGCCTTCTACGTGCAGGTCCCGGGCGGGCTGTTCCCGGGCGTGCAACTGAGCGATCACTCCGACTGTCCCGCCGAGTACGACGGCTGCCTGTGCGAGCTGCCCATCACGCTGCACAGCGTGCCGCTGAACCGGTCGTACGCGGTGACGCTGGCCCCGGGGGAGGCGGTCGTCCTGAACGGCGCCATCAGCGAGACCCACGACGACCGATCGTTGGCGTGCCCGGACGGCGACCCCTCCATCTACGCCAGCAACAACGACGGCGACCGGTACATGTCGTTCATCGACACCCCCATCACCTTCGAGCAGCTCGTGGGCGGGGGGTTCTACAGCCGCTCCATCCAGATGATCGCCGGCTCGGGCGACACCGGCACCGGCGCGACCGTGTTCGCGGAGATCACCATCAACTGCGCCGGCAGCGCCCGCCACCTCTGCCGCACCGGGAGCCTCTGCATGTCCGATGACGACTGCGAGACGACCCACTGCGACATCAACACGATGGTACCCAGCCTGAACCGCTGCGTGGACCTGTGCGGCAACGGCGTCCTCGACTCGGGCGAGGTCTGCGACGACGGCAACATCCAGGAGTGCGGCACCTGCAACCACGACTGCTCCGCGACGCTCGCCTGGCCGAAGTGCGCCTACCGCGTCCACTGCGCGCAGAATGCCGACTGCGCCAGCGGGGTCTGCGCCAGCCACCACTGCACGAAGAGCTGCGGAGACGGCTACAGGGAGCCGCCGTTCGAGTTCTGCGACGACGGCAACACCTCGTCCTGCGGCACGTGCAGCGCCAATTGCACGTTGCCGATCGCCACGAGCAGCCCGTTCTTCGTGCTCTGCCCCGTTGGCACGGGTTGCCGGACGGGTTCGGACTGTGCCAGCGCCTCCTGCTTCCAGGGCAAGTGCGTGGCCGTGTGCGGGGACGGCGTCGTCCAGACCGGCGAGGTTTGCGACGACGGCAACACCGATGCGTGCGGAACCTGCAAGGCCGATTGCACGGCGGCGAACGCCACGGTCACCGGATGCTCGCTGGGGACCCCGTGCGCGTACAACGGCGACTGCCTGAGCGGGTCGTGCAGCAGCCACGTCTGCGTCCAGGTGTGCGGCAATGGCATCACCGAGCCGGGCGAGGTCTGCGACGACCGCAACGTCGATGCGTGCGGAACCTGCAACGCCAATTGCACGGCCGCGAACGGCACGGTCACCGGGTGCATCGGCGGATTCGGGTGTGCGACCAACGGGGATTGCGCCAGTGGCACCTGCTCGAGCGGCGAGTGTTCATCGGTCTGCGGCAACGGCCTCCTGGAACCCGGCGAGGCCTGCGACGACGGCAACGTCGATGCGTGCGGGGTCTGCAACGCCGACTGCAGCGCCGTGAACTCCACCGTCACCGGATGCACCGGCGGATTCGGGTGTACGGACGACGGCGACTGCGCCAGCGATGTCTGCTCGAGCGGTGCGTGCACATCGATCTGCGGCAATGGCGTCCAGGAACCGGACGAGGCCTGCGACGACGGCAACGTCGATGCGTGCGGGACCTGCAGCGCCGACTGCAGCGCCGTGAACTCCACGGTCACCGGATGCTTCGGCGGAGTGGGGTGCATGGACAACGGCGACTGCGCGAGTGCGGCGTGCACCGCGGGGGTGTGCACGTCCGTCTGCGGCAACGGCCTGGCCGAGCCCGGCGAGGCCTGCGATGACGGCAACGTCGATGCGTGCGGGACCTGCAACGCCGACTGCACCGCCGTGAACGCCACCGTCACCGGATGCCCGGTCGGCAGCGGCTGCCTTTCGGACACCGACTGCCTCAGCCCCGCCACCTGTCCCGCGGGTATCTGCCAGTAATCGCCGCAGCGGGGCTCGCTCATCCCGCCCTTCGTCGTGACGCTCCTGCCGCACCGGGCTAGCATGGCACCACAAAGGTGATCTCATGGACGATTCGTCGGATACGGCGGATGCGGGAGCCCCGGACGGGCAGGCGCGAACCCGGGTCTTCCTGGTGGAGGACCACCCGGTCCTGGCGCACGGGCTGGCCATGCTGATCCAGGACGCAGGATTCGACGTGGTCGGGGTCGTACCGGAGCCCCGGAGGGCGCTGACGGCCCTGGGGTCCACGGCGGCCGACATGGTGGTCGTGGGCCTGTCGCTGGAGGATGGTTCGGTCCAGGACCTGGTGGTGACCCTGCGCGACAGGTGGCCAACCCTTGGGATCGCCGTGTACTCGATGCACGAGGAACCCGGCCCGATTCGCCGGGTCCTGGACGCCGGCGCGCGGGGCTTCGTTGCCCAGCGCGAAGAACCGCGGGTGCTGGTCAGGTGCCTGGAGGCGGTGCGGGAAGGCATCAGTTTCCTGAGTCCCGTGATCTCCCGGGCGCTGGACCGAAGGCCCCATTCCCACATCGCGCCGCACAGCACCACGTTGTCGCCGAACGAGCAGGAGGTGTTCGAGTTGATCGGCCAGGGCTACGCGTCGCCCGAGATCGCCGAAAGGCTGGGGATCGCCCGCGGCACCCTGGAGACGTACTACGACCGCATCATCCACAAGCAGGGCTTCGACGGCCGCCGGGGACTCCGGCGCCACGCGATCCAGGCCGAAGTGGAAAAGCATGACGAACGAGTGTGACGGCGCCCGATTTCCGGGCCGCCCGTGCCGGCGACCGCGGTGCACGCCGATGTCAATTGCCTGCCCCCCCCTTGTTCTCCGGTTGAAGTTGCCGGACCGCCACACCACAATAGCCGGCGGTTCCACGGCAGGAGATGGCGGAATGAATGCTGGACGATGGGGACACCGGATCGGGCTGCTGGCCGCGACATGCGCCGCGATGCTGCTGGTCACAGGCTGCGACGGCGGGGGGGACGGCGGGACCGACGCGGGGCCCGACGTGCTGCCCGACGTGACGCCGGATGCGTTCGACGACACCCCCGGCGACATCGCGAACGACCGCGGCCCGGACGTGGACGACGTGGTCGACCCGACCGCGCTGGCTCTGGTGGCTTCCGGCAGGGAACTGCTGTCGGCGGGCGAGTCCCTGGCCGCCATCGACACGTTCGGCCGGGCGCTGGAACGGGCCCCCGGGCTGCCGGACGCGCAGTGGGGACTGGTGCTGGCGCGGTTCCAGGCGAACGTGGCGATGTTCAGTTCGCTGCCAGGGATGATCAATTTCAAGGACGATCCCGACGCGCCGGCCCAGGGCGTCCTGCCGATCGCGGCGTGGCCGACGCACCCCGGCACGGTCGGCACCGCCATCGACGCGCTGCATGCCGCCGCGCTGGCGCAGAAGGAGCGCCTGGACGCGCTGAAGGCGCTGCCGGGCAACCCGGTCTTCCACCTGGAAGGCGGCCTGCCGCTGGCCTTCGGCGACCACCCGATGATGGACCTGTGCTGCTCGTGGGACCGCAGCGAGCTGCACGGGATTTCGGCGTTCAACCACATGATGTTCGCGCTGGTGGCGCTGCTGGGGTCCCAGGACACCGACGTGAACCTCCTGACGCTGGAAACGATGATGGACGACCGCGGGCTGGTGGCCACGCTGGCCGGCATCCTGGACGAATCCCCGAAGGCCTTCACGCTGCTGCCCGAAGGCGGCGCCGACACGTGGCGGTCCATCAAGGCCGAAATCGCCGGGGCCGCAGACGACACGTTGGCCGCGGCGGACTCGATGGCGGAAGACAACGGCCTGGAGGACAACGTCGCCACGCTGACGACGACCGCCCATCGGCACCTCCTCCTGCACGGGAGCTTCCCCTCCGGCAAGACCGAACTGGAGGTGCTGTGGGACGGGGATTCGGCGTCGCTGAAGGCCACGGTGGAAAAGGTCAAGGCGCACCTGGCCGGCGACGCGACGGCGCGGCTCAGCCTGGAAGGGGACGTGCTGACGGCCCTGGGCACGCTGATCGACGTCGTGAACCGCACCGTGGGCATCAACACCGTCGCGACCTCGCTGGGCTTCAAGCTGCCGGACCTGGTGACCGGGATGCTGGATTCCCTGGATCCCGAGGACCCCGAGCAACTGGTCCCGCTGCTGGGCAGCCTGCTGCCGCTGCTGGGACTGGCGAACGGCACGATCCAGTTCGATCTGCTGGCCCTGCTGGACACGCCGTTCAATCTGCGGGATTTCTTCCCGAACTGGGGGTCCGTTCCCGACGCGGAGTGGCCCGCCTTCCTGCGCTCCTACGAGTGCCTGAAGGGCGGCGCGACGCTGACCAACGCGACGCTGACGTTCACGTTCCACGACGCCTCGGCAACGGTGACGCCGGCCGTCATGCTGGTGCAGACCTTCGCGACCTCCGACGGGACGGGGGATCCGCTGGACACCGAGCACGGGATTCTGGCAGCCCGCGGCGGGTTCACCGAAATCTTCACGGCCCTGGTTCCCGTGGCCGAAGGCGACACCGCGACCGACGACGACGGCACGCTGATCCTCCCGGCCGGCGGGTCCGCCTATGCGACCTGGACCGCCGCGAACGGCACCTCGACGCTGCGCTTCGGCGGCAACACGGCCGACGGCTTCGCGCCGTACGTCTATGCGGATGCCTGCCCCGACACGACGACCGCCTGGGACGGTCCCCACTTCGGTGAAACCGAGTTCGCAGACGCCGTCGAGGTGTCGGCGCCCGGCCAGACCAGTCCGCTGGGCGCCATCGCGGCGGACGGGACCGCGTCGCTGCAGGGTCACCTGGCCTTCAGGTCCCCGTCGCTGGGCGGGCTGCTGTGGATCGACCGCGGCACCGGACTGGCCCCGGCGGACCAGGTGGCCATCAACGGGTTCATCAACGCCATCTTCTCGAAACTGGGAGCCCTGTGATGAAGACGCCGACGCATGTCTTCCGGTTCGCCCTTCTTGCCGTCCTCGCGTCCGGCTGTGCCGTCGCCGCCGACGGGGTGATTCCCGCCGCGCTGGAATCCGCCGACGTCCCGTCCACCGACCTGATCCTGGTGACCGACTCGGGCCAGAACACGATGGCCGACGTCCCGGCGCCCCCGCGGTACACCTACGTCGCCGTCGTCGCGGACACCCACTTCGAGGCTCCCGGGGACCCGCACGCGCAGAACGCCATCGCGCTGGGCCAAACGCTTCAGGGCCTGCCTTACGAACTGGCCGGCATCTTCGTGGCCGGGGACATCTGCTTTACCCACGAGCACGCCACGTACGACGAGTACATGGCGGACACCGACGACCGCTACGACGTGGCCGAGCAGGCCTTCGACGGCTGGCCGGCGCCGGTCTGGCCGGCCCTGGGCAACCACGACTACGACTTCGAGGGCCAGTATCCCATGGCGCTGGCCCGGCAGTTGTTCAAGCACCACTTCGGCACCGATCCCTACTACGCCGTCGATCTGGGCGCCTGGAAGTTCATTGTCCTGGACAACTTCTCGGGCGCGACGTTCGCGCAGGGAACCGACGCCTGGGACTACAACTCGGGCAGCCTGGGGGCGGAGCAGTTGGCGTGGCTGGAGGACCAGTTGTCGGACGGTCGTCCCGCCGTGCTGATGCTGCACTTCCCTCTGTTCGTGGTGCAGGACCTGCCGGCGGTGCTGGCCCGGCACGCCGACACGGTGCGCCTGGTCCTGTCGGGCCACTCCCACGCGTGGCTGAACCTGGCCGACAACTTCTCGGTCCCGCACATGGTCGTCGGGACCAGCCAGTACGACGCCGACTCCTTCCTGGTGCTGCGCCTGGACAACGAACTGCAGACCTGGCGCATCCTGAACTGGGACGACTTCCACTGGGGTTCGGCCTACTCGCTGCCCTGGAGCGAGGACTGAGCCGCGCCCGGCACCCCCCGTCCCGCTTCGCGCGAAGGGGGGCTGACCATGCAGGACAAGAACAACCCTACCCACCCGGAAGGGTCGGCGGCTTTCAACACCATTCCAGTGCCCTGCCACACAGGGCCGCGGGCTCCAGCGCAACCGCGACCGACCCTCACGCCAGCGCGAAGGGATCCGGCAACTCCCCCGGGACCTGAACCAGCTTCTCCGGGTTCTCGGCCAGGTTCGTCAGCAGGGCGATCGTCCGGGCGTAGTGGACTCCGTCGGTGACGCGTTCGTCCAGACTGAAACTGACGTCGACCACGTCCCTGACCTCGATGACGCCATCGTCGTTGACCACCGGCTCCTTCTTCACCTTGCCCACCACGATGAAGAACTCTGCATTCCCCCACTCGAACATGTGGTGGTAGAGCGTGTCGATGCCGATGCTGCCAAGGTTCGCGAGGTAGGCGCTGGTGTACAACGCGTCCCCCTTGATGAACGAGGCGGGCAAAAGGCCGAAGTAGTCTGCCGCGCGCACGCCGGCCATCACCGTCCGGAGGACCGAGCGGGGCAGGCGCGTGAGCATGTCGCTGGTGTTCTCGTCGGGCGATGCCCCGCTCTTCCGGGTGGCTTCGACGGCGTCGGCGACCCGCTCGACGACCTCCAAGATCGTATCCCGGGGCGCGAAGGTGAGTTTCAGGTTCGTCTCGCCGGAACTCTCGCTGAGTTCGCGCTTGATCACGAACGAAAGGTCGATCGTGCGGCGCTGGTAGATGCGCCGCCCGACCACGAACCGGTTGGCGTCCGGACGCAGGGCCAGTGTGCGCGCGGACGCAGCCAGGATGACGTGGAACAGCGAGCATTTTCGTTCGCGTCCCTGATTGAAGCGCTCGATCCACGGCAGAGTGCGCGTCAGGTCCATGCGCTGTCGGTAGTAGATGACCGACTCGGTGCGCGTGCGCATCAGGAACGGGAACATCTTCCGGAAGCCGGGAAGCTTTCGTAACAGGACGCCGTCGCTGCGATCACCCCATGCCATGACCAGACCTCCAAAGTCGAAGACGTTTGTCGACGGACTTCATGCCCTGTTCTTCCCCTCTTCAGACCGTCGCTGATGACCCACACAATCACGGGCGGAGTCTGACAGCAAGGTCCGTGCCGCCCGGAAGGTCAGGCGCAGCGGGGTTCAGGAGCACGGGCGTGCGGGACCACCGTGCTGAAGCGCACGGTCCGCGCCTTCTCCAGGGCGGATCCGCACGCCCTCGACCCTCGCGGAATCCGGCGCCAGGATCGGGCCCGGCGGCTGAGTTCCTTGACGAAGGCCGGATCCCGCATCTGGGAAGTGTTGCCCTGGATCACGAATTCCAGGACCCGCTCCTACTGCTCGACGCAGTACAGGTGGGCAGAGGCGGAACAGGAGATGGCCGTATCCCCGATCGCGTTCTGGTTGACCATGGACGCGACACCGACCGGCCCGAGGTCCGATCCGTCGGCGCTGGTGAAGCCGGTGCAGTTGCAGGTGCCGCCGCAGCCGCTGTAGAGGCTCCAGTCGCTCGACAACCCGGTGAACGCCTGGACGTCCGACGTGCCGATGGAGTTGGCAAGCTGGGCGCCGTCGTTGAACGGGATGATGCCCGCCGCGTTGGCCTGGCCGATGACGGTCGTGCCGTCGCGGCGGACATAGGTCACGTTCGGTGCCATCACCCAGTCCAGGTGGTCGGCGGGCTGGCAGTTCTCGTTGCCCATCACGCAAGCGCGCCGGTTCACGCCATCGGCCAGAAGCGCCTTGAACGAACCCGCGCCGGGGTGGTTGGCATCGCCCTGGCACAGCAGGTCCGCACCGCTCACGCCCCCCAGGTTCCCGGTGAACGATCCGTCGGTCACGAAGATCCTCTTCTGGACGACGATGACTTCCGGCGTGTCCAGGGTGCCCGTGTCGAGGTCCACGTCAGGCCCGGTCGGCAGGTCCTCCGGCAACGGAACGTCCGTGTCGTTCGCCACGTCGGTGCTGGGCGGGACGTCACCGCCACCCGACGTGTCGGACAGGACGTCGGCCGGAGCCCCGCAACCGCCTGAGGAGCATTGGCACTTCGACTGCACGCATGTCTCCCCCAGGCCGCATTGCTTGCCGCATGCTCCGCAGTTGTAAGGGTCGATTTCCATCATGCCCGGCATGAGGCAGGTCCCTCCGCAGTTGATCTCCTCCTTCTCGCACGGATCGCTTTGGCAACCGATCACTGCCACCGCCACGGCCATCGTCGCCAGGGTCATCCGGAACGTCATGCTTCCTCCCTTCCGCATCGACGGAAATACTAGCGTGGGCAACCGGGCCTGGACAACCGGACATCGATCCGCCGGAGATTCCAGCGATATTCGCCCTCCCCCGCCCGCGCGCCGGATGCCTTGACCCTGCGCCACGACGGATCCGATACTCGCGCTGCAACAGATCGCAGGCAGCGTCCTGATCGCCGCCGCCAGTCAGTCCCTGACTTCCAGGGGTGCACCACCGTCACGATCACTGAAGAGACCAGGGCAGGCGAATCACCTTGTGGAGCACGTTCGGCGTCATCGCGGTCCTCGTCGCCGGCAGGGATGCCAAGGAGGTGGGGCAGGACACCTTCCCCCCGGCATCCACTCAAGGCGGCGGGAAAGGCGTGATCACGAACTGCAGGGTGAAACTCGGCTCGTAGGGGAATGGAGGCCACCGGTCAGGGGGACGGACGACGATGTACGCAGTGCCGGCGGAAACCTCGGCCGTCGAGTAGAAGTCGCCGGGAGCCGCGGTCGCCGGGTCATGGCAGGAGGTCGGCGGCTTGTCGCAACCGCCTGAAACAACCATGACGGGCAGGAACCATCGTGGCGGCAGTGTTCCATCCGAAAATGCGTAGGCGTAGGGACCCGCCACGACTCTCTGCAGATGACGGGATCTCGGGGCCGATCGGGCAGGCTCGCCCTCACGGCAGCATCGCCAGCCACCGATCGGCCGAAACGACCCACAGGGACCGGCCTTCCTCCCGAGTCTTCCTGCAGATCCCGGGCTTGTTCACCAGTTGCACCGCGATCGGCACCCCGAGCACACCCTGGAAATGCCGCAGCGCCGGGGACGGCGTCTCGTCCCCCGACTTGCACTCGACCAGGCACACCGGTTGGCCTCCATCCGTCAGAACGAAGTCAACCTCGCGCTTCTCCTTGTCCCGGACGTAGTGCAGTTCCACATCCCCTGCGCCCAGGGCCCGCCAGGTCAGCACGGCCTTGTGCAGGTGCATCGCCACCAGGTTCTCGAAGCGCGGCCCATCCCCGGGCACCTCGACCCAGTCGTACAGGTAGACCTTGGCCTCCTTCTTCAGCGACCGGGCCACCGACTTCGACCAGGGCGTCACGCGGAACAGGTAGTAGAACTGCTCCAGCACCAGCAGCCAGTCGCGCACCGTCTCGAAGGCCACGCCCACGTCCTCGCGCAGCGAGTTCACCGACAGCGGGCTGCCGACGCGGGGCGGCACCAGGTGGGACAGCACCTCCAGCAACGAAACCTCCCGGATCCGCGTGGCGTCCCGGATGTCCTGCCGGATCAGCATCGTCTTGCGTTCCTGGTGCCAGACGTTGTGGAAAGCCTCCTCGGCCCTAACGAAGGGCTCGGGGAAGCCGCCAAATCGGAGAAGGGCGCGGTAGGCGTCAAGGTTCTCGCTCGATTCCGCCGGGGCGTGATCCAGGCCGGCCTTGAAAGCGTCCCAGGAGGGAAGCGTCCCTGCAACCTCGCCGACGGACAACGGCGACAGGGGCACCCCGATCGCCCGGCCCATCAGGCTGTCCGCTCCCTTGCGAAAGAGGTCCAGACGCCCGCTGCCCGTCACCAGGAACCGGAACTCGTCGTGGTGACCGTCCCAGGCGCCCTTCAGCCAGTTCTTCCAGCGTGCGTATTTGTGGATTTCGTCCAGGACCACCAGGCTGGGCTTCGCTGGATCCCGATCCGCCTTTTCGAAGAAGTCCGGATCGGCCACAAACCGCCGCTGGTCAGCGACCACGTCCCAGTTGAAGTAGGTCCCCTGCCCCACCTGGGCCTGGAGGTCGCGGGCCAACGTGGTTTTGCCCACCTGCCGCGGCCCGCTGAGCAACGCGATCTTGCCCCAGTCGTTCAGCACGTGGAGGACGTGGGTATCGATGGTGCGACGAATCATGGAAGGATCTTCAGATCGTAGTCTGAAATAGTCAAGACCGAATCAGACCAGGGTCGAAGGCCATATTCGGCATGTGTTGGCTACAGCGGCACCCACCCGGAAGGGTCGGAGGCTTTCAACGCGCTTCCAGTGCCCTGCCACAACCAGGTCGGTCGGGCACCTGCGTCGGCTCGCGCACGCCCTCGACCCTCGCGGAATCCGGCGCTAGGATCGGGCCCGGCGGCTCAGCCCGAGGTGGATCCATGCTCCGGATGTACTTCTTCTCCGGCACCGGCAACGCACGCAATGTCGCGCGATGGATGGTCGATGCCTGGCGGCGGCGCGGCCAGGACGCCGAGGCCTTCGACCTGGGCAAACCGGGCGGCCCCCTCGTCGACATCGGCCCCGACGACGTCGTCGGCCTGGCGTCCCCGACCCACGGCTTCAACTTCCCGCCGATCACGCTGGCGTTCCTGTTCGCGTTCCCGCGGGCGCCCCGGCGCAATCGCGTCCTGATCCTCAACACCCGCGCGGGACTCCGGCTGTTCGGATTGTGCCTGCCGGGGCTCAGCGGCGTGGCCCAGTTGCTGGCGGCCCTGGTGTTCCTGCTGAAGGGCTACCGAGTCGTCGGCATGCGCCCCATCGACCTGCCGTCCAACTGGATCTCGATCCATCCGGGACTGCGGGAGGACAACGTCCGGATCCTCCACGAGCGCTGCGAGGCCGTCACGCGCCGGTTCGCGGACCGCCTGCTGGACGGCCGCCGCGACTACCGGGCGCTGTTCGACCTGATCCAGGACCTGCTGATCGCGCCCATCGCCCTGGGATACTACTTCGCCGGCCGGTTCCTGTTCGCGAAGTCCTTCATCGCATCCAGGGATTGCGACGCCTGCGGCGTGTGCGTCCAGCAGTGCCCCCTGGAGGCCGTTCGCCTGGTCGATGGACGGCCGTTCTGGTCCTGGCGCTGCGAAAGTTGCATGCACTGCATGAACCGGTGCCCGCGGCGGGCCATCGAGACCGGCCACGGGTTCCTCGCCGTTTCCCTGGCCCTGCTGTACGTGGCCCTGGCGGTCCTGGTCTACCCGGCGCTGCGCCCGGTGGTCCCGGTGCTGGCCGACGAGGGGTTCGCCGGGCAGGCTCTCCGGTTCGTCCTGGAAAACGTGCTGATGTTGTCCTCGGTGTTCCTGGGGTATCGGCTGCTGCATTCCGCCATGCGCTTCCGCGTCGTCGAGCGCCTGGCGACCCTCACGTCGCTGACGCACTTCGCCTTCTGGCGGCGCTACCGGGCGCCGAGGGCGCCGACCCCGGGCCCCGTCGCGTGTGACGAGGTCGTTGCCGAACCAGGTGGCCCGGATCCAGGCCACGTCCCGGTGGGACAGGCGCTCCATGGCGGGAACTTTCAGAATCTGAACGACAGCCCCAGGGACGAATACAGTTTGCCGCTTCCATAACCCAAGGGGTATTCGGGATGCTTGCTGCTTCTGGCCAGCCCATAGTAGGTGTATCCAATTTCCGCGAAGATGCCTACCACCGGAGACAGGAACCAGATGCCGCCGAAATCCAGTCCGCCCACCATGCCGTTGGGACTGGACGCATCATCGATGTTGGAACCCCAGATTCCAAAGGCCCAGCCGATCCTTGCCACGACATAGAGGTCCAGGTTCTTGACGCGAATGAAGCTGGGGTGCCAGCCAAGCCGGAAGACCACGGGCACGCCATAGATGATGCTGCCCTGTGTCTTCCCGCCCAGCAGGCCCGATTCAAGGCCATAGGACAGGCCGATTCTTGCATCGGGGATCCAGTCCGCCGACAGCGAACCACCCAGGAACACCGAACCGCCAACGTTCTCACCGGCGGCAAAAGTACCCGCGCCAATGGAAAGATTCACCCGTGTCGATGACTCCTGCGCCGGAACGCTCAAGGGGGCGATCGACAATCCAATGATGAGGATGGACAGACAACCGATCCTGCTCATGATGCCCTCCTTTGGATGTGTTTGATTGCACACGGCCAACCCGTATCCTCCGGGGTGCTCACGCGACGAATTCCTCGACGGGACGCCGCAACGACCTGGGCATCTCCGGCCCTCTGCCGAATCGAACGATCAGGTCGGGTCTCCCGCTGGTCACGCCCATGAACCGGGCGAATTCCGGGCGAAGAGCGGGAACCTCGACGGGCTGGTTCAGGTGCGAGTTCCGCACTCCCAGTGCCGCCGCCTGCAACGCGAATCGCTGGAACGCCCTCCCGGCCTGGACCCAGTGGGCCTTGTCGTCCTTCTCCGAAACGAAGACGGCGATCCCGGCCGAACTGCGGACGTGTCTCGCGTACTTGTCGTTCTCGGCGCCCTCGGTGAAGAAGAGATCGAACATCGGCCCCCCCAGCCAGCCCGGAAGCGACGGGTTTCCGGAGGACCCGGTGAACAGGCCGTCGCCTGCCCGGGCCGCCTGCGCCCCGTTGAAGCGCACCCAGTCCTTGAGTTCCTTGACGAAGGCCGGATCCTGCATCTGGGAAGTGTTGCCCTGGATCACGAATTCCAGGACCCGCTCCATGGCTTGCCGGTCGGTCAGGAGCAGGACCCGCACGCCGTCGCCGGTGCCTGCGGCCTCCAGGAGCCCCAGTTCCCGGGACGAAAGCGCCTTGCTGTCGAACTCGGCCCTCGTCGACTGGCGAACCGGGATGGCGTCGAACAGCGGGGAAGCGACCGGTTGCGCCGCCTGCAGAGCGATGTCCAGGGAGTCGCCCGATCCCGCGCCGAACGTCGCCTCCCCGCGAAAGCCCATGGCTGCCGCTGCCTGGACGAGGTTTTCGGCAGCGCAACCCAGGCTGGTGAAAAGATGATGATCGTCGGGATCGACGACCGGGCATCGGCGCCCGTAGTCCGGAAGAATCGCGATCGTTTTCTCCCCGATCCGGAACTTCCAGCACTGCGTGTTGTGGCTCGATGGAGCCAGTGTCGCGTGGCGCACCAGTTCCAGCATCCGGTTCCGGGCATCTCCCACGTCGGCGCCGGACGGGCGCCAGGTCCCCCGCGCAGAGGCCTCGTATGCCGCACGCCCGTTGCGGGAGTGCAAGGCGAATCCCCCGAGGGCGGCCCCCGTGCCGGCGATGGCTGCCGTTGCGATGAACTTCCTTCGCGTCATCATGATCCGCACCCCATGTCACCTTTCGGTGACTTTCGGAGAAACCGATGCCCGGCGGTCCCGGGCCCTTCCTGCTACGAAGGAACTCCTTTCAGGTAGGCGCGGACCAGCCCCTCGGCGGCCCGGGTCAATCGACCCCAGCCGGCCTCGTCGCGAAGATCGATGCCCAGGTAGACGTCCGCGGTCTTGGCCCGCAGCACCAGGTACGTCAGGCCCGCCTGGATCAGCGCCGCCGCGGCCACCGGATCGCGAGTGCCGTCCGCCTCGAAACCTCCGGGCGCCAGGCCCAGGATCTCGATGCCCTGCTGTTCGCGGAACCGCGCCAACTCGTCGGTCAACTCGTTCCGCTCGTGCAGTTCCCAGCGCATGATCTCCTGCGTGATCGGCCGGCGGCGCAGTTCCCGCAGGTGCCCAGCCAGCAACGCGGCAGCAAAGTCGACCGGGTCCCCGAGCGCGGCCAGCGGTTTCCCGGCCAACTCGGCAATCGTCGGCCAGAAGCCTCCCCGGGCCGCGTACTCGCGCAGCAACTCCCGCAACCCGCCGAAGTAGCGGTAGATCAGCACCTTGTCCACGCCCGATGCCCGGGCGATGGCGTTGACCCCCATGCCGGCGAATCCCTTGCGGGCCAGCAGGCCGCCCACGGCCTCCAGGATCCGCGTTCGCGTCTTCTCGCTGTCCCGTTCCATCCGGCCCTCCTGACGTCACCTCGTGGTGACATCCGGACATTGTCACCACCTGGTGACTCTGTCAAGAGAAATGTCTTCAGGCTGCGGGGAGGGCGGTGATCCGCCGGGCCGGCACGCCCAGGCCCTTCGCCGGCCGCTACTGCGGGCTGCCCGGCGCCACCCGGAAGTCCTCGGTCAGATACTTTTCCTTCGTGAGGCAACGATGCCCCTTCGGATACATCAAGCGTGAGGCAACGCGGACCCTTGACCCCCCGTTTCCCTGCGCAGATACTCGCCTTCGGAAGCCGTTTGGGGCTTGAACGTTCCTACGCACAGGTGTGAACTTGAAGACCTTTTTTGCGGTTCTCATGAGTTGTTTGGCACTTGGTCTCGCTGTTGCGGCGTGCGGCAGTGAGCCGGCCCAGCCCCTGCCCGGACCCGACGCAGATCTGCCCGACGTACCCGACGCCGCACAGCCCGAGTCGGGGCCTGACGCGGCGACGGATCCGAACGAGCCGCCGCCGGGGTTCCTCGATCCGACAAGCGCAAACTATGTGACCGTCGAGTTCAAGGGGCTCATCAACACCTACGACACCTACGTCAACGACTACTC
>CAINDP010000160.1 GCA_903847405.1 uncultured Myxococcales bacterium | reverse complement strand
GGGAAAGGGACTTGTCGTGGCGCGTCGTCCCCAGGCAGGCCCGCAGGTGCTTTCGGGCCTCCTCGCCCTGGCCCAGCCCGCGGCAGGCCAGCGCCAGGTTCACCAGGGCGACCCGCGTGCCCAGGACGTAGTTCGCCGCGTGGCACAGCGCCAGGGATTTCCCGGAAAGCTCGCGGACGGCGTCCCAGTCGTGGCGCGCCAGGGCCAGGTCCGCCAGGGCGGTCAGGGCATGGGCGATCCCGCGCCGGTCGTCCATCGATTCGCGGATCGCCAGCGAACGCTGGATGGCCGCCCGCCCTTCCTCCTCGCACCCCACCCGCCCCAGGCTGGCGCCCAGGTTCGTCAGGTGTCCCGCCAGGCCGCGGGCAAAGCCGTAGGTCTCGCACAGGGTGACGCCTTCGCGGTTGACCTCGATGGCCTCCAGGCGGCGTCCCAGGGACGCCAGCTGCGCGCTCTTGAAGAACAGGGCCTCGGCCCGATCGGCGAAGTCGCGGGGCCCGGACAGCAGCAGCAGCGCAGAATCGAACCGGTCCAGGGCCTCCTCGGCGGGGCCGATCTTGTACAGCAGCCGCCCCCGGGCCAGGTGCAACAGCCCCATGGTGCGGGTGTCGCCGTCCGACCGGATCAGCGCTTCCGCCTCCACGACCAGGTCCGCAGCCGCCGGGTTGTCGCCGGAATCCATGCGGATCTTGGCCAGGCGCACCAGGGCGGTGGCCGCACGGTGGCGGTCCCCGGCCGTCTTCGCGTCGGCGATCAGGCGTTCCAGCACGACGACGGCCCGTGCGTGATCGCGGCGGGACTCCGCGACCCGGGCCTCCAGCTCGTCCAGGCGGATCGCCAGGGGGGACGCCGCGGGAACCATGTGGCGTTCCGTCAGGGCTCGCAGGCCCTCCGCCGCCGCATCGTACCGGCCCTGGCACCAGTCCAGTTCCACCAGCGAGGCCAGCACGCGGGCCAGTCGCGGATCGGCCGGCAGACCGATGCGCGAGAAGGCGGTCTCGGCCTTCGTGAACAGTTCCCGGGCCTCGGCCAGCCGTGCCGCTTCCAGGGCACCCTCGGCCGCGACCAGGAGATAGTCGATGGCACGATCGAAGAAACCGGCGTCGAAGTAGTGCTCGCCGACGTCCTGCGACATCGCGGGGACGTCGTCCGCGTACGCGGCTTCCAGCACCCGGGCCGCGAACAGGTGCAGGCGGGCCAGGGCCGAGGAGGGGCCGCGCTGGAGGATCGCATCCCGCATCAGCGGGTGCGGGAACGTGACGAAGTCGTCCGAGGCCCAGGGGACCCGCTGGACGTAGCCTTCCGACGCCAGCCGGTCCACCAGCCGATCCAGCCCGTCCCGGAGATCCAGCCGTCCCTCGGCGTCGCAGAGGGTCCACAGGTTCGACATGGACGAGCGGGACGCCAGCATGGCCACGCGGTCCAGCAGGTCCACCAGGAGCGTGCCGTCCGACAACCCGCGCAGCCCTTCGACCCGCTGCACCAGCAGGTCCAACAGGGCGCCCGGCACCGACACGTCGGACGATTCGACCAGTCCCACGCCGGTCTCCGTCAGGACCAGGGCGCCCTGGGTCGCGAGGTGCCGGCACATCTGCATCGCGAACATCGGGTTGCCGCCTGCGGCCCTGCGGACGGCCCGCTGCACCTGGGGATGGCAGCGCCCCGGGCACATGGCGTCCACCAGGGCGCCGATCTGCCGATCCGTCATGCGGGTCAGGCGCTGCAGGGCGCCCCGCTCGCGGAACGACGCCCGGGCCTTCAGGAACTCCGACGTTCCGGGACCGTTGTCCTCCTCCAGGGGCCGACGCGCCGTGATCAGCAGGAACAGGGGCGCCGGGCGGATTTCGAGGGACCGGACCAGGACGCCCAGGAACTCGGCGCTGAGGGGATCCGCCCGGTGGAAGTCGTCCAGGTGCAGGACCAGGCCGGTCCGGGCCGCCGCGGCGCGAAGCACCCGTTCGATTCCCGAGGCGGCGTACGAGAGGAAGGCGGTTCGGTCCCGGCGCAGCAAGTCCATGGCCGCTGCGCCCGCGAAGAACACGTCGACCAGGGGTTCGAACGCCGGGTCGCCGTCGGCGGGAGTCCCCATCCCGACCGAACGAAGCGTTTCCCGCAACGAGTCCCGGGAGGCGATTTCGTGCCCCAGGAGGTTGGCCAGGGCGAGGCGCCATGCACCCAGCACCGGCATCCGCGCCTCGACCGGGCCGCTGGCGACCGCGAACGGGCGCCGGGCCGCGACCTCCAGTGCCCTTCCGGCCAGCGCCGACTTCCCGACGCCGGGCTCGCCCTCGACCCAGAGCAGTCCCTGGCGGCCCTGTTCCAGGGACGCCAGTTCGGTATCGACCCAGGACATCTCCCGGGGCCGGTCGACCCAGTCGGGCGTCTTGAGGAGGACGCGGGGGCGCACCGCCTCGAACCATTCCGGGTCCGGCCCCAGGGACACGCGGGCCGCGGAGGCCTCGGCGGCCGAGTGCGATGCCGACGGAAGCAGTTGGCGCAACCGCTCCAGGACCTCCCGGGCGTCCCGGGGCCTCTGTGCGGGGTCCCGGGCCATCAGGCGCAGCAGGAAGTCGTCCAGGCCGCGCGGGATGCGCCCCTGGGGCCAGGCGATGGCCAGGGGCAGCGGCACGGCCTTGAGGGCGGCGGTGAAGGGATCCGGCCCCCGGAACATCGCCTTCCCGGTCAGCATCTCGTGCGCCGTCACGCCCAGCGAATACAGGTCCGAACGCGCATCGGCCGGCCGCCCCTGGATCTGCTCCGGGCTCATGTACTGGGGCGTGCCCGTGGTCGAGGTGGCGGAGGCGGCGAACAGCCGGAAGGACGGGCGTGGCGCGGGCGTGCAGATCCCGAAGTCCAGCAGTTTGACGAAATCCGTCCCCCCCTGGGACTCCACCAGGAAGATGTTGGCCGGCTTGATGTCGCGGTAGACCAGTCCCGCATCGTGGACGCCGGCCAGCGCTTCGCAGATCTGCACCAGGATGCGCAGCGCACGCACATAGTCCATGGGCCCCGAGTGGAAGAGCGTGTCGGCCAGGGTCGACCCGTGGAGGTATTCCATGGCGAGGTACAGGATGCCGCCATCCGCCTCGCCGTGATCCACGACGGACACGATGTGGGGGTGCTGGACCCGACCGGCCAGGAAGGCCTCGTTTCGCAGCGCCTCGACGGACACGGTGTCCCCGGGGTCCAGGAAGACGACCTTCAGGGCGATTTCCCGGTCCAGGGACCTCTGGCGGGCCAGGTAGACCTGCGACATCCCCCCCGACGCCAGGAGGCGCTGGACCACGTACTTTCCGGCCACGTCGGAATGGGGCACCAACTGCAGCCGAAGGCCGCAGGCAGGGCATCGGAAGTGGTCTGGGGGATACGTGTGATCGCACGACGCGCAGCGCTTCCGCATCAAAGCCCATTCGTCGCAGGAAGGCTGATGGTACGGTCGCGCGCAAGGCTAGTCAACGCATGCGTGGTATCCTAGGAACCCCTTCGCGCCCGGGAGCAACCGCGTGCCCAAGCCGGCCCTTCGACTGCAGACGACGACCCTGTGGGACTATCCCTCCCAGAACTACGGACCCGGGCGCCAGGGGGACACGGGCTACGTGGGCGCCACGCCGTCCTACGTCATCTGGAACCTGCTGCAGCGGTACACCCGCCCCGGGGACCTGGTCGTGGACCCGATGGCCGGCAGCGGCACCACGCTGGACGTGGCCCGGGACTGCAAGCGACGGGCCCTGGGCTACGACCTGCAGCCGACCCGCAAGGAGGTCTTCCGGGCCGACGCGCGGAAACTGCCGCTGGAGGATGCGAAGGCCGACTTCGCGTTCGTGGACCCGCCCTACTCCGACCACATCGAGTATTCCGGGCGGCCGGAGTGCATCGGCGAACTGAAGGCCGACACCGACGCCTACTACGAAGAGATGGGCAAGGTCATCGCCGAAATCGACCGCATCCTGCGCCCCGAGCGGTACATGGCCCTGTACGTCTGCGATTCGTGGAACAAGGGCAAGCCGCTGATGCCGATCGGTCTGCGCCTGTTCGGCATGCTGTCCCAGCGGTTCACGCCCGTGGACGTCATCGCCGTGGCCCGTCACAACGCGTCGCTGAAACGCAACCACTGGCACACCTCCGCGGTCGAGGGCAACTACTTCCTGCGCGGGTTCAACTACTGCTTCATCCTGTTCAAGGAAGGGCGGCGCCGGGACGGGCCCTTCCCGGATCGGCGGGATCCCGAGGAAGTCCGGGACCACGTCGCGGAGCGCACGCCGGGGAGCGTCGGGTGACGCGAATCCTGCGCGCGCCGGGAATTCCTCGCGCTCCGCTGTGACGCGCCGATTCGCCGATCCGCTTCCCGAAGCGCCCCGGCAGCGGTACATTAACGCGTCCTCCGAGCGACCATGCCTGATGGACGCGTACCCGACCCCCCCGAAGAGCGCGGACTCCGGTCGATTCAGGACCGTTCCGGCACTCTTCCATCGGCGGGTCCCGGTGCTCCTGTTCTTCGGCATCGCGGCCGTCCTGGTCGCGGTGTTCGCCACCCTGTTCCATCGCATCGGATCCCGGCGTTCGCTGGAAATGGAAGGCGTCCGGGCCCGACTTTCGTCCTTGACGCAGGTGCGGCAGGAGCGCCTCGCCTCGTGGCTGGAGGCGTGCTCCGCGGACGCCGACATGGTGGCGCTCTTCCCCTCGGTCCGGGAACTGCTGAACGAACCCGGTGGGCCCGGGCTGGACGAGCCAACCGCCGCCGACCACCCGGATCTGCACGTCCATGCGAGGATGGTGCTGGACCTGGTCGTGCGCACCCACGGGTATGGCGCGATCCTCCTGGCCGATCGGACCGGCGCCGTCATCGGCAGCAGCACCGAACCGCCTGCGGTCGATCCCGAGGTGATCCAGGATGCGCTGGGAGCGGCCGGTGTCGGAGCGCCGTTCTTCAGCGAGGTGTCGCCCGACGCGACCCGCCGCCTGCTGCTGTTCTCCTCCCCGGTGTGGAAGGAAGGCGTCGCGCTTCCCGGGGACCGGGCGATTCTGGGCGTTCTGCTGTTCCTGGTGGATCCGGTCGCGGCCGTCTTCCCGATGATGACCCACCGGGTGCTCCTGGGGGCCACCGACGACCTGATCCTGGCGCACCTCGGGGATGGCGGGCTCCAGCCCATGACCCCCGTCCGCTTCCACCTGCCCGACAGTGACGATGCCCCGTTCCTGCGCGCGTCCCTTCCGGACTCGCTGGCCGGTCCGGGCGAAACCTTCCTGGAGGCCCGGGACTACCGCGGGGTCGAGGTGTACGCCTCGATCCGGCCCGTAGAGGGGACCCCCTGGATGGTCGTGGGCAAGATCGATCGTGTCGAAGCGCTGGAGGGAGTTTCCGACGACTGGTTCTGGCTGCTGGCCACCGGGATCGCGTCGCTGCTGGCCGTCGCGGTCCTGTTCGTGGCCATGTCGCGGCACTACCGGGCGCGGCACTTCCAGGCGCTGGCCGACCAGGAGGCCCGGTACCGCGCCCTGGCGGAAAACGCCCGGGACATCATCCTCATCGTGGACTCCGACGCCCGGATCGTCGAGGCGAACCGTGCCGCGGCCAAGGCCTACGGCCATTCCATCGACGACCTGACGGGCATGTCCCTGGAGGTGCTGCGGGCACCGGACTCGAAGCCCTCCGCGGCCGAGCGGATGCGGCAGGCCGCGTCCGGGGACATCTTCTACGAAACCGAGCAGCGACGCCGTGACGGCACGACGTTCGCGGTCGAGGTCAGCGCCCGGGGGATCCACGTCGGCGACCAGGAACTGGTCGTCGCCATCATCCGGGACATCACCGAGCGCAAGCGCCTGGAGAAGCAGTCCGTCATCGCCCAGCGGATGGAGGCCCTCGGCCAGTTGGCGGGCGGCGTGGCACACGACTTCAACAACCTCCTGACGGCCATCCGCGGGTACGCGGTGCTGGTCCAGGAAACCTTCGCGCCCGATGATGTCCGCCGGAACGAACTGGAAGAGGTCGTGAAAGCCTCGGATCGGGCCGCGGCGCTGACGCAGCAACTGCTGGCTTTCTCGCGCAGGCAGGCGACCGAGCGCCGCGTCATCGACCTGAACGCGATCGTCACCGGCCTGGAAGGCATGCTGCCCCGCCTCATCGGCGAGAACATCCGCTTCCTGACGGACCTGGACGGGCGTCCCCTGTGGATTCGGGCCGATGCCGGACAGATCGAAAACCTCCTGGTGAACCTGGTCGTGAACGCCCGGGACGCCATGCCGCAGGGCGGGACGCTGACGCTGTCCACCCGGGCGGCGATGCTGTCCGGGGGCGGACACCGTGTCCGGGAGCACGCGCGCCTGGAGGTGGCGGACACGGGCATCGGCATGGACGACGAGACCCGCGCCCGGGCGTTCGAGCCGTTCTTCACGACGAAGGAGCATGGCCGCGGGACCGGGCTGGGCCTGTCCACCTGCTACGGCATCGTGCAGCAGCACGACGGCGCGATCTCGCTGGAAAGCCTTCCGGGCCACGGGACGACGGTGCGGATCGACCTGCCCATGGCCGTTCGCACCTTGACCGACGAGATGCCCGCGCTGACCGAGGGACCCGTGCCGCGGGGCGTCGAATCGATCCTGCTGGCGGAGGATGACGCAGGCGTCCGGGCCTACACGGGCCAGGTACTGCGCAGCCTGGGCTACACGGTGATTTCGGCGGCCAGCGGCCCCGAGGCCCTGGACGTCGTCCGGGTGCGGCCCGACGTGGCGATCGACCTGCTGGTCACCGACGTCGTCATGCCGGGGATGAGCGGCGTGGAACTGCAGAAGGGCCTGCGGCAACTGCGTCCCGACCTCAAGACGCTGTTCGTGTCGGGATACGCGGAATCCTCGATGTTCGAGATGGGGGGCGTCGAGCGCGGCGCTTCGGTGCTGCGGAAGCCGTTCAGCCCGGCCGAGATGGGGCGGAAGATCCGCGAGGTCCTGGATCGGAAGGCCCGGCGGTCGTCCAGGGCGCCTTCCTAGGAAGTCCGGGGCCTGCCGCGTTCCCGCACGTCATCCCAGCACGCCGAAGACGACCGTCGCGCCCGCGCTGTGGGTCAGCAGTCCCGCCAGCCGTTCCGTCGCGGCCTTGACCTCCCCGCGCAGGGAAGCCGGGCCGTACACGATCCCCAGGGCGCGCCGCGTGGTGGCATCCGTCTTGGTCGCCTGGCTGTCCTTGACGGGGGTGGCGCAGGGGGTGTCCGTCGGCAGGCAGGCCACCAGGAGCAGGTCCCGCAGGCCCAGTTCCTGGCCCGAGGGGTTGAACACGTAGGACTCGCCCTCGCGGCCCCAGCGCACGACGAACGCGTCCGTACCCGCCTTGTCGAGGTCCACGATGGAAATCGGGAACAGCGTTTCGATCGACACGACGTTGTTGGCGTCGGCCAGCACGTTGATGACCGGGACGTCGCCCTCGACGGCGGTCCGCAGCAGGTACTCGCTGGCGGGCTTGGCCCGGCCGGTGGGCTTGTAGGTGTCGTGCCGCAGCAGGTCGCGCACGGCCGACTTGCGGGCCGTGGCCCAGGGGGACTCGGCATCCAGCACCCGGGTGGCGGCCGCCGCGTGCAGCGCGTCCACCAGCGCGGCAGGCGACGGGCCGTTCGTGCATCCCTCGGCCAGCAGCCAGCCCACGGTGACGCCTTCGGTCGCCAGTTCCACGGGAACGTCGGACATGGGGTGCTCCATCAACGCCGGAGGCGATTGTATCCGAGGTTCATTGCTTGGTACCCTCGCGGCGTAGATTGGGAGCCAGACCCATGCCGTTCGATTCCGACCGCGCCTTCCCCGTCCTGACGGACCCCTTCACGCTGGATCCGTCGTGGACCTTCCTGAACCACGGATCCTTCGGGGCCTGTCCCCGGGCCGTCCAGCAGGCGCAGGACGCGTTGCGGGCCCGCATGGAACGCCAGCCGGTGCAGTTCCTGGCGAACGACTACGAGGGCCTCATGGACGCCGCGCGCGACGCCCTCGCCGCCTTCCTGGGCGCCGATCCGGAGGGACTGGTCTTCGTGTCGAACGCGACGACCGGCGTCAACGCCGTGCTCCAGTCCATCGACCTCGGGCCCGGCGACGACGTGCTGGTGACGGACCACGCCTACAACGCGTGCCGGAATGCCCTGGACCGCGTGGCCCGGAAGGCGGGCGCCCGGGTCTGCGTGGCCGCCGTGCCCTTCCCCTTGTCCGATCCGGCCGCCGTGGTCCAGGCGATCGGTGCGGCGGTCACCCCCCGGACCCGCATCGCCCTGATCGACCATGTCACCAGCCCCACGGGACTGGTCCTGCCGATCGCGGCCATCGTGGCGGACCTCCAGGGACGCGGCGTGGACGTGCTGGTGGACGGCGCCCACGCCCCCGGCATGGTGCCCCTGGACCTGGATCGTCTGGGGGCGGCGTACTACACCGGCAACTGCCACAAGTGGCTCTGTGCGCCCAAGGGGGCCGCCTTCCTGTGGGTCCGGGGGGACCGGCGCGAGGGCATCCGTCCCGTCGTGACCAGCCACGGCGCCAATTCGACCCGCACGGATCGGTCGTTGTTCCGCCTGGCCTTCGACTGGACGGGCACCGCGGATCCGACCCCGTTCCTCAGCGTGCCGGCCGCGATCACCTTCCTGGGCGGCCTCCTGCCCGGGGGATGGCCGGCCTTGATGGACCGCAATCGCGCCCTGACGCTTCACGCCCGCGACATCCTGTGCCAGGCGCTGGACGTTCCGCCGCCCTGCCCCGACGGCATGATCGGGTCCCTGGCTGCGGTTCCGCTGCCGGACCGCGCGGTGGATTTCGTCCCGCGCCCTCCCCTGCTGCTGGATCCCCTGCAGGAGGCACTGCAGGATCGCGCCCGGATCGAGGTGCCCGTCATGTCGTGGCCCCGGGCCCCCCGGCGCCTGGTCCGGGTGTCCGCGGCGGTCTACAACCATCCCGGCCAGTACCGGGCCCTGGCCGGGCACCTGCGGGCCTTCCTGGCCGACGCCGGGCAGGCGCCGTTGAACGGCCCGCCCCCCGCCTGCCATTGAATCGCCCCCCGCCGTCTGGTAAAAGGGTCGGGCATTCCCGGGCCTGTCCGGGAGGCCTCGCTCCCCCTTCAGGAGTGGCCATGTCGCTCCCCCTTCCCGGCACCCGATTCGTCCTGGCGCTGCTGCTGATCGCCGGCGCCCTGCCGCCGCGTCCCGCATCCGCGGAACCCCTGACGCTCGCCGATGC
>CAINDP010000159.1 GCA_903847405.1 uncultured Myxococcales bacterium | reverse complement strand
CGGTTCGTCGTTTCCAAGTTCGCACGACCGATGCTGTACAACTGGAATTCCGTATTCGCCATCGAGGTTTCCAGCCCCGGCCGGAAAGTGGACATCCGCGGCAAGGGCCGCTATTACCTGTCGATCTTCAAGCCCTGATTCTTCGGGGACCACGAGGCTGACCCCATGCCGCCGACAACGGATCAGGCCGGGAAGACCGGGACGGCACCGGGCCCCGCGGTTCCCCCCTGGACGTGGGCCCGCCTTCCCCTGATCTTCTTCGCGGCGCGGGCGCTGTCGATCGTCGGCCTGTA
Organism: uncultured Myxococcales bacterium; assembly: GCA_903847405.1. Classification (GTDB taxonomy): domain Bacteria; phylum Myxococcota_A; class UBA9042; order DTJE01; family DTJE01; genus CAIZWN01. The sequence goes on along the minus strand of CAINDP010000159.1, from coordinate 5,407 downwards.
CACGCTGCAGACGCCCGGCGGCGGGACCGTCGTGTCGCTGCGGCAGTCGTTTGCCTCCGTGGCGCTGCTGTCGGAGTTCGCCACGATCATGTTCCTGGGGATCGTCTACTGGCTGGTCCTGCGGAGGTTCCCCGACCGCTCCCGCCGGGTCTTCCGGACCTGGCTGGCCATCTTCACGCTCTACGCCGTCTTCTCGCAGGTCGACGCCGAGATCCGGCGGTGGATGGGACTGCGGCTGAACCTGGTCTTCATCAACCGGGTGGCCGCCGGCGGGCTGGAGGCGGGATTCTGGTCCTTCCTGTTCCAGGCCCTGGGGAATGACATCGTCGGGACGATCTGGAGCACCGTGTGCGGCTTCGGACCGCTGGTCACGGCGGCCCTGGTCGGCCGGCCGGTCGGCTCGTCGGACCCCGGGGCCACTGCGGCGACCCGCCTGTTCCCGGGACGCTGGGTCCTGGTGGTCGGGCTCGTCGTCGCGGGCGCGTTGATCGGGCTCAGCTTCATCATCCAGCCCGCGGTCCGCAAGTGGCGGCTGGCGGCCCCGGCCGTCTACGGCCTGGCCCTGGACACGGGACGCACGCTGATGGGCGCCGACGTGCCCCGGAATCCGCGGCAGGCCCTGGCGGATCTGAAGGCCGAGTTCGGGGCCCCCGGCAACACGGACGACTACCCGTTGTGGCGCGTGGTTCCCGATCAGGAGCGCAACTACGCCGACTTCCGCGCCCGGCCGCTGGAGGGGCGACCGGACGTGATCCTGGTCGCCTTCGAGTCGCTGCGCGGCTGGTTCCTGGACTGGCAGGACCCGGCGATCCGACGGCTGGTGCCGAACCTGGATCGCCTGTGGCACGAGCGGGGCGTGGTGTTCTCCCGCGCCCACAGCAACGGCTTCCCGTCGGGCGAAGGCAACATGAGCCTGCAACTGGGGCTCCTCAGCCACCCGGCCCGGGCGATCTTCGCCGAGCACCTGGCGATCCGCAGCCTGTCCCTGCCCGAAATCCTGGGCACGGCCGGGTACGAACGCGTGTGGTTCACGGCCTCGGACCCCAGCTACGACAACATGCAACCCTGGGTCGATCGTTGGTACGACGACGCCGTGGTGCAGCACGAGGACGACCTGACGCTGGTCAACGCCGTGATCGACCGGTACGACGCCGGCCCGCGGGACCGGCCGCGGCTGATCACGCTGTACACGGGGACCACGCACAACCCCTTCCGCGTGCCGGCCTCGGAGGGCCCGCCCCTGGACGACCCGCACGCGGCGTACCTGCGGGCGCTGACCTTCGCCGACCGGGCCCTGGGGAAATTGTTCGACCACCTGCGCGCGTCGGGACGGTGGGACCAGACGGTGGTGGTCATCATGGGCGACCACTCCCAGCCCAACCCGTGGCAACTGGAAAACGAAGGCGACCTGGGACTGGTCCACCCGGGGCGGACGTGGACGGGGCTGCTGGTGGCGGCGCCGGGCCTGGCGCCGGGCGTGCTGCGCCAGGACACGGTGTCGCAGATCGACGTTCCGCCCACGGTGCTGGGCCTGCTGGGCCTGTCGGTGTCGAACCACTTCATGGGCCGCGACCTGCTGGCCCGGGTGGACCCCCTTCGGCGGGCGGTCGCGCTGATCTTCGGCGGAATCGGGCTGTACCGCGGGGGCGTCGACATCAGCGCCTACATCGACGACCTGAAGTCCATCCAGAAGCACCGGTACGACCCCGGTTCCCCGATGGACCCGGCCGTGTACCAGCGCGGCGAGGACCTCCCGATCACCGACGAGGACCGGGCGGAACTGGAGCGCGCCATCGACATGACCCGGGAGTACGCCCGGATCGTCGACCACGATCGGCTCATTCCGCCGAAGTGACGGCCTCCTCGTGATAGTCGTCCTCGGTGTTGACCGCCCACAGCGCATCCTTCGTGACGTCCCCCTTCGCGAGGTTCGCCACGGCGGCCATGGCCGTCAGCATCGAGTGATCCATGTTGTTGTACTTGTGCATGCCGTTGCGCCCGACCAGGAACAGGTTCTGGTACGCGTCCAGGTGGCGCCGGACGACCTCGAAGCGGTCGTAGGTGCCGAAGTACGCCGGGTAGGTCTTGGGCACCCTCACGACGACGCTGTCCAGGATGTCCCCGGGAGCCGCGACGCCCAGGCGCTCCAGCTCCCCCGCGGCGAACGTCGTCATGGCGCCGTCCTCCTGCGACCACAGCCCGTCGCCCTCGTCGCAGAAGTACTCCATGCCGACCCAGACCCGGGTCGGGTCCCCGACCATGTAGGGGCTCCAGTTGTTGTAGATCTGCAGCCTGCCGACCTTCACGTCCCGCTCCTGGACGTAGATCCAGTTGTCCGGAACGATGTCGCCGACGGTCGGAATCCCCGAGGTGTTCCGGATCGTCAACCGTTTCAGCAGCAGGCCCACCATCATGAAGTCGCGGTAGACCAGGCCCTCGGCAACCTCCCGCACGTCGGGCGGCGCGTCGGAAAGCCCGCGGACGAGGTCCTTCACCGGCATCGACGAGATGTAGGCATCCGCCGCCATCGTCGATCGGGTTCCCGTTTCGCGGTCCACCACGTCCACGGATTCGATCCGCCCGGCCTGCCCGGTCATGCCGACCACGGCCTGGCCCCTGCGGATTTCGCCCCCCATGTCCACGACGCGCCGCGCGACCTCCTCCCACAACTGTCCCGGGCCGAACTTCGGGTACAGGAAGCGCTCGATCAGGCTGGTTTCCGTGCCCTTCTGGCCGATCGAGGTGTCGCGGCGACGGAACAGTTTCCGGACGGCGTGGACCAGCACGCGGACGACCGACAGGCCCTTGATGCGCTGCGCGCCCCATTCGGGCTTGATCTGCGCGGGAGGCACGCCCCAGACCTTCCGGGTGTAGTCCTTGAAGAAGGTGCCGTACAGCTCCCGGCCGAACCGGTTGATCATGAAGTCCTCGAGGGACCGCTCGTGGCGGATCGGGAACAGCCATGCCCGGAAGTAGGACAGGCCGATCCGTGCCATGCGCAGCAGGCCGAGGTTCCGGATGGTTTCGCCGTTCAGCGTCACCGGGTAGTCGAAGAAGCGGCGCAGGTAGTAGATCCGCGACAGGCGGCCGCGGTTCAGCATCACCAGGTCCGCCTGCTCCGGGTCCGGGGCGTCCGGGGCCGTCGACAGGGGCACCGGGCGGTCCAGCGCCAGGTCGTCCCGCGCGGGCGCCCCTTGCAGCGGCATCATGTCCAGCCACCACCGCATCACCCGATCGGACTTCGAAAAGAAGCGATGGCCGCCGATGTCGATGCGGTTGCCGTGGTGGACGACCGTCCGCGAGATCCCGCCGATCTGGTCGGACGCCTCCAGCACGACGGGCCGGAAGTCGGTGCCCTTCAGCAGTTCGTACGCGGCCGTCAGTCCCGCCGGGCCCGCGCCGATGATCAGGACCGTCTTGCGTTCCATTCCGAGCACTCCGTGCGCCGTCAGTCCACCAGATCCAGGCGCGGCAGGGACGGGTCGACCTCGATGTCGCCGCGCACCCAGAAGGGCATCCCCGAGATGCCGACCAGGCGATAGTTGTCGTTCAGGAAGGTTGCCAGCCGGACCCCTTCCTCGGGCGGAAGGATGCCGGATTCCACCAGGTCCATGGGGAGCGTCGTCTTCCGGGACACCGAAACCCCCGGCACGACGTCGCCCCACACGGCCAGGACCAGCGACGGCCTGGCCGACACGATCTGCTGCGCCGCGCCCTTCAAGGACTGCGCGACCTCGGGGTGCCCGCGCCACCGCCACTGCCAGTTGAAATACAGGGCCGTGGCATCCCGGTTGAAGATCGGGTGGAACGGCGCCTTCGCCACCACCGTCCCGTCGCCGGCCAGCCGGCCCAGCAGGGCGATCGTCGAGCGGGTTTCCAGGTGGGGTGGGTGACTGCCGCCACTATAGGCCTTGGCGCCGTCCGCGGTGAAGAAGACGGCGGCAACCAGCGCCGGGGCCAGACGTCCGTAGGGCGTCATCCAGGCGAACAGCGAGGACACGACCGGCGTCGCCAGGACGGCCGCCAGCAGGGCGGGCATCTGCATGTTGTAGGGCATCAACTGCCCCGGCTTGAACACGAAGGCCGCGCACGACGCCACGAAGGCGACGGCGACGGTCAGCCGCGCGGTGCGCCGGGCCGGGTCGGGCGGCCGGGGACCGAAGGCCAGCGCGACCCCGGCGAGCAGGCACAGCGCGACGGCCGGGTAGGACACGCCGACCGACGACAGCCAGGCCCCGGCCTGAAGCCGGGAGTTCAGCAGGAACACGGCCTCGACGAAGGCGCCCGACAGGCCGTTCACACCCAGCCACGCCACCAGGGGAAGCAGGCCGACCAGGACGCCCGCCAGGTGAACGGCCACCAGGGGCGCCAGGCGCCGGACGCCCATCCGCGCGATCAGGCCCGCCACCGGCAGCACGGCCAGCAGGTAGCCCGTCTTCGGGTTGAAGGCCGCCGCGAGGCCCAGGAGGAACCCGGCCAGCAGGACCGTCCGCGGGCGCCAGGGGGAGGCCAGCAGGACGATCGCGGCCAGGGACAGCACGTTCGATACCAGGTCGGGACGGAACAGGAACAACTGGGTGCTGGCCGCGACCCCCAGGCACAGGAACGCGGTCAGCAGGTCGTTGCCATCGGGACCGTGCAGATGTCGGGACAGCCGGACGGCCTGGACGATCGTGGCGACCAGCAGCAGGACCGAAAGAAGGCGGAAGACCGGGACGACGGCGCCGCCCGGCGGCAGGATCGCCAGGATCGGAGCGGTGACGACCCACAGCAGCGGCGAGTGGGTCTGGAAGAAGTCGGTGAACGGCAGGAAGCCCTGGGCCAGCAGCCACGCGCTGTGCAGGTGTTCGCCCTCGTCGTGGTCCAGGCCGAGTCCCCACAGGAACGAGGCCCCGTACAGGACGACGATTGCGGCCAGCAGCAGTTTCGTGGCCCTCGTCACCAGAGCGCTTTCTCCTGAACCGGGGATTCCGCCCGATGTCGATGCTAGAGCGCGGTGCAGACCTTGAGGGCGCCCACGATCCCGCAGGCGGTGTACCCGGCGGGACACTCGGAGACCGTCGCGCAGGTCTTCACGCAGAACGCGTCCAGGTCGTCCCCGGAGGTGGCCGAGAACCGCACGCAGGTGAAGTCCGGGCCCTCGAGGCCGCAACTGGAGCCGGGCCCCTCGCCGCAGTATTTCGTGCAGATCCGGAAGGCGCCGTTCGTCAGCGAGGGGGCCGCGATGCACTGCTGGAACCGGCACTCGGCCGCGTCGGTGCAGGGTTCGCCGTGCGCCTTGCCGTCCGGGTTCGGCACCACGTAGGGCACGTCGGTCGCGGCCTGGTCGTCCAGCGCCGCGGCCACGTCCAGGGTCCCGACGTCCTTGGTGGAATCGCATGCCCCGAACGCCAGGCACGAGGCCAGG
>CAINDP010000158.1 GCA_903847405.1 uncultured Myxococcales bacterium | reverse complement strand
GTGCGACGCCGCGCTGATCGATTCCAACGCCCGCACGGCGACGATGCTGCTGCAGGTCAAGAACCTGCAACTGGACGCCCTGCAGGCCGAGCACCAGGTCCAACTGGCCGTGGGCGACATCCAGGCCCAGGTGAACCAGTCGAAGCGCCTGCAGGACCAGTTGGCCGAGGCCGAGCAGTTGTCCATCGACGTCCATGCCGCCCGCGATGATCCGAACGTCCGCATCTACAAGGACGACGCCATCGTGAACGCCGACGAGACGTTCCACGCCGCGTTGCAGGGGGTGTACCGGGCGACGCGGGTCTTCGAGTACTACACCAGCCAGAGCTATGCCGACCTGGAGAAGCTGTTCCTGGTCCGGACGGTGCAGTACGGGGACTACAACCTCGAGATGTACCTGAGGAACCTGGAGGACGCGTACTTCGATTTCGAGGAGACCTACGGGATTCCGTCCACGCGGGTCGCCATCCTGTCCCTGCGGGACGACATCCTGCGGATCCCCCGCCTGGCCGACGACGGGACCGCCATCGCCCAGACGGATCGCATCGACCGGCTGCGGGCGCGCTTGAAGGACCCGTCGTTGCTGGACGGGAACGGGTACCTGACGATCCCCTTCTCGACGTCGATCGCGGACCTTTCGCCGGTGACGCGGGATCACAAGATCGCCTGGCTGGAAGCCGAGATCATCGGGTCCGCGGTGGGCGACACGCTGGGCCGCATCTACGTGCGGCAGGACGGTACCAGCACGGTGTCCAGCCTGTCGGGCGACCGCCTGTACTACCGGTTCCCCGAGCGGCTGGCCGTCGTGAACCCGTTCTTCAACGGGAACCGCGTCCTGGCGGCCGATGTCTACAAGAACCAGGACTTCCGCGACCGGCCGTACCTGAATACCGCCTGGGAACTGGTCATCAACCAGCGGGACGAAAAGGTCAACCAGGACCTGGACCTGCAGTCCCTGACCGACGTGCGGCTGTACGTCTACTACACCGACTTCGTCGGCTACTGAGGAGGAGGGCACCATGCGTTCACGCTTCGTGCGACCCGCGGCCCTCGCCCTGCTGGGCCTGCTGTTTGCGGCCTGTTCGGGGGACACCGGCCAACCCGGGTTGGACGCCTGTACCGGGCCGGGCTGCGGTACCGACGCCTGCGTGACGGGTGGAATCGGGTGCGCGTGCCTGCCCGATTCCACCTGCACGACGGGCGAGTGCGTGCTGGGGACATGCACCGACTGCCAGCGCGGCCTGTCGGGGTGCGTCTGCCTGAAGAACGGCACCTGCGACCCGGGACAGCGCTGCGGCGACGACGGGCTGTGCGCGGCATGCACCGACGGGGTCAAGACCTGTCCCTGCCGGACGGACCGCACGTGCGAGGGCGATCTGGAATGCCAGGACGGCACCTGCCTGGTCCCGCCGTGCCCGAAGGGGACCGACGGGTGCCCCTGCGGGGACACGGACCCGCGGTGCGGCGACACGCTGTACTGCACCGGTGGAGCCCTGTGCGCGCAGTGCACGAACGACGTGGAGGGCTGCCCCTGCCAGGACGGCGCCTGCGACGGGGGCCTGGTGTGCGACGATGCGGCGGACACCTGTCGCAAGGCGAAGACCTGCGTCGCGGTGGCGTGCGCCGCGCACCAGTCGTGTCGGGCGGACGACGGCGCGGACGCGCTGTGCCTGGCCGCCTGCGAGGGAGGCTGGACGTGGGACGCCGGGTCGGCGGCCTGCCTGGCCACGCCTGTTGCCAACTGCCAGGCCGGGCGGGCCGGCAGCATCCGCGCGGATTGCGACGCGCAGCACCGGCAGTGCGTCGAGGACGCCGGCGGCGCCCATTGCGACACCTGTCTGCCGTTCTTCCTGGCGGCGGCCGCCGACTGCCGAGCGGCCAGGACCTGCCTGGACCTGGGCTGCGACGCGGCCCACCGGGCCTGCGCGGTCGAAACGGCGACCTCGGACGCGGCCTGCGGGGACTGTCTGCCGGGGTACCTGGTGGACGGCGATGCGTGCCTGACGCCCCCCGCCCACTGCACCGCGGGCCTGCCCGGCAGCCTCGTGGAAGCGTGCGCCGTCCTGAACCGCGTCTGCGTGACGCTTCGCGAAGGAGGGGTCGCCGAGTGCGGCGCCTGCCTGGACGGGTTCGCCGAGGACGGCACGGGGGCCTGCCGCGCCACGAATACCTGCGACGAACTGGGCTGCCACGACCTGGGCCGCCAGTGCGTGGGCGAGGTCCCCTTCCAGTCCTGTGGCGCCTGCGATACCGGTTTGGCGGCAACCGCCGAAAACCCCGACGCCTGTGTCCAGCCCCTGTCCTGCAAGGACCTGACGTGCCCCTCGGACCGGTTCTGCCAGGACGGCGCCGTCGGGCAGGACGCCCAGTGCGTGGTGGCCCTGTGCCCCGCCGGGAAGGCCTGGCGCGCGGACCAGCAGAAGTGCATCGACTGCTATGCCAGTTGCAACGCCGGCGATCCCGGCGAGACGGGCCGCACCTGGCCCTTCACGCTGTTCCAGAACGACACCTGCATCTGCGAGACGCTGGCGGGCTGGTACTGGGACGACGGCGAGCGGGCGGCGAAGCCCTGCGACTCCGACGGGGACGGGTGGGTGCGGACGCCGGCCCGGACCTACCTGGAATCGGCCGACGACACCCTGCGCCAGAACGCGCGCTGCCAATTGCGGCGCATCGACCGCTTCACGCTGCAGAACGAGTACGCCCAGCGGCTGGACCTGTACCTGTGCCAGGGGATCCCGGCCGTCCGGCGCGAGGACCAGGGCTACTGCGCCACCTTCGCACCGCTGCCGCTGTACGAAACCGTCCGCAACGACGACCAGGCCGAACTGGGCCTGGATCCCCTGCTGCCGTCCTATGCGGCGGGCGGCAACGGGCGGAAGCCCCGGGCGTCCGAACTGAACGGGCTGACCCGCCTGTGTACGGCCGGCGGGGATGCGAACCAGAACGGGGTGTCGGACATCAGCGAGTGGCACGGCATGCCCCCCGCCGGCATGAGCGCGGATCAGGCGGTCCTGTCGCGCTTCGGCTTCTTCCTGGAAATCGACCGCGGGTGGTACGAGGCGGGGGCGGGGCAACTGTACGGCCGCTACGTCATCGCCGAACGGTCCCGCTGCGACCTGGCGGGCTTCCCGTTGCGGTACCCCGACACGGATGGCACCTACTGGCGGCAGTGCACCCGCAGCCGCGACACGGCGTACGACGCAACGGACGGCCAGGCGACCCCCGACTTCGGCATGGAATTCGCCCAGTGGTCCTGCCCGGCGGCCTTCGGCGGCTGCAGCATTCCGCCGCCGCCGACCGCGGGGATTCCCGACGGGGCCCAGGCGCCGGCGCGCGGGCTGTGCGAGGTGGACCTGCCGCCTCCCGCGAACGAGTGCGGGGAAGAGGACCCCTTCCCGTGC
>CAINDP010000157.1 GCA_903847405.1 uncultured Myxococcales bacterium | reverse complement strand
GGCCTTACGGCGTCGCGCAGTAGAAGTCGCCGTAGGCCACGCAGAGGCCGTTGTACGAGGAGAGCTGCGAGGAGCACTGGTATTTCGAGGTGCAGGTGTCCCCGACGTCGTGGTAGGCCGCGCAGGTGGGCTGGTTGCCCGCGTAGTCACAGTAGCCGCCGGTGCAGGCCACGCTGTCCGTACAGGACTGGCCGGTGGTCGGGTAGGCCACGCAGGTGCCGGAGTCGCACCAGTACCCGTCGCCGCAAACGGTCGGCAGGCTGGACGACGCCGCTTCGATGCACGCACCACCCAGGCCGACGAGCGGCTGGCAGGTGCCGCCGAAGCAGCGGTCCCCGGCGACGCACTGGAGGTCGTAGCCGCACGCTTCTCCGGTGGCCCGCGGGGCCTTGCAGGCGCCGTCGAGGCAGCGCAGATCGGCGGCGCACCTCTCGTCCATGTAGCAGTAGGTGCCGGCGGTTCCGCGCGCGCGGCACGTGCCGCTAGCGCACGCCAGGCCGGCCGCGCACTGCGGCCAGTATGCGCACTCGACGCCTTCGGCGACGCGGTCTTCGCAGACGCCGGGGCACTGGCCGGGGAGGGTCCTCGTGGGGCAGTAGCCGCTGGCGCACTGGGTGCTGCGCCGGCATTCGGTGCCGGTCCCCTGCCCGGTCGTGGACACGCCGGTGCCGACCAGGACACCCTCGCAGGCGGTGCCCAGGACGGGGAATTCGAAGGGGCCGGACGAGGTGGTGGACACGAGCCCCCCGCACGCCAGCGCCTGAAGGTCCGCGGTACACGCATCGGCCCTGGTCCCGTCGTAGGTCGTCAGGCCGGCGTCGATGTCGGCCTGGAACGTCGTGCAGTCCAGCGCACCGTGGAGTCCGGCGAGATAGTCGGGGTTCGCATGCAGGCAGGACACCTTGCGGGCTGCGATGGCCGCGTTCCAGGCGGCGCACGCTTCGGCGAACAGGACGTTGCGGAGGGTGAAATCCGCGGTCGCGATGCTGCTGGCGTCCAGGCCTTCGGCCTTGGCTACGGCCTTCAGCGTGAAGGGGGACGTGACGGCGATGGGGTCCGTGTACTTCATGCCGATTGCGGGAACGGCAGGGATCGTCGTGCCATCCACCGTGTAGTAGATGACGGCCCCGGGGGTTGCCGACGCGATCGTGACGGTCGAACCATGGGCGACGGCGCCCCCGGACGGCGTGAACGTCGGCGTGGCCGTGACGTTCACGCCGGCGATGGAGTAGACGCCTGTCTGGAGGGCACTGTCCAGGTATCCCGCGGCCGTCGCATACGCTTTCAAGGTGGTCGTGCCAACCCCCATGCTGACAGGACTCGCGTAGACCGGGGAGGAGTTGCTCGGTTCCGTGCCATCGGTCGTGAAGTGGATCTTCGCACCCGCCGGGGCGGCAATGGAGATCGTGATGCTCTGGGCGCTGGTGTAGGTGCCGGGCGGGGGGTTGAAGGAAGGCGTGGCCACGTGGGATTTGGGGCTGCCCTGAATGGTGTAGGCGGCGGCGGTCACGGGGCTGTTGTTGTACCCGGGCGCCTTCCCGAAGGCCTTCAACACCAGCGATTCCGCGATGGCAAGGTGTCCGCCGGAATACTTGGGACTGCCAGTACTCGGTTCGCTGCCATCGACCGTGTACCAGACCTCGCAGCCATTCGTCGCGCAACTGATCGACAGCGTCTGTGGGCCGGCGTAGGTTCCACCAGGAAGGCTGAAAGCGGGCGCGGAGGTCGGGGAGAGAGCATCCGGCTGGTCGCCTCCAGACCCGTCTCCGGACTCGCTGCCGCATCTCACGGCCAGCAGGACCGTGGCGAAGACTGCCAGGATCGCACGGATGGTTCGGGTTCGCATCGTAGCCTCCAGCGTCCACAAAAGGTTTCTTCGCAAGCCGTTCGCGCCCAGGTTTCGGGCCGATCCGAGGATAAGCCGGGATTGCCGATACCATCAAGTTTTCACGTCCAATTCCCTGGGGGGGGAAACGACTCGCGGAGCAGCCAGCAGGAAGCCAACCGGGTCCCCGGAAACGCGCAACGCCGATGAGTCAGACCCGGGGTATTCCGGTGACGATTTCGGTTTTCCGGCGCCTCGTCTGAGGCCCTGCGGCTCTTCTGCGTCCACCCGCGCCCATTCAGCCCCGCCCGTCCAGGACCTCGTTCAGGCGCGCCAGGCCCGCCCGGCTGATCGGCAGTTCCGCACCGTCGGCCATCACGGCCTGGCGGCTGTCGGCCCCCCAGGGCTCGATGCGTTTCAGGAACGCCAGGTTCACCAGGAACGACCGGTGGATCCGCACGAACTCCGCCGGGTCCAGCGACGCCTCCAGGGACTGCAGCGTAGCCTGCTTCAGGTGCGACCGCCCGCCGGCGACCAGTTCCACGTAGTCCGCCTGGCCCCGCGCGTACTCGACAACCGACACGGGCAGCACGTCCACCCGCGGGCCGTCGCGCACGACGATCCGCGTCGCGTACGTCCCGGCGGGGCGCGCCGCCGCCGACAGGGCCGCGGCATCCGTGTCGCGCACCCGGCCGACGCGGGACCGGGCCCGCGCCAGCGCCTCGGACAGGCGCGCCGCCGGGAACGGCTTCAACAGGTAGTCGACCGCGTTCACCTCGAACGCCCGCAGCGCGTGCTCGTCGAAGGCCGTCACGAACACGACCGCGATCCGGGGGTCCAGCAGGTCCAGCGTTTCGAAGCCGTCCATGCGCGGCATCTGGACGTCCAGCAGGACCACGTCCGGCGCCTCCCGCGCTGCCAGCCCGACCGCCTCCAGGCCGTTGGCCGCCTCGCCGGCGACGCGGACGTCCGGCATCGCGTCCAGCATCTCGCGCAGCAGCAGGCGCGCGGGTTCCTCGTCATCCACGATCAGCACCGACAGCGTCCCTGCGGGGTCCGTCATGCGTCGTTCCCCCCTTCGTCCAGCGGCAGCCGCACCGCGACCTGGAACGTGTCGCCGGTCCGTCGCGCATCCAGCACCGCCCCCCGGGGATACATGGCCCCCAGGCGATCGCGCAGCGTCCGCAGGCCCAGGCCCCCGCCTCCCGCGTCGGGGCCGCCCGGATCCACGGGGTTCGTCACCCGCAGCCACAGCGCCCCGCCGTCGCGCCACGCGTCCAGCGCCAGCGTCCCGCCTTCCGGGATCCGCGCGATCCCGTGGCGGATGGCGTTTTCGACCAGGGGCTGCAGGACCAGCGGCAGGACCGGGACGGCCTCGCAGCCGGGCTCGACGGTTTCGCGCACGACCAGCCGGGGGCCCAGGCGGACCGCCTCGACGGCCAGGTACGCCCGCGCCAGGGCCAGTTCAGCAGCCAGCGGGATGGGCCGCGCATCGGGCGTCCGCAGGCTCATCCGCAGGAAGTCCGCCAACTGGATGCAAGTCTGGCGCGCCCCGGCCGGGTCCCGGACGACCAGCGAACTGATGGTGTTCAGGCTGTTGAACAGGAAGTGCGGGTGGACCTGGGCCTTCAGCCCGGCCAGCGCCGCCTCGCGGGCCCGCACCTCCAGCACCGCGGCCCTCGCCTGGGCCTCGCGCACCGCCTCCATCGCCGCCAGCAGGTAGTGGAACGCGGCGAACAGGCACCAGAACACCGCGCCCGTGGCCGCCAGTTCCAGGCGGCGCCCCGCCAGGCGCAAGACGGCGTCCTCCCACCCCGGCACCAGTCCCGCCGCCCGGGCCGCCGCCTCGGCCAGCCCCAGCCACAGCGCCCCACCGACCGCCGCCGCGATCCCGTGGAACGTCGCCAGCCGCAGCAGGCCCGACCGGTCCAGCGGGAACACCCGCAACGCATACCACGACGGCAGGACGGCCAGCGCGAACGCCAGCGTGGGCAGCACCGTGATTGCCGCGGCCTGCAACCCATGGCCCTCCCAGGGACCCAGCGCCGCGGCCGGCAGGACGGACAGCAGGACCCATGCGCCCAGGTATGCGAGGAGCCATCGGGGGTGGGCCAGCAGCGGGTGCATGGCGCTCCCTAGTTCCGGAGAGTGATCCCGCCCAGCACCGCAGTCCCGCGCAGCACGAACCGCTTGCGGGGCTCCACGGCCACGCCCGAGGTCTTGTCCTCGATGCCGCCGGCGGTCGGTTCCAGTTCGTTGACCACCTGCCAGTTCCCGGGGATCAGCAGGTCGATTCCGCCCATCACCACGTGGACGTCCAGGACCGCCTCGTCGCCGTCGATTTCGGCGTCCCGCAGGTCCAGTTCGAAGCCGCCCATCACCGCGGACAGGTTGCCGCCCTTGAAGTGCCGCGAATTCACCCGGATCTTCGCGCCGCTGAAGGTGACCGACTTCTGCACATAGTCCGCCGACGACACGTCGGAGGGCCGCGACGAGTGGTGTCCGTGGCGCCGCCCGCCGAACAGGATCGCCACGCCCCCGACGATGATCAGGACGGGCCAGTACCGGGTGATCCCGGCATCCAGGATCCCCAGGTTCGACAGCAGCAGGACGCCGCCCACCGAGGCCAGGGACAGCCCGAACAGAACGCCCGGCACGCCCCGGTGGTGGCCCAGGTGGCCCAGGCCCATCGCGACCAGGATCAGCGGCCAGAAGTCCCAGACGCCCACGCCCTCGGGCAGCGCCCCCAGCGAATGCAGCAGCAGCAGCGCGCCGAACCCGATCACGAACAGGCCGAACCCCATCCCGCCGCCGCCCTTGTGCCCCCCGCACCCATGCCATCCCTTGCGACCGGAATCCTTTCGTTCGTCCATCATGGCCTCCGTCGAGCGACCCCCGCTCTCGGACTTGAATGTAAACACCCTTCGCCCCCCGCAGAGGGTGGAATCGACGAACGAACGGCCGGCGCCGACCAGCGCGCGCGGGACGTCGGCGAGCGGTCCTCCCGGCCCCCGGGTAAATCATCCTACGGCAGCCACTCCCTTGGGTCCGACGCGAAGAACTCCTCCAGCGGCATCCCGCCGGCGCCGACGATCAGCGCCCTGGACCCCGGATGGGACGCCAGGAAGGCCGGAAGCCCGGACCGGCGCCGCGACCGCGACGTCTTGATCTCGATGGCCCGGACCCCAGTTCCGGCTTCGACCACGAAGTCGACCTCGTCGTCGCCCCGCCGCCAGTACCGGACACGGTACGGCAGCCCCTGGAGGTGGTTCAGCAGATGCGCGCCCGCTGCGTTTTCCACCACCCTGCCCCACCATTCCCCGTCGCGCCGTGCCGCCGCCTGATCGCGCAGGTCCATCGCGGCCACCAGCGCGTTGTTCCAAAGGATCAGTTTCGGGCTGCCGCCGCGCGACCGGACCTGGCCGGCCGAGTGGGGCTCCAGGCCGCTGGCCAGGAATGCCGTCCCCAGCAGGTCCAGGTAGTGCGCCAGCGTGGTCGTGTTCCCGGCCTCCTGCAACTGGCCCAGCATCTTGTTGTACGACAGGAGCTGGGCCGGGTACCCGCAGGCCAGCGCGAACAACTGGCGCAGCAGCGCGGGCTTTGCGACCACCTGCAACGACAGCACGTCGCGCGCCAGGACCGCTTCGATCAGCGAGTCCCGCACGTAGGCCTTCCATGCCTCCTCGTCGTCCGCGAACGCCGCGGTGCCCGGGTAGCCGCCCAGCCACAGCCACTTGTCCAGGTCCCAGCCGAACGCATCACGCATCTCGGGCCAGGACCAATGCGTGCAGCGATGTAGGAGGAAGCGCCCGGCCAGGCTTTCGGTCACGCCCTTCGCCAGCAGCAGGGCGGACGAGCCCAGCAGAACCACCTTCGGCGCGTGGGGCTCTGCGCGGTCGGCATCCCACTCCG
>CAINDP010000156.1 GCA_903847405.1 uncultured Myxococcales bacterium | reverse complement strand
CGCCCCCGCGCCGGCCCCCGTGGCCGCGCCTGCCGCGGCCGCCCAGCCTGCCGCCGCCGTGGCGCCGGCTGCCCGGACCCCCGACAAGTCCAAGGACGTCGCGAAGGACGCCAGGAAGCCCGAAAAGGCCGCGCCCGCCGCCGCCGCCGCTCCTGCTCCGACGCCGGCGCCCGCCAGGGCGGCTCCTGCGTCCGACGATGCCAACGCCCTGCTCGCCGCCCTCAGCAAGGGCCGCGAGGACAAGGCCAAGCCCGGTGCCGCGGGTGCCGCGGTCGCCGCCGGTGGGGATGAAGGCCTGCCGGTCCAGTTGTCCAGCGCCGAAATCCAGGGCATCCTCCGCAAGAAGCAGCCTGCCCTTCAGCAGTGCGTCCGCAGCGCGGGCCTGCCGTTGCCCTTCCGCGCGAACCCCCGGATCACGATCAGCAGTTCGGGTGCGGTCAGTTCGGTCAACGCCGCCGGCACGGCCGGGGCCCAGGGCTGCATCGAGGCGACCCTGCGGTCCACCAGTTTCCGGAAGTTCAAGGGCGAAGACATGACCGTGCCGGTGCCGATCGCCGTCCAGTAGACCGCCCCCCCCTTGTTCTTCGCCCGCTTTCTGTTGACGACTGTCATGTTCACAGGTAAAGTCGGCGCATCGGACCTTGCGACATGCCCGGACCAGAGCCGGAGAGCACGCGGATTCGAGGGGTTGCGGGTGCCTGCCTGCGGGTGGGCCCCCCATCGGAAGAGGGCCGCATGAAGAGCAGGGTTGTCGGGTTTCTAGGGCTCGTCCTGGTGGCCTTCGTGGCCGGCCGGGCGAACGCCCAGACCGCGAAAGCCGAGGATGCGCCGGCTGCGGACAGCGAGAAGTACATCCGGGTCCTCCAGCAGAAGCCCTTCGTGAAGACGTTGCGCTTCGAACTGGAACCCACGTTCAACCTCCCGCTGAACGAAACGATGACGCGCCACGTGGGCGCGGGCATCCAGGCGCGGCTCCACATCAATGACCAGTGGGCCATCGGTGCGGACTACATCAAGTATTTCGGATGGTCCACGGGGCTCGCCAAGGAAGTCGGCGAGGCCTACCAGGTCTACCCGGAAAAGCGCTTGATGGACTTCTATGTCGGCGGCCACGTCACGTATTCGCCGCTGCAGGGCAAGTTCCTGTGGTTCGGCAGCCTGGGCAAGCCGGTGTTCTGGGACATGTACCTGATCGGCGGCGGCGGCGTGCAGAAGACCCTCTGGGGCAACTGGCACGGCGCCGGCAACGTCGGTCTGGGCGTCCGGTTCGAGTGGCTCCAGTGGCTGGCGACGAATCTGGAAATCCGGGACTACATGTTCATGGAGAACTACGCTCACGACGACAAGTTCGTGAACAACGTGGTCTTCACGGCAGGGTTCTCGGTGTTCGTGCCGTTCAAGCATGCGTACAAGTACCCGAAGTAGAGGGGCACCTGCCATGAAGCGCATTGCTCTCGTCCTGCTGCTGTTGGCCGGTTCGGCCGAGGCCCAGGCCAAGATGGGCAGTCTGGCGGACGCCCCGTCGGTGCGTCACCAGACCTTCATCGAAAAGGGCCGCCACGAGTTGACGGTCACCCCGCTGGGCGTCACCGTCGGGAAGGCCTACAACAACGACATGATCTTCCAGGCCGGCTACCAGTACCACTTCACGAACTGGATTGCGGCGGGCCTGGAAATCGGCTACGGCGGCGTGTCCTTCAAGACGGGCCTGACCAAGGGCATCGAGCGGGAAGGCGTCCGGACCGAAGACCCGAACACGTACAAGGTCGCCCGGTCGGGCCTGGGGCTGCTGGCCCTGGTCAAGGGGTCGATCACGCCGCTGGCCGGCAAGCTGGTTCTGGGCGGCAAGTACCTCGGGTACGTCGATTTCCACGTCAACGTCGGCGTGGGCATGGCCACCATCAAGTACATGAACTGGGCGGCCCCGCCCAGCAGCATCGGCCTGGCCGTGCTGGTGGGCGCCGGCTTCCGCTATTTCCCGACCAAGCTGTTGTCGATCAACGTCGACGTCAACAACTACATGGTCCCCCGTCGGGAAACGAAGGCGAAGTCCAGTTCGTTCACCCAGAACCCGACCGTGCTGCTGGGCGTGTCGTTCTTCCTTCCGGAAGCAGGCCGCGGCCTCTAGGGCGGCAGGTCGCCGGAGGCGTCCCATGGCCATTCCCGCCACCTCGAAGTGTTCCTGGTGCCCTGCTGCGGTGGCGTTCGTCCTCCTCGTGATCG
Organism: uncultured Myxococcales bacterium; assembly: GCA_903847405.1. Taxonomy (GTDB): domain Bacteria; phylum Myxococcota_A; class UBA9042; order DTJE01; family DTJE01; genus CAIZWN01. The sequence goes on along the minus strand of CAINDP010000156.1, from coordinate 23,121 downwards.
CCGCTGTTCCCGCCCGTGCCGGGCATTACGACCTGTCCTCCATCGACATCGTGGACGAGGCGACGATGGCGGCCTTCGTGCCCCTGAAGATCGCAACGACGCAGGATCTGTGGGAGGCGACCCGGACCCCCGGCAAGGTGGCGACCCTGGCCCGCAAGGTGAAGCTAACCCCGGCGGCGCTGCGCGACCTGCATGAACTGTGCGACCTCCTGTGGGTGGACGGCATCGGGCCGAAGGTCGCGCGAGTGCTGACGGCTGCCGGTGTCAGGAACCTGGCGGCGCTGGCCCGGCAGGAGCAGGTGGCGTTGGCCGACCTGATCCGCGACACCAACAAGAAGCTGGAAATCCTGGGCAAGCTGCCCGACCCCGACACCACCCGGTCCTGGATCGAGCAGGCCAAGGCACGGGCCAAGACCGGCGCCAGACCGGGCGCGCCCAACCGCCGCTGAGCCTGTTTTCACCCCGCATGGAGGACAGCACCGTGAATTCCGCGAAACCTGCGGGTGCGCTGGTCGTTCGCGGGATCGGCCGCCTGCTGTCGATGGCCCCGGGGGCGCCTGCCGAGGGGCTCCGGGATGCCGTGGTGGTGATTCGTGACGGCGACATCGAATGGGCGGGTGCGCGGTCGGACCTTCCCGCCGGAATCGGCGACGACCTGCCGACGCTGGATGCCGGCGGTGGACTGGTCACGCCCGGCCTGGTGGAGTGCCACACGCACCTCGTTCACGGCGGCTCACGGTCCGACGAGTTCGAGGCCCGGGCTGCCGGGACGCCCTACGAGGACATCGCCCGACGCGGGGGCGGCATCCTGAGGACCGTTGCCGCCACCCGCGCCGCCTCCCGGGCCGAACTGGTGGAAACTGCGATTCCGCGGATTCGGGACTTCCTGGCCCGGGGCGTCACCACGATCGAAGTGAAGTCCGGGTACGGCCTGGACCTGCCCTCGGAAATGAAGATCCTGGAAGCCATCCGCGACCTGCAGGCCGCGACGCCTGCCGACCTCGTCCCGACCTTCCTGGGCGCCCACGCGATACCCCCGGAGGCGGTCGCCGACCGCGGCGCCCTGGTGCGGTCCATCGCCGAGGAGTGGATTCCCGCGGTGGCCCAGGCCGGACTGGCCCGCTTCTGCGACGTGTTCTGCGAAACCGTGGCGTTCACGGCGGACGAGGCCCGGCGGATCCTGCAGGCGGGACTGGAGCACGGCCTGCGACCCAAGATTCACGCCGACCAGTTGACCGCGTGCGGCGGGGCCGAACTGGCGGCCCGGATGGGCGCGGTGTCGGCCGATCACCTGGACTGCGCGCCTGCCGGGTCCCTTGCGGGCCTTGCCGCGGCGGGCACGGTCGCGGTGCTGCTGCCGGGGTGCATGGTCAGCCTGGGGCGGACGCGGTTCCCGGACGCACGGCCGTTCCGCGCGGCGGGGATCCCGGTCGCGGTGTCCACGGACTACAACCCCGGATCCTCGGTCACCCGGGACCTTCCGCTGATGGGAACGTTCGCGATGGCCTACCTGGGGCTGTCCCTCGCGGATGCCTGGGCGGCGGTCACGTCGTCGGCGGCCGCGGCCGTGGGCCTGGGGGACCGGGTCGGCCGCGTGGCGCCGGGTTTCCAGGGCGACCTGGCGATCTGGCCCGGGGACGACCCCCGGGGGCCGTTCTACACATACGGCGGTGCGGCGCCCGACGTCGTGGTCAAGCGTGGGTCGGTCGTGGTGCGGCGTGCCGTCGGCTACCCTGTCCAGGGCCCCGTGTCGTAAGGTACGGGAGAACCCTGGACCGGAATCCCTGGAGGTTCGCGATGTCCGACCCCGCCGCCCCGCTTCCCGTCGTCGCCGTCTTCCTGGGCGGCGCGTCCCGCGAGCACGATATCTCGTTGCGATCCGGCACCGCCGTTGTCCGGGCCCTGCCCGCCGCAGGCTTCGTGCCGCTGCCGGTGCTGGTGACCCGGGACGGCCGCTTCGCCTTCCCGCCCGTTGACGACCCGACGCGCTCCGACGGCCCCGTGACCCTGTCCCAGGCCGTGGCCCACCTGGAGACGTGCCGGCCCGTATGCGCCTTCATCGCCATGCATGGGCTGTCCGGCGAGGACGGTCGGGTGCAGGCGCTGTGCGATTGGCTGCATGTGCCGCACATCGGCGCCGACGTGATCGGTTCGGCGGTTGCCCTGGACAAGTGGTTCAGCAAGTCGGTCTACCGGGCCTCCGGAATCCCGACGCCCGACGCGGTCCTGCTGCACGCGGCGGACCGGGTCGCGCCGGGCTGGGTCCGGGACGTCGTGTCGCGGATCGGCCTGCCCTTCGTCGTCAAGGCCTCCCGCGAGGGCTCGTCCTACGGCGTGGCCATCGTACGGGAGTCCTCGGAGGTGGAGTCGGCCGTAGGGTCCTGTGCCGGTCGGGATGGCCGCGTGATCATCGAAGCCTATCGCTCGGGACGGGAATTCAGCGTTCCGGTCCTGGAGGACCCGACGTCCGGCGAACCGAGGGCCCTGCCGGTCATCGAGATCGTGGTCAAGAGCCACGAGTTCTTCGATCTGGCCTCCAAGTACGACCCGACGTTGTCCGAGGAGATCTGCCCGGCGCCGATTCCCGGCGATCTGGCTGCCGAGATCCAGCGCCTGGGCGTGGCAGCCCACCGGGCCCTCGCCCTGTCGGGATTCTCGCGCACCGACGTCATCGTGGACGACGGGGGCGCCTGGGTCCTGGAAACGAACACCATCCCGGGCATGACCCAGACGTCGCTGTTCCCGAAGGCCGCGGCGGTCGCCGGGATCCCCTTCCCCGAGATGGTGCGGACCCTGGTGCAACGGGCCATCGGCGCGTCCCGCTTCCAGTCCAACTGACGATCTGACTCAGGATGTCGATGATGTGATGCAGAGGGGGAACGAACCGCGCCCTACAGGCCCAGGTTCACGGGGATGGTCGGGATCAGGAAGATCGCGCTGGCGCTGGCCGGCGGCTCCTGGGCATCGGTGACCTGCGCCATGAAGAAGAAGCCGGTCAGCGTGTAGTTGACGAACGGCACCTTCAGCTCGAACACCAGCGACGTGTCCGTCACCGAGCCCGACAGCTTCCCGTCATCGGACAGGGTCAAGCCCTCGGGAATGCCCGCCTTCGGGATGAAGGTCTTCAGCAGCGACGGCATCTCCTGCTCGGTCCACAGGTAGGGCTTCACGCCGCCCTTGGCCAGCAACTGGGTGTTGTAGGGGATCGGAATGCCCGAAACCACGGTGATCAGCGGCAGGATGATGGCCTTGGTGAGGAACAGGTTGATTTCGGTCTCACCGTAGATCACCAGCGGGGCGATCTTCAGGTTGAACTTGAAGGTCTTGGTGTTGGAGCCGATCGGGTCGCCGACGTCCACCACGCGCACTGCGAATTCGAAATCGCCGTGGGCTTCGGGCGTTCCGGCGAGGAGGCCGTTCGAGTCGAGGCCCAGGCCCTTCGGGAGCCCGCCGCTGATGATCATCCAGCCGTAGGGCTGGGTGCCGCCGGTCGCCACGAACTGGAACGAATACGGCGTGCCTTCCTCACCCTGGGGCAGGGGCGACTTGGACGTGATCAGCAGGTTTGAACTGGCCTGGACGAAGATTTCCAGTTCCTTGGAAGCGGTTGCCCCGTCCTGGTCGGTCACGGTCGCCGTGAAGGTCGACGTGCCGCCCTTGGTGGGCTTGCCGGACAGGCCGCCGGTCGCGGTGGCCAGCTCGATGCCGTCGGGCAGTGCGCCGGCGGTCACGGTCCATGCGTAAGGGGGCGTCCCGCCCTTCGCCTCGACCTTGGAGGTGTAGGGAGCGTCCTTCGCGCCGTCGGGCAGTTCGTGGGTGACCACTTCGAGGGGGGCGATCACGCAACTGCCGTCGAGGCACGTCCGGGGGGCCATGCACTGCTCGTCGGTGAAGCATTCGACGCAGGCGCCCTTGAAGCAGATCCGTTCGTCGCTGCAAGGAGTTTCGACCCACGCAGGCGGGTCGCCCTGGCAGGTCAGGAGGTCCGTCTGCGTGCAATCGGTCTGGCCGGGGGTGCAGATCGAGGCGACGCACTTGCCGGCGTGGCAGGAGTAGCCCTCCAGGCATTCGGTCGGCGTGCCGTAGCCCGTGCCGTCCGCGATGCACACGATCAGGCGGCCCAGGTCGTCGCAGGACGCTTCGTTGGCCGTGCAGTTGCCCGTTGTCTTGCATCCTTCGACGGTGCATTCGGCGCCGTCGGTGCAGGCCGTGACGGTCCAGTCCGAGCCGTCGTTCTTGCACAGCATGAAATTCGATCCGAGGCACTTGCCCACGCCGGGCCGGCAGAGGTAGCCGTCCGGGATCGGGCCCAGGTCCGGGTCCACCGCGGTGTCGGCGGCGACGTCGCCGGTCAGGACGTCCAGTTGCGTGTCGGAGGGAAGCGTGTCGGTAGACGCGACCCCGCCGCCCGCGCAGGCGGCGACGGCGCCCAGGAGGGGCAGGATCATCAGGACAAGGATGAACATGGGCCGCGTCTGAATGTTCGTACGCAAAGCTTCCTCGTTTTGAAGGGCCTTCCGGCCGGCGTTGGGGGGATTCTAGGGCTTTCCTGGTTCGGGTTTCAAATCCTTCACACAATCTTTTCAATCGGGTGCCTCAATGAAGGGACTGCCGACCCCACCCGGGGCAGTTGAAACCCCAGGTGCGGTTCGAACGGGCGCCCGGGAATGGGGAGCGAAAGGCCGCAGGTCCATGCGGGGCGCGGCACGCGGGTCCAGGCTCCGATCGACACGCCGTGGCACGACCCTTGAAAAGACGACGGATATCGGTTGCGCGAGGAGGCCCGCCATGACCCCGGTATCCAGCCTGCTGCCCCTGGTCCGGCGCATCGTGAACCAGTACCGGTCCCGCGTGTGGAACGCGGCGGACCGGGAGGACCTGGCCCAGGAGGCCGCCGTGGGACTGCTGGAGGCGGCCGCCCGCTACGAGCCGGGACGCGGGGCCAGCCTGGGCTGGTTCGGGGCATGTCGGGCCAGCGGGGCCTGCATGGACCACGTGCGGACGCTGGCCCGGCGCAACCGCGAGGCCCCGGCCTTCGACTCGCAGTCGGGCCGGGAGCCCTGGGACCGCAATCACGTCGAGTCCCGATCACCGGAATCGCGCGTGCTGCTGGCGCGGTTCCGGCGACACCTCGCGAACTCCCTGTCCGCGCCGTGCGGCATCGAGCAGGAGGTGCTGCGCCTTCGCTACCAGGAGGGGCTTTCCTGCCGGGAATCCGGCGTGGTCCTGGGGATCAGCGCAGCAACGATCGTGCGGATCGAACGGCGAGCCCTGGCCGAACTGCGCAGGTCGTTCCTGGAATCGGAGCAGGCGTCGAAGCGGGGGGCGACGTGAGGCCGGGGTCTACTTGAGGTTGCCGCCGATGCGGATGACGCCCTGGTCCACGCCCGCCGCCAGGTCGCCCAGTTGCAGCGTGGTGCCGGCCGGGATCCCGGGCAGGAGGCCGTCCAGCGGGATGCCCGGGATCGGGAACTCAAACGACTGTCCCTCGATGCCCTTGAGGAGGTCCGGCAGGAAGCCGCCCAGCATGTCCAGCAGGTCGGCCAGCCCGCCGCCCACGTCATACAGTTCGTATTCCATCGTCTGGATCTTGCCGATCTTGATGCCCACCTGGTCGCCGGTCGCGGTGATCTCGACCTCGGCCGACAACTGCAGCCACACTTCCAGCCACTGGGAATTGCCCAGCAGGTCCATCTGGATATCGAGGAAGACGTCGCCGATCTCGATGCGCTGGGCGTTGTCGCGGCAGTCGTTGATGATCGGCGGCAGCCACAGCGTCGGCTTGATGATCAGGTTCTCGACCGGCAGCGCGCCCCCGCCCCCCAGCAGCGACGACGCGTCGAAACTGCCCTGCAGCATCCCGGACCACCACACCATGAACAGCAGTTCGTTGATGGCGTCGTGGGCCAGGCCCACCTGGACGGAGGGCTCGGCCGGGAAGACGAACTGGATCGGGTTCGTTTCGGTCTGGTCGCAAGCGTCCCGCAGGATCGAGCCCAGGGGCGGCTCCCGCGTGACGCCCTTCGTCGTGGCGAAGCCCAGGTCCAGGCCCACGCGGCCCGCGTCCTCGGTGAACAGCACGGACGAAATGCCCAGGCCCAGGCCCAGGTCCACGGACTTGCCGGTGCCCAGCAGGTCCGGCAGCGGGATCGTCTGGCGGATGTTCAGCAGATCGAAGACCTGCTTGAACAGGTCGCCGATGAGGTTGACGACCAGCGGCTCCAGCAGGTCGATCAGCGGCTGGGTGATCAGGTTGATCAGGGGATTCACGACGTACTGGGCCAGCAGGTCGTTGATGCCGCCCACCAGCCACGTCAGGTCCACCTCGCCCAGATCGATGGCGGTGTTGGGGATCTTGCCCAGGTGGATCTTCAGGGTTTCGATGGGGCTGATCGCGACGTCCGTCAGCACCAGTTGGAAGTCCCGGCCGGTGACGCTGAGATCCCCGCCCAGGGGCTTGACGATGTTCAACGCCACCGTGACGCCCAGGGTGCCGACCGACAGGCTGCCCGAGGACGACGTGGACGGGTCCAGCAGCGGGATGGTCTGGCCGAAGCCGGTCGCACGGGCGTGGACGATGAACTGCAGTTCCAGGCCCAGGGACACGGGCTGGAAGCCCAGGGAGGCCGACACGCCGCCGTCCATCAGGTCCATCGCGACCGTCGGCTTGCCCAGCGTCACGTCCTTGACCGTGACGACCACTTCCAGGTCGCCCTCCAGGCCGACGCCCGCGATCTTGACGTCGATGACGTTCGGCAGCGGGAAGCTGAAGGGCGGGAGGTTCGCCAACAGGGGCTGGATGGCGCTGCCCAGCACGATTTCCACCAGGGTCGCCAGATCGTTCGGGTGCGCGGGATCGTGGTCGCCGTCGTCCAGGAAGTTCTGGCCCAGGTTCAGCAGGACCGACTCGGGCAGGATCGCGTTGTCCAGCGTGGTCGTGTCATCGACCTTGAACCACCCGGTCGAGTAGTACCAGCCGCGCGTCGTGCGGGTCTGGTGACCATAGCCGTCGTCGGCGACGATGACCAGGACGTTCAGGCCGTGGAGGCCGGTCGTCGGGTAGGTGAAGGAGCCGTCCGGGGCCATGGTCGCGGGTTCGCCGTTGACCGTGACGGTTCCCAGCGATCCGGCGGCGTCGTTCAGACGGCCCGACACGATCAGCGCCGGGTCGCCGGCCTGGGTGTAGCCCCGGGGCGGGAACAGGTCCTCGATGGTGGGCGGGCCGTCGTCGCAGACGAACATCCGCGAGTTCTCGACGGTTTCCCAGGGGGCGTCCAGGGCCACGTGGACCCGGTAGTGCCCTTCCGCGATGAACTTGAAGCGGTTGTTGCCCTGGGGCGACATGCCCGGATCCGCGGGGGGCGTGACGGTCGCGGGGAGGCCCTTGATCTCGTTTTCGAACGCGTCGTAGACCCTCCAGCCGACCAGCACGGTCTGCCCGACGGAATAGACCTCCCGGTCGGGGTCGCCGGTGACGACCAGCCGCTTGGGATCGGCAGGGGTCACGGTCAGCGGGGCCGTGGTCTTGGTGACCTCGAAGCCCGTCGCCGAACAGCCGACGTTGTAGGTCCCGACCTTCGCGGCGCTGACGTTCGCGTCGTCGATGGTCAGGCCGTCCAGCGGGTCGATGGTGGTCTTCGCGTCGGCGATGGCGTTGCCGTAAGCATCGAACACGCCGCAGGTCGCGACGGAGGGCGTGCCGGCCGGGACCGTCGACGGGTCCAGCGTGACCACGGTGCTGGCGGGGTCCGCGGGGGTCACCAGCAGGGTCGCCGGCGAATCGTCGGATACGCGCACATCGTCCGCGTGGCAGGCGAACGAAACCGACCCGGCCACCGTGGCGGTCGCCGTGGTGCCGTCCATCGTGACGCCGGCCGCCGGCTCGATCGTCACCTGGGCGGCCCACTCGACGACCTCCCCGCGATCGTTCCGGACCTCGCACCGCACCGTCACGGGCTGTCCTGCGCGCGTTTCGGACGGTTCGATGATCGTGTCGATCGAGCCACCCGGGCCGGCCACCTGGCCGCCTTCGCAACCGGTCATGACCAGGAAGGCCAGGGCGGGCAGGGTGACCGACAGGGTACGCAACGACATGGGGCACCTTCGCGAAGGACGGCGGGTAGTATACCTGAACCGCGCGCACGGTTGTCCAGCGAGTATCGGACAGGACCACTCCGGCTCCCGCAGGGATTTCCCACGGAAACACGTCGTCTGCGCCTGCCCGCCCGGGCGGAGGCCCGGGGGTGTTGTGGTATCATCCGGCCGCTCCCCGGGTGCGGAGGTCCAGGATGCGTCGTTTCGGGGCGGTGCTGTTGGCGCTGTCGATGGCTCTGGGTGCGGGCGGCACGGCCGTCGCGAACCCCCTCGACACCTTCGGCTACACGGCCAAGGGCATGGCCCTGGGCGGCGCCATGACCGCGGCGGCCGCGTCCTACGACGCCACGTACTACAACCCCGCCGGCCTGGGGATGCTGAAGGGCTTCGAACTGGGCCTGGGCGCCATGACGTACAAGACCTTCCTGACCGCGAAGTACTCGACCCTCGACACGGCTTCGGGCCTGCTGGTCCGCACGACCGCCAAGCGGAACAACGTCGTCCGTGGTGCGGCCGACATCGGCATCGCCTCGCCGATCCCGCTGGGCAAGGGCCTCGAACGCGTGCTGTTCCTGGGTGCGTCGGTGTCCGTCCCCGGCCCGACGCTGTTTGCGGTGCGCGAGCGGCCGCTCCAGGAGCCGTACTTCCCGATGCTGGAGGACCGCAACCGGCGGTTGGTCCTGAACGTCGCCGCCGCCGGCCGCTGGAAGTGGCTGATGGTGGGCGCGGGCTTTTCGTTCATCCCCTCGGTCACGGGCCGCGTCAACGTGGATTTCATGGATGGCGGCAACCAGAACCTGACCGAGGTGGACGTCGGCACGCGCCTGTCCCCGAACGTCGGCCTCCTGGTCGAGCCCATCCCGGGACTGACCGTGGGCGTGACGTGGCGCGGGGAAAACCGCCTGGACCTGTCGATCCCCGTCAGCGCGGTCCTGTCGGACAAGATCGCCCCGGTGCGCCTGAAGGTGACCGCGGTGGACTACTCGACGCCGCACCAGATCGCCCTGGGAGCCGCCTACCAGACGGCGCGCTTCCTGGTCACCGGGGACGTCACGTACTCGCTGTACCACCGGTTCCGGGCATCCTCGCCGGACGTGATTCTGTATTCTTCGACGTCCGAGGGGCAGGTCCTCAAGGAAACGGGCGTGCCCGATCCGGGGTTCCACGATACGTGGGCGGTCCGGGTGGGCGGCGAGTTCAAGCCGCTGAAGGCGCTGGCCCTCCGGGCGGGGTTCGCCTGGGTGCAGTCGCCGGTGCCGGCCCAGACGGGTGTCATGAACCTGCTGGATGGCGATCGGTATGTCGGCAGCGTGGGGCTGGGGTTCGACGCCGAGGGCGTCGGCGGCCCGGCCATCACCGTGGACGTTGCGATGGCGGGCGGCGCCATGGTCGGCAGCGAAGACGCGAAGAAGACCCTGGATGCCGAAAATCCGGGCTACCCGTCGGTCGGCGGCGAGGGCTGGTACCTGGCCGGGTCGCTGTCCGCGAAGGTCCGGTTCTGAGTCCGGGTCGATCGGTGCAGAAGATGAAAGCAATCGGAGTCGAACGCTTGGACGGGACGAAACCGGGGCCCGTGGTCCTGCTGGTGGTCGTCCTGGCCGCCCTGGGGACGTCCTGCGGCCGCACGCCGGGGAAGGACAGCGACGGCGACGGGCTGACGGACCGCCAGGAGGCGGCCTTCGGCACCGACCCGGCCAGGGTGGACACCGACGGTGACGGCATTCCGGATGGCACGGATCCCGATCCCGGCTCCAGGCCTCGCTTGACGTTGACCGCCAGCCCGGTGTTCCGGGACGAATCCAGCCGGCAATGCGCCGAGGTCGTTGCCCACCTCAAGAACAGCCGGGGCGAGCCCCTCGCGAACCGAATCGTGAAGTTCCAGTGGGAGGGCGCCGCCCTCCAGCCGGTGGATGCCCGGGCGGACGGCACCTACGTGGTGCGGCCCTGCACGACCCTGCGGGTGCAGGCCCAGGTCACGGCAACCTACACCGATCCGGCAGATCCGATCCTGACGGCCAGCGACGCGGTGTCGCTGTCGTTCGCGGACCCGATCGTCCCCGGGGTGAACACCACGCCCCACAAGGGGGCGGGCCCGATGGTGGATCGGCTGCGGGTCTACGCCCTGTCGAACGCCACCGCGGGGACTCCCAAGCCCTTCGAAGGGGCTACGGTGGCGGTCCGCGATCGTCTGGGGTGGTGGCCGTCGAAGGTCACCGGGCCCGAGGGATACGTCGACTACGTCGCGGGCCAGGACGTGGCGGAACTGGCCGGTCCGACGGACGTGACCGTGGGCGCCGACGGGTACCGGTTCACGACCTACATCGGCGTGAACGCGGCCTACGTGGCGGTGCTGATGTCCCCGCTGGATCCCGTGCTTCCCCGGGACGCGGCCCGGGTGGGATCCATCCACGGAACCGTCAGTGGGTTCCTGGGCGAAACCGGGTTTCCCCGCTATCCCGGTGGCCGGGTCTTCGACCAGGTGTTTCCCCCGTCGGACAACGCGAATCCCGAACTGCCCCTGGCGCTGGTGCAACTGTCGATCAAGGACGTGCCGCTGTCCTCCATGAGCATGGGGAGCGTCCTGGAGCCCCCGCCCGCCGACGGTGCCGCAGGTGGCGACATCCTGCCCATCCCGGCGAACATGGCCGTCTGCGAGATGAGCGACAAGGCGGACGCGACCTGCGCCCTGCCGCCGCGTTTCGAATTCCAGAACATTCCCGAGGGACAGTACCTGCTGTTCGCCCTGGGCGGGACGGCCGCCCACGTGGCCGATGCGCTGACGGACCCCTACAAGCTGGTCTTCAAGCCCCGGTCCATGGCCATCACCCGGATCCAGGTCCAGGGCGGGCAGGACACCGTGATCCAGAGCCTGCCGATGGACATCGACCTGCTGTCCGACAGTGCGCCGACCCTGGACATCAACGTGGGCAGCCCGCCGACGGACTGGCAGACCGGCGCGCCGTTTCCGAACGTGCTGGTGATGCCGGTGATCGACACCGGGGGCGAGGGATTCATCTGGGTGACGGTGGACGGATCGTTCAACCGGGCCGGGTTCGAAAACCCGGTGCGCGTGCGCTTCCCGTCCAACGACGACCCGGCGATCAAGCGGCTGGGCATCACGCTGAAGCCCATGGGCGTCGCGCTGGCCGGCCGTGCGACCTACTTCGGCGGCGATCCGCCCGGGATCTCGACGCCGGTGTTTCCCCTGGCCCAGCCGGGCGTGCCGGTGGACTTCACGCAACCGGCCAGTTGGCTGGAGGCTCCGCACATCACGGTGCCCCGGCCCGTGGCGCCGCGGAAGCCGCTGGACGCGGTGTCGGACGACGTGTTCGCGGGGACCGTCGAATGGCTGCCGGTGGCCGACCCGGCGACCCCGGACCTGTACGTGCTGCGGGCCAACTACCTGACGGCCGCGCCGCTGAACACCCTGGTCACGAACGACGACACGGGGGGGAAGGGAACCCTGGGCGGACCGCGATCCCACTGCCTGTGGGAGTTCTTCGTGCCGTCCGACCGGACGCGCGTGGACCTGCCGGTGCTGCCCGACGACGCCAGGGCCCGGCCGGTCCTGGCCAACCCCCAGCCCACGGCCGCCGACGACTCGTCGCCCCAGCGCTTCGGCCCGAAAACGATCGAACTGGAACTGTCGGCCTACCGCCTGGGCGCCGGCGGCAAGCCCTTCGACTACAACGACGACTTCGCCTACTCCGACGTCAACCTCCAGTGCGCCGTCGTGTCCCAGGACTCCTTCGCCGTCCAGACCCCCTAGAAATGGGGACAGACACCGATTTCTCCGGGAAATGGGGACAGACACCGGTTTTCCCGTGGACCTCGACGTGGACGTGCAGGTGGACGTGGACGTCGACGTGGACGCCCCCGCGTTTCCACCCCGCCCCGCCTTGCTTTCCGGGGGGGCAATCCCGCATCCTTGTCTCGGAACGCGCGAGGCGCCCCGGTGGAACTGTTCCTGACCCACGCCTGCAACCTGCGGTGCACGTACTGTTACAACGGGCGTCACCTGCGCCGGGACATGTCCCCGGACGTCCTGTCCCGGGCCATTGACCTGGCCTTCGCGGACGGTTCGGGCCCCGTGGGCATCGCGTTCTTCGGCGGCGAGCCCCTGCTGCGCTTCGACTCCCTGCGGGAGGGCGTGCGTCTGGCCCGGGCGGCGTCGGCGCGCACGGGACGGCCCGTGGCATTCCGGGTGACCACGAACGGGACGCTGCTGGCGGGCGACCGCCTGGCCTTCCTGCGGGACGAACGGTTCGCCGTCGCGGTCAGCCTGGACGGGCCCGCGGACGTGCAGGATGCGATGCGGCCCGGTGTCGGGGGCCGGTCATCCCACGACCGGGTGGTCCGGAACGTCCGGGCAGCGGCGCAGGCCATTCCCGGCCTGAACGTGATTGCGGTGGTGACGCCGGCGACGGCCGATCGGGCGGGCGACGCGGTGGCCCACGCAGCCTCGCTGGGCGTCCGGGCGATCCACCTGGCCCTGGACTGGCACGCGGACTGGTCCACGGAAGACCTTCGGCGCCTGCGTCGCGGACTGGCGCGCGCGGCCGGGATCTGGGCGGACTCGTTCCGCGCCGGGGCGCCCCTGGGGGTGACCCCGTTCGCGGGCGTGGTGGCCCGGGCCGTGCTGGCCGGTGCGGCGCACATGCCCCGTTGCGCCTGTGGCGATCGCGAGTGGACCGTGGCCCCCAGCGGCCGGATCTACCCGTGCGACCGCATGGTGGGCCAGGACGACGGCTCGGGGGCGATCATCGGCACGGTCTTCGACGGGTTCGACGGGGCGGCCAGGGCGCGCTTCCTGACGGCCAAGACCCGGACTCCGCCGCGGTGCGCCCGGTGCCCCGACGCGGCGCGCTGCCGCTTCTGGGCGCCCTGCGTGCGCGAGCCCAGCGGGGGGTGGGACGCCGCGCCCTCGACCCGGATCTGCCGCCTGGAGCGTGCGATGATCGGCGCGGTGGATCGGGCGGCGACACGACTGTACGACGAAGGCAATCGCGCCTTCCTGGATCGGTTCTATCGCAACGCGACGGCCCGGACGGTGGCGTCCCGCCACGGCATGACACTGGAGGAGGCAACCCCGTGAAGAAGTCCCGCAGGTACCCGTCGTTGCTGGAACTGCTGTACCAGGGCCGGAAGGCTGCGGTGGTCGGGGGCGGCGCACTGTTCCTGGCAGGTCCGGGTTGCCTGCCGGTGTCCGGGGCCACCGACGGAAAGGTGCCGCTGGACGTGCCCTACGGCGAAGTGACGGACTCGGAATTGCCGGACGCCGTGTCCCCGGACCCGGGGTTCCCGGAACTGGGCGGGGTCGCTCCGCTGGACATCCCCGATGTTCCGCTGCCGAACGACCCCGGTTCGTTCAGCGACGGGCTCCCTCCCCTGGACGTGCCCGAGGATGTGACACAGGACCCGGGAACCGAGGTGTCGGAGGATCTGCCCCTGGCGGGAGGCATGCCGCTGCCCGAGCCCACGGAGGCCGACGTCCCGCCCGAAGTCACGGCCGAGCAGGATCTGCCGTTGGCCGGCGGGTTGCCGATGCCCGAGCCCACCGGGGACGACGTCCCGCAGGTCCCGCCGCAGCGCTGACGCTATCCGGCCCGGAAAATCGGTGTCTGTCCCCATTTTCTCGGGAAATCGGTGTCTGTCCCCATTTTCCGATGCGTCCGTCAGCCGTTCCCGTCTGCCTCGAACGCCTTCAGCCCCGTGGTCCCGCAGCGTTCCGCGTACCCCACGTAAACGCCCGGGCAGTCGCCGCGCGCCGAGCACCCTTCGCAAAGGGCCGGGAACGTCCGTTCCCCCGCGTCGGCCGGGAAGAAGCCGTCCTCGAACCCCTCGCTGATGTAGCGGATGTTGTGCCCGTGCAGCCCGGATACGGAATCACGCGCCGACGGCACCTGGCACAGGGGGAAGCCTTCGACCACCACGTTCAGGCCGTCGCGTTCGCGGCCCTTCCGCACCGCGTCCTCCGCGGCCCGCCCCGCCTCCTCCGGCGCCACCCACAGGGCCTCCGCCCGTTCCAGGAAGCGCCCCCGGGGCTCGGCCAGGCAGACCTTGTGGGTCATCGGACCGATGCCCGCCAGCAGGTCGCCGATGGCCGCGATCTCCCCGACGTTCGATCGTGTTACGACGGTGTTGACGTGCAGTTCGACCCCGCGGCCCTGCAACCCCCGCAGCGCGGCCAGCACCTCGTCGAACGCCGCGCACTCCACCAGGTCGTCGTGCGTCGCCGCCGTGGCCCCGTGCAGCGACGTGTGGACGTACGTCAGCCCCAGGCCCAGCAGCACCTCCCGGAACGCCTCGTGGGCCAGGCGCCGGCCGTTCGTGATCAATCCCCAGGACATCCCGATCGCGCCCATCGCCGCCGCGAGCCGGGGCAGGTCGGATCGCAGCGTGGGCTCGCCGCCGCTGAACAGGATCATGTCCACGCCCAGGGCCCGTGCCGCCAGCGCCTTCCGCACCACCGTTTCGGCCGGCACGTCATCGACGGTCCCGCGGCACTCGTCCACCCGGCAGAAGGCGCATCGCTGGTTGCAGGCGTAGGTCAGCTTGAGGACCGCCCGGACGGGCGGTTCGCGGGGCACGGTGCCGGTGACGGGGACCATGGCGCCCCCCCGGTTCAGGACGGTCCCAGGTGCCGGCCGTCGTGCATGTACTCGGGCCGATCCTTCACGATCACCCAGCGCCGGAAGATGTCCGCGACCGAGGGGTCCTCGGACTGCAGCTCCCGGAACAGGCGGTCCTGGATCCCCATGTAGATCGCGCACCGGGAGTTCGTCGAGTTCTGGGGGAAGATGTTCCCCTGCTCGGTATAGTTGAACACCGGGCACGTCCCGCAGAACGGCTTGTACGCGCAGGCCGAGCACCCCGGCAGGCCGTCCAGGCAACTGGCCATCGCCATCGACTTGACCGTCTCCGACGTCACGACGTCCCGCAGCGTCAGGTCCTGCACCGACCCGATGCGGAACACTTCGTCGCCCATCTGGAACACCATGCGGCCCTCGTCGCAGGTGAAGACGGAGCCGTCGTGGTTGTAAGCGATCTGGCCGATGCCCGCGCCGCAGGGGCTGCGGATGTCCAGGTAGTTCGGGTCGTCGGGCGTGAGGATCTTGGTCAGGAAGATGGCGCCCAGGCGCTCCAGGATTTCCACGCCGGCGCGGTTCTGCGCCAGCACGTAGTCCAGGGCCTCGTTGTAGAACGCCAGGAACTCGGCGGCCGTGTAGCTGCCCTTGTCGCCGGCCTTCTTGGCGAACCCGAAGGGGTTCAGGGGCCGCAGGAAGATCGCCCGGCACCCGTTCTTGACGTACTCGTCCACCAGATCCTTCGCACGGGACAGGTGCTCGCGGGTGATCGTCGCCAGGGCTTCCACATGGTACAGCTGCTGGTCCAGGCCCGCGGCCTCGTAGGCCTGGTTGATGCGCTTCATCCAGAACACGGTGCGATCGTACGCGCTGCTGCCCGCCAGCTTGCGGTTCTTGTCGTGCAGATCCTTGGGGCCGTCCAGCGACGTCGAGATCTGGACGCGGTTGGCGACCAGCCACTCCAGCTTGGCGTCGTCCATCAGGGCCAGGTTCGACACCAGGCTGAACATGACGCGCTTGCCGCGGGCCTGCGCCTGCGCCGACCCGTACTGGACCACGTGCTGCACGACCTCGAAGTTCGCCAGCGGCTCGCCGCCCTGGAACTCGATCGTCATGGTGTCCGACGGCGACCGCAGCGCCATGTCCACGCACTTTTCCGCCGTGGGAATGGACATGTCGGTTTCCGTCTCCGACATGTTCTGGCGGCTGGCGTGGCAATACGAGCACACCTCGTTGCACCGCAGCGTCACCACCAGGATGTGCAGGACCGGCCCCCGGTAAACGAAGGACACCTTGCGGTCGTAGGCTTCCGCCACGCGCTGGATGTCGGAATCCTCCAGCAGGAAGCCCTTCTGCCGCATCTCGTCGTACAGCGGCGTGCCGGCCTTGACGCGCCCGGCGATCAGTTGGTCCAGTTGCGCGTCGTCCAGGAAGGCGTGGGCCCCGTGGTCGTTGGTCACGACGTGGCGCGCGCCCACCTTGCGCCAGCGGAACAGATTGCGTTGCACCTTGGGATTCTTCGCGGCAGCAGGGGCCTCGGCCCCGGTCTTCGTGCTCATCCTTCGCCTCGCTGGACGATGGCCTGGCCCAGGGCCCAGTTCTGCAGTTCGCCGGCCACCTCGGCGGTGTCCTCGGGCGACCCGGCTTCGACCTCGACCACGGCGTAGTCGCCCTCGACGCGCAGCGCCACCTGGGCCACGGCGCGGTAGGTGTCGACGGCGGACTTCACGGCGGCCCGCGGATAGACTTTCTTATGGAAGCGGATGGTCTTCACGAGTTGCCCCCGGGCTCCTTGTCGGCCTTGCCCTCGCCGTCCTTCTTCTTGCCGTACTTTTCCTCCCAGGGGACCGCGATGCCCAGCGGGTCGTCCAGGAAGTCCAGGCCGTCGTCCTCCTCGGCCAGCAGACGAGCCACCTCGGGGGGCAGGTCGGGGACCTGGTGCCCGGCGGGCCCGCGGTCGGGTGCGGCGTCGAACGGCTGAGCCTCGCCGATGGCCCGGCCCACGATCATCGTGCGGACCTTTTCCGTCTGCTTCGCCAGCTTGAAGCGCAGGGCCTGGTTGACCAGTTCGTTCTTGAACTCGCCCGCCAGTTCGGCGCCCGACAACGGGGAACCGGGGCGGGGCGTCAGTTCGATGCGGATCCGGTCGGCGGCCTCGACGTCCAGATGCACGTAGCACCGGTCCAGGAAGGCGAAGGCCGTGCCGAACAGCACGTCGTTCGGGTACAGCGACTTGTGGACGCTGACGAACCCCGGACCATTGTCCGTCGATGCCTTGATTGAGCGGGTCGTCGCAGCCTTGGGCGCCGGCATGTTCGTGGCCTCCGCGATGCGGGAACGGGGAAGGCGACCGGCGGCCGGAATTCGCGACGACGTGGACTCGCGGGTTCGGCCTTCCTGGGCGCCATCAAGTCGCACGGGACTGTAGCAACCGCGATCTGCCGGTGTCAAGGCGCCACGGCCGCGAGGGCGCACGGGACCGGGCCGCGCGGCTTGTCGTCCCCCTCGGCTTCATGCGACGATGGACCCGGTACAAAGGCTCGTGACCCGGTCGATCCAGGAGGTTCATGATGATCCTGAAAGTGGCTCGCATGGGGCATCCCGTCCTGCGGCAGCGTGCCCGGGAAGTCACCGCCCGGGAAATCGCCTCGGGCGTGCTGAAGCAGATCCTCGCCGACATGTTCGACACGATGGACGAGTACGAGGGCATCGGACTGGCCGCGCCCCAGGTGCACGTCCCGCTGCGCCTGCTGGTGCTGGAGGTCCCGCCGGGCCTGCGGGATCCGGACGATCCGGCCATCCCGCGCATGGCGATGATCAACCCCGTGGTCACGCCGCTGACCGACGAAACGATGGACAACTGGGAAGGCTGCCTGTCGATCCCCGACATGATCGGCGAGGTCCAGCGGCCCCGGCAGGTTCACGTGGCGTGGACGGCCCCCGACGGGACCGAACACGAACAGGAGTTCGAGGGATTCCCGGCGGCCGCGATCCAGCACGAGGCGGACCACCTGGACGGGGTGCTGTACGTCGAGCGGATCCAGGATCTGAAGACCTTCCAGTACACACGCGAATTCCAGCGGTTCCACGCACGCACCGGCGGCGTTCCCGAGGGGCACGACGACGAAGGGTGATGCTGTCTGAAGGGGGAGGGCCGCCGGCGCCAGGGCGCGTCGTCAGCGGACCGAAGCCTTGATGGTGTAGCCGGTCTTCGTGCCCTTGCCCGCGCTGATCCGCGCGAACACCTTCCCGATGCCGACGTCGGTGGTCAGTTTCACCTGCGGCCCGTCGCCGTCGCGGTGCGTGGCCCGGGCCATGGGCTTGCCGAACCGGTCGAACGCCTCGATCGTGACGTTCGCCCGCGGATCGTCCAGGACGGCTTCCAGCGTCAGGAAGCCCGTGTCCTCGAGGACCAGGACCTTCCAGTCCGTGGTGTCCCCGGCCCCCGCGTCGAGGGAGTCCGCGACCCATTTGCCGGTTTCGAGGTAGGTTGCAGTGTGGCGTTCCGCGTCCGGTCCGGAGGAACGATCCGGCGCGCAGGCGACCAGGAGAAAGGCCGCCAGCACACCGACGCTGCGGAGCAACGCGTTCATCAGAGGTTTCCGATCAGTCGGGGCGACTGGATTTGAACCAGCGACTCCATGGTCCCGAACCATGTGCGCTACCAGGCTGCGCTACGCCCCGATTTTTCAGGATCCGGCACCCGCCTTCCGGAGAGCCTCGATGGCCAGCCGGTAATCGGGTGCCTTGAACACGGCCGCGCCCGCCACCACCTCGTCGGCGCCGGCGGCGGAAACATCAGCCGCGTTCGCGACGGTCACGCCGCCATCCACGAGGATGGCCACGTCCCGTCCAAAAGCCCGGAGATGATGCTTCAACACGGGTACCTTGTCAAGCGCCTCGGCAATGAGCGTCTGCCCATAGAAACCGGGGTGCACCGTCATCACGACCACGAAGTCCACGAGGGGGAAGAACTTCAGGATGCGATCGACGGGAGTTTCGGGGTTGATCGCGATGCCCGGAACCTTGTGCAGCGAGCGGATCGCCCGCAGCACGTCGGCCGCGCCCTGGATTTCGGCGTGGATCGAGATGCGGTCGGCGCCCGCGTCGGCGAACGCCTTCACGTAGCGGCCCGGTTCCGACAGCATCAGGTGGCAGTCGAAGGGCAGGGGGGAGTGGGGGCGCAGGGCCTTCACCATGCCCGGCCCCATCGTCAGGTTCGGGACGAAGTGGCCATCCATGACATCGACGTGCACCAGGTCCGCACCGGCCGCCGTGATTTCCCGGACTTCCCGGCCCAGTTCCGACTGATCCCCGGCGATGATGGACGGTGCGATTTTCAACGGCATGCAGCCTCCGGATGCGAGTTCATTGGATCGTCCCGAGTCGGCTTCGGCTCCGGCGAGAGTTTCCTGCGGAAACCCATCGCCTGCGCCTGCGCGCTCGGGAGGGGCACTGGATCGTCCCGAGTCGGCTTCGGCTGCGGCGAGAGTTTCCTGCGGAAACCCATCGCCTGCGCCTGCGCGCTCGGGAGGCACACGGAAGGGTGCCAGAGTTGGGGCTCCGCGACAACCCCGAGGCCGCGACATCCAGTCATTGACTGGGGTCTGCCTCAAGGCAGACGAACCACGAACAGTGCCCCGACGCGGTCGATCGGCGGATGGTCCCGAAGCCACGCGAAGGTGCCCGCCGGAAGCCAGCCGTGCTGGGCGTCCAGGTTGCCGAAGTAGGGGCGCCCCGCCACGAAGGTCGGCGACACCACGGCGATCCCGTGGGTGTTCCGGTCCAGGGGGACGGCCCGGATGCCGTAGATCGCCGGATCCACGCGGCCGAAGTAGGCCAGGGGAACTTCCGCGATGCCGTGTTCGTCCAGGTAGTCCTTCAGGCGAATCAGATCCTGGCCGCACTCCAGGTTCGAATCGACCAGGTACCGGTGCCCGCCCTCGGGGCCGCCGGCGATCTCGTTGAAGAATTGCAGGTACCGGGGGCCCACCGCGACCGTGCCGGCGACGTGCCAGGTCAGCAGGGCGGCCACCAGGATCGCCGGTACCCAGCGCCGGGCGGGTGGGCCGGCGCCGGCGAGGGCGCGGTCCAGCACGAACGCCGCGATACCGGCCGCGGGGATGATCAGCAGGGGCACGGCGGCCAGCACGTGGCGGACGCCAATCTGCAGCGCGCCGGTCAGGGAGGCGGCCAGGAACAGGGCGGCGACCGGCGCGAACAGGCAGGCCGTGCCGAACGCCCGCCCCCCTCCGTCCCGCCGGCGGAACGCCAGCCCGATGGACGCGATGCCCAGGACCAGCAGGGGCAGGGACGTCTTCAGCCCGAAGGCGGCCAGGTGGTAGTACCACCATCCTTTTGCCGACAGCTCCCCCGCGAGGAAGTACGTGGGCTCGCTGGTGGCGCCGGAGGTGGTGGCGAGGTCCAGTCCCTGGATCAGGGCCGCGGGCACGGGCAGCGGAAGGTCGGGGATCCGTTGCGCCAGGGCGGCGAGGGGCCCGTTCGGGGCCAACTGGAGCGCCGCCAGGGACGTCCCGGTGCCGGCGAACCCATAGCCCAGGTTCAGGACCAGCAGCGCGACGCCACCCGCCAGGGCCGCGTACGCCAGCCACCGCCCGACGCGCCGCTCGCGGATCGCCCCGGCGACCAGCGTCAGCAGGACCACCGGGATCAGTACGACGCAGGACAGCTTGGTCAGCACGGCGACACCCAGGCTGACCCCCAGGAGCGTCGCCGCCCGGAAGCCCGGACGATCCAGCAGGCGCCAGGCCGCCCAGCACGTCAGCGTGAAGAACAGGGTCCCCGGGAGGTCCAGCGTCGCCAGGTGGCCCTGGCCCAGGAGGTCTGCCGAAAACGCGAACAGGACCAGCGCCAGGGTCCCGGCGCGGCTGCCGTACAACCGGGACGCCCAGGCGAACACCAGCACGCCCAGGGCCAGGGCCGCCAGGATGACCATGCCGCGGCAGGCCAGGATCACGGCCTGGTACCGATCGCGGTTCGCCTGGTGGAACGCCCAGGCCTTCCCTCCGGGTGGCGCGCCCCGGATCGACGTGAACGCGTCGGGCCACAGGACCAGGGGCAGCGCCAGCAGCGCCTTGCCCAGCGGGGGGTTCATCAGGTCCGGGGTGATGTCGCCCGTGTCCAGCAGGTGGACGCCGTAGGGGACGTGGAAGTACTCGTCGATGGTGACCGAGTCCTCGAGGGCCGCGGTGGTGGCCTGGACCGCGAAGGCGGCCAGCAGGAGGAGCGGGATCGCGCGCCCCAACCGCGAAGGCGAATGCTTTTCCGGGAGCCCGTCCATCGCCCGCCCGCCCTGGCCGCCGGCAGCATAGCAACAGGCCCCGACGGATGACAAGGAGTGGAGGGACGCCCCGTTGACCCGGTTCCGCCTAGTCGCTACCCTTCCCCGCGATGATCGAACTGGTCGATGTCAGCAAATCGTACGGGTCGCGACGGTTGTTCGCAGGCGTCAACCTGCGCGTGGGCGACCGCGAGCGGGTCGGCCTGGTCGGCCCCAACGGCACCGGCAAGACCACGCTGTTCCGCATCCTGACCGGCGAAGTGTCGCCGGACACGGGCCGAATCGAAGCCAAGAAGGGCATCCGCATCGGCTACCTGTCCCAGGAGGTCCATCCCAGCCGTGCGATGGACATGGGCATCCGCGAGTACTGCGTCCGGGAGTCCCGGGGCGTAGGCCCCCTGCTGGACCAGCGTGCCGCGCTGCTGGCCGACCTGGACGCTGGCCGGTCGGACGAGGCCACGGTCCATCGCCTGGCGGCGGTCGAGGACGCCTTGCACCACCGCGAGGCCGACTCTCTGCCCAAGCAGGCCGAGTCCGTGCTGACGGGCCTGGGCTTCCCTCCCGAGGATTTCGACAAGCCCCTGCGCACGATGTCGGGCGGCCTGCTGATGCGCGCGGAACTGGCGCGCCTGCTGCTGGATCGCCCCGACCTGCTGCTGCTGGACGAACCGACGAACCACCTGGACCTCGAGGGCCTGCTGTGGTTCGAGGAGTACCTGAAGGGCTTTCCGGGCGCCGTGGTGCTGGTGGCCCACGATCGCGAGTTCCTGAACCGCACCGTCGACCGCGTGGTCGAGGTGTCGGTCCGCGGCGCGACCGACTACGGCGGCAACCCGAACCTGACCGTGTACGACCGGTACGTCCTGGAACGTGCCAAGGCCATCGAACTGGCCTGGAAGCGCTACGAGGAGCAGCAGGCCTACATCAAGGACCAGGAAGACTTCATCGCCGCGAACAAGGTCCGCAAGGACCGGGCGGCGGTGGCCCAGTCCCGCAAGCACATGCTGGACAAGCTGGAGCGCCTGGTGCCCCCGGAAGCGGTGCGGCGCGTGCATTTCCAGTTCCCCCAGCCCCCCCGCAGCCCCGACCTGGTCGTCGCGCTGGACGGCGTGGCCAAGCGGTACGGCCCGAAGACGGTCTTCCAGGGCATGGACCTGCGCCTGCACCGGGGCGAGCGTGTCGCGCTGGTGGGCATCAACGGCGCGGGCAAGTCCACGCTGCTGCGCCTGGCCGCGGGCATCACCCAGCCCGACGAGGGCAGCCGCCACCTCGCCGACGGCGTGGGCGTGGGGTACTTCGCCCAGGACCAGTACGAAATCCTCAAGGCCGATCGCACCGCGCACCAGCACATGCTGGAGGTCGCCGACTACGCCACCGCGCCCCACGTCCGGTCGATCCTGGGCGCGTTCCTGTTCGGCACGGACGACATCGACAAGAAGGTGGCCAGCCTGTCCGGCGGCGAAAAGGCCCGCCTGCTGCTGTGCCGCATGCTGCTGCAGCCCTTCGGCCTGCTGGTCCTGGACGAGCCGACGAACCACCTGGACATCGCGTCCCGGGAAATCCTGGAAGACGCCCTGAAGGACCACCAGGGGACCATCCTGTTCACGTCCCACGACCGGCGGTTCATGGACACCGTGGCCGATGCGATCATCGAAATGCGCGACGGGCGCCTGACGCGCTACGAGGGCAACTACTCGTACTACGTGACCAAGGCCCGCGCGGCGAACGCGCCGTCCCCGGGTTCCGGGAAGGACGACGCCGCGCCGCTGGCGCCGACCGTGCGCGACCAGGACCGGGACCGCAAGCGCGAGGAGGCCGAGCGTCGCAACCGCCTGTACCGCATCCTCAAGCCGTTGCGTGACCGCGTGACCAGTTTCGAGGCCCGGATCGAGGTCCTGGAAACCGAGTTGCGGACGGTGGACGAGGCCCTGGTTTCGCCGGACCTGTACGCGGACGTGGAAAAGGCCCGGGTCACCGGGCAGAAGGCCAAGGACCTCCGGGCCGGCCTGGACGCGCTGTACGACGCCTGGACCGCCGCGGCCGAGGAACTGTCGAAGGCCGAGCAGAGCGAAGACGCGGACTGAAAAAAAATGGGGACAGACACCGATTTCCGCGGAAATCGGTGTCTGTCCCCATTTT
>CAINDP010000155.1 GCA_903847405.1 uncultured Myxococcales bacterium | reverse complement strand
CCCCGGTATTACCCGGGGTTATTAATTCTCCTCTTCTTCGAGAAAGTGCCAAGAACACGACGTGTCGTCGAGGCTGTAGCAGTTCGCGGATGCCAGTTCTCAGCGGTTCTTGAGGATTTCAGATGTGATCAATCGGGAGACCTCGACGTGGACGAAGGATCCTGGCGCCAGGACTCGTCAACGTCCACGTCGACGTAAACGTCCACGTCCACCTGCACGTCCACGTCGATGTCCACGAATCCAGCGGAGTGGCGAGGGCGGGAACTAGGCCTTGGCGCGGGGGCGGGGCGTCTTCACGGGAGCGGCCTTCGGGGCCTCCGCCTTCGGGGCCTTCGGTGCCCTGGGGGCCCTGGGGGCCTTGGGCGCGACCGGCTTGGGCGCGACGACCTTCGGGGCGGCAGCCTTCCGGGCGGGCTTCGGGGCAGCGGCAGCCTTCGGCGCAGGGGCCGGGGCGGGCGCGGCGGCCTTCGGCGCGGGGGCAGGCGACGGTGCAGCGGCAGCCTGTGCAGCAGCCTGTGCGGCAGCCTGGCGCCGGAGCACTTCATCGCGCATCCGGGTGACCTCGGCCTCGAGGTTCTTGACCACCACGCGCAGCGACGACAGTTCGTCGCGGGTGACCAGTTCCAGCGTGCGCGCCACCAGTTTGACCTGCGACTCGATGTTCTGGCGCATGTCCGCCTGCAGGTTCAGCGCCTGGGTCAACAGCGCCTGGACCTTTTCGTCCGACAGGACCTTCAGGGCCACCGGCGAAAAGCGTTCCAGGACCGCCTTCATCACGACGTCACGCCACAATTCCAGCACCATGTCTTCCTCCTGCATCGCCAAGGGAGTGCATCATCGTCCGAAGCGCCCTCCCCTGTCAACGACGTACGGGCCCTTCGACGCGCCGCAGAAGGCTGTGGGAAGGGGATCGACGCCCCCCCCAAGTGCGATCCGGCCCCCTGCCGGTCATTGACTTGGGCGGTCCCTGGGCTAGAATTCCGCCAGGTTTTGGGAGCCACAGGCTCCTTCCCCAACCCGAGGAGGAATCGGATGAGCAAGAAGATCCGGATCGCGATCAACGGCTTCGGACGTATCGGGCGCCTGGTGGCCCGTGCGGCCATCGAGCAGGGCGGGTTCGAGGTCGTGGCCATCAACGACATCATCGACCCGAAGGACTTCGCCAAGGGCGTGAAGTTCCACTCCAAGCTGTTCCAGTGGGATTCGGCGCAGGGCAAGTTCCCCGGAACCGTCACGTCGAACGACAACCAGATCATCGTCAACGGCCAGCCCATCGACATGATCTCCTACAAGAACCTGGAAGAGCTGCCCTGGGCCAAGTACGACCTGGACTTCGTCGTCGAGTCCACGGGCGTGTTCCGCAAGCGGGACCAGGTCGAACTGCACATGAAGGCCGGCGCGCGGCGCGTGCTGCTGACGGTCCCGCCGAAGGATTCCGTCGACGCCATCATCGTTTGCGGCGTCAACGACGCGGACCTCAAGAAGGAGCACAAGCTCCTGTCCAACGCGTCCTGCACCACGAACTGCCTGGCCCCCGTGGTCAAGGTCCTGCACGAGAACTTCGGCCTGGTCCGCGGCTTCATGACCACGATCCACGCCTACACCAACGACCAGCGCATCCTGGACCAGTTCCACAAGGAGGACCTGCGCCGGGCCCGCTCGGCCGCCGTCAACCTGATCCCGACGACGACCGGCGCCGCCAAGACCATCGGCAAGATCATCCCCGAGCTGGACGGCCGGCTGGACGGCATGGCCGTTCGCGCACCGGTGCAGGACGGCTCCCTGGTGGACTTCGTCTGCGAACTGGAGCGCATCCAGGTCCAGGACCCGAAGGCGATGATCAAGGAAATCAACGCCGCGGTGAAGGCCGCCGCCGAGGGCCCGATGAAGGGCGTCCTCGAGTACAGCGATGACGACCTGGTTTCGACCGACATCATCCACAACTCCCATTCGTCCATCTTCGATTCCAAGTGCACGATGGTCATGCCCAACAGCCGCATGGTGAAGATCGTCACGTGGTACGACAACGAGTGGGGTTACTCCTGCCGTTGCGTGGACCTGATGCGGAAGGCCGTGGCCCTGGACTGAACCGCCCTGACCTTGCCCACACCCTGCTAGCGCGAATCGAACGGGAATATCAGCGGGTCGATCCCCTCGTCCAGCACCGCCACGTGAACCCCGGCGCGGGTGACCCGGGCCGTCCGGCCCT
>CAINDP010000154.1 GCA_903847405.1 uncultured Myxococcales bacterium | reverse complement strand
GTAGCCCAGCATGGTCGTCAGCGAGCACAGGATGACCGCGCCGCCGGTCTTGCGGACGGCGACCAGCGCACCGCCGGCGCCTTCCTGGATGTACCGCTGCACGATGTTGACCGCGTAGTCCACGCCGATGCCGAAGGTCAGCGGCAGGGCGATGAAGTTCAGGAAGTTCAGTTTCACCTTCAGCAACACCAGGAGCCCTGCCATCCACCCGACGCCCACGAACAGGGCGCCCAGGATCGTCAGGCTGGCCATCCGGCCCCGGAACGCCAGCATCACCGCCAGAAGGGTGGCCACCAGCGACAGGATGATGGCCGGCGGGATGTCGGAAAGGACCGCGCTCCACATGTCCGCATAGATCACGGCCCGGCCGGAGCCGCGCACCACGCTGTCGTCGGGCAGCACGGTTTCGCGATACGAGTCGGCCCAGCGGAACAGGTACCGGGCGTCGTTGATCACGTCCGGGCTGATGGGGCTGATGTAGACGATGCGCCCGCGCGTGCCGTCCGTTTCCGTGAAGGGGCGCGCCATGGCCTCGGGCAGATCCGCCATCCCGAACGGCTGCAGCCCCTCGCCGGGCAGGTAGTCCTTCACGGCGTCCCAGTCCTGGTCGGTGATGCCCTCGCGCTGGTGGATCTTCCGCAGCAGCCGATCGATCTTTTCCAGCAGGGCGATCTTGGCCGGCTGATCGACCGGCACGTAGTCCTGCAGCGCGTGTACCTTGGCGAAGGGCTTCGCGGATTCCGGCGCCGCGTCCCGGATCGTATTCAGCGCCGTGCGCAGCGGTTCCACCTGCTCGACCCGGTCCGTCACGATGGCCATGCCGTCGCTGCCCACGTAGCCCGTGACGTCCTCGGCCAGGCGGGTCAGCCGCATCTCCTCGACCCGGTCCCGGGGGTCGCTGCGCAGGTTGGAAAGGTCGTACTCCATGGGGTCCGACCGGACGTAACCCACCAGCGCCACGAAGCCCAGGATGGACAGCGTCGTCCCCGCCACGAAGATGGTCCGGGGCGCGCGTTCGACCAGGTGGGCGAAGGGCTGCCCGAAGGCCACGCCCTCGTCCATCCGGTCCCGGAACCGCCGCCAGAGGCTGCGGGGCCCCGTGCCGGTGTTGCGCGCGCGGATGGGGACTACCCGTTCCACCATGACCAGGATGCTGGGCAGGGTGATGTAGGTCACCAGCCAGCACAGCAGCATGCCGGCGCTGCCGATCAGTCCGAAGTCCCGGAACCCGCGGAATTCCGACACGAACAGCGAACCGTACGCGGCCGCGGCGGCGCCGGCCGAGGCGAGGGTGGGCACCCAGGTGTCCCGGTGGGCGACCTGGATGCCGCGCTCCAGCGAGGCCCCCAGGCGTCGCGCTTCCAGGAATCGCGCCATGAAGATGATGCTGAAGTTGATGCCATTGCCGGCCACGATCGTGAACAGGAACCCGGTGGCCACGTTCAGGTTTCCCACCGTCAGGCGGGTCAGCCCGAAACTCCAGGCCACGCCCACGGCGATGTTCAGCACCATGGCCAGCACGGCCCGCATCCGCAGGTAGTACAGGAACACCACCCCGATGATCAGCAGGGCCCCCAGTTCGCCCACGCTGGTCAGGTCCCGGTGCACGGCGCGGTACTCGGACACCCCGGTCTCGAGGTCGCCGGAATACCCCACCTGGATGCCCGGGTCGAACCCGGCCGGGTTCACGCGCCCGACGGCCGCCCGGATGCGCTCGATGGCCTGGCTTCCCAGCGCCAGGTCGTTGCTCATGATCTTGGATCGGACCGCCACCACGACGGTGCGCCCGTCCTGCGACTGGTAGTACCCGTCCGGGTACCGGGTCTTCGATTCCTCGGTGATTCCCAGGTCCGCCTCGACGCTCTTGCGATCCACGGGAGGGGGCACCGCCTCCTCGTCCAGCACGGCGTCCAGCGCCTTGGCGACCTCGTATTCGTACCGGGTGGCAAGGTCCTGGTGCACCTTTTCCAGGGAGGCCAGTTCGGCGAACACTCCGGCCCGCGGCATCAGGAACCGCCGAGCGTCCTGGACGCCGTTCTCGACGCCGCCGACCCAGGGCGGGCCGACCTTCCCGATCTCGACGACCAGGGCGTCGGATGCCGCGCGCAGCGCCGACACCGGAGTGTCCGGGGCGCCTTGCAGCACCACGAACATCGTCGACACGCCGGCCGTCCGGGCCGCCACCCGCTTCAGTTCCTGGACGCTGGGCCGGTCGTCCGGCAGGAGGCTTTCAAAGCCGGTCAGGACCTCGAGGCCCAGGGCCAGCCAGACCGCGACCACGGTCACCGCGCCAATGCCGGCCAGGACCGCCAGCGGATGCCGTACCTGGAAATGGGCCAGGCGGCGCAGCCCGGCCGGGGCCGTCCGTTCGTCCGTCGCTTCGTCGTGGATCGTCATGCGGTCGAGGTTCCTGCCAGCCCGTGCGCGCGGAACTTATACCAGCCCGTGGGGCAGTTTGCGGAACATTTTGTCGATTTCCATGGTGGGCGGGGCGGTCCGTGATTCCGTCAGAAGATGCCTTGATCCGTTCGAACGGGTTCGCAATACTTGCGCCCGACGGAGGGCGCCTCGATGGAAGCAGGGATCCTGGATGGAAACGTTGTCGATCGGTTGGTCCTGAAACTGGACCCCCCGCGTTGGACGCTGGCCTACATCGCGTGGCGGACCTTGCTGGTGGCCGCGATGATCGGCCTGGTGGCGCTGTCCTACTACCCGGCCTCGATGGCCACGGCCGGTCGCAGCTACGACCTCACGACGGCCCTCGACCGGGCCATCCCGTTCCTGCCCTGGACGTGGTGGATCTACTTCCCGCACTACGTGTTCGGACTGGTCGTCACCACGATCCTGATTCCCGACCCGCGCATCGCGTTCCGGGTGTTCCTGGCCATCCTGCTGGGGCAGGTCGTCAGTTGCACCGTGTACTTCCTGCTGCCGTCGGCCTACCCGCGCCCGCTGACGGTCGGCGACGCCGATCCGGTCACCGCCGCGGCGCTGACCTGGTTCTGGGGGATCGATCCGCCGAACAACACGTTCCCGTCGACCCACGTGGCGAACGCCTGCCTGGCCGCCATCGGGGCCTGGTACTCGAAGCACCCGGTGCGCTGGTACTCCCTGCTGGTGGCGGTCGGCGTGTTCATCACCGTCCACACAGCCAAGCAGCACTACTGGATCGATGCGGTGGGTGGCGTGATCGTCGCGGTGGTCTGCTTCCAGGCGGCCCTGCGGATCTGGCCGCTGCCCGGGACCCAGCCGCGGACCCGGTCGGTTCCCGCCCTGCAGCGTTGAGTTCCCGGCCCGGCCCGGCCGTCGTCAGTCCGGCTGCAGCGCCTTGGCGCGTCGCCGGTGCAGCGCCCGGGCGACCATCACCCCGATCGCGATCAGGACTGCGCCCAGCACGTAGTGGCTGAACCGCGCAGCGGTCTGCGCCGCGATGCGCAGGTCATCGCCGAAGTAGTAGCCCACGCTGACCAGCAGGGGCACCGAAAGCAGCGCCGCCATCCCGTCGAACAGCAGGAACTTCCAGAACGACAGTCCGGCATGTCCCGTCATGAAGAACGTCGGGGACCGCAGCCCGGGCATGAACCGCGCCAGGAACACGACCCGCCGGCCGTATCGCCGCGTCAGGTGCTCGACACGACGCTGCTTGTCGGCCGGCAGCAGGCGCCGCAGCAGCGGGATTTCGGAAATCCGCGCGCCGAAGCGTCGGCCGGCGAAGAACAGCAGCGCGTCCCCGGCCAGGCAGCCGACCAGCCCGGTGCCGATCATCGCCCACAGGCCGATGTCCCCCAGCATGGCCGGGAACGTCGTCGGCTCGATCGGGTCGGCCAGCCACGTCAGCGCGCCGCCGGTGACCAGGACCACGTCCTCGGGCAACGGAAGCCCCAGCCCGCACAGCAGCAGGACCAGCAGGACGAAGGCATGGGCGGCCAGCAGCGACTGGCTGGACAGCAGTTCGACGAAATGCGCCACCATGGGTTCGTGTCACTCCATTCCGGCTGGAAGGGCAGAAAGGACGTCGCTAAGGAGCGTGCAATCGTCGAACGCATCGGGCTGCACCGTCCAACCCATGCGGACCACCACGACGTTTCGGGACGGGACCATCGCCACCATCTGTCCCCAGTGTCCGCTCATCGCGACCGTATCGACGGGCACGCCGGGCTGGTCCCTGCAGTCGTGCCCCGCTTCCCGGTGGCCGAACAGCCAGGTCTGGGCGCCATATCCGAACCCTTCGCCCGTCGCAGTCGCAGGCGTGGCTGCGCGCTGGAGCCAGCCGGCGGGCAGGACCTGCCGGTCACCCCACCGCCCGTCCTGCAGCATCAGCAGGCCCAGGCGCGCCCAGTCGCCCACGCTGGCCCACACGTAGGAGGACGCCACCCAGTTCCCGTCCAGGTCGGTTTCCATCGTCGCGGACCGCGCGCCGATCGGCTGGAACAGCGCCTGTCCTGGATAGGCCCAGTACGCCTGGTCGGAATCGAAACGGCCCCGTGCGACGGCCGCCAGCAGGTTGGCCGTGGCGCTGCGATAGCGCCAGCGTTCCCCGGGCGCCGCTTCCGCGGGGTGGCCGGCCGCCCAGGCTGCCATGTCCGGGGCGCCCCACAGCATCCGGGGCACCGAGCCCCAGGGCGCGTAGTCTTCCGTGCCGGCCAGGCCGTCGCGCATGTAAAGCAGGTCGGACACCTTGATATTCCCACGGGCATCCTTGCGCCAGTCCGCCACCCATTCGGGCTCCCGCTCCGGGAGGAACGCGTCCACGACGGGTGCCTCGAGGGAAAGGCCCGTTTCTGCAGCCAGTTTGTGGGTCAGCATGCCCGTGACGGTCTTGGCCATGGACCAGCCGTGCAGCCCGGTCCCCGGCGCGAAGCCGGGCGCGTTGCGCAGCAGCAGCAGGCGTCCCCGGTGCACCACCGCCAGGCCGCGCGCGTTGGCGGCCCGGGGGTCGCCGGTGCCTTCGAACGCAGAATCCGCGATCCGGATCAGCCGGGCGGCGTCCACGCCGTCGCCCCATTCCCCGGGTGCCAGGCCGACGTCGCCCCGGGGCCAGGGGGTGTTTGCGGTATCCGCGGACGGCTCGTAGGGGTGCGCGGAAGGGTCCGGCGGGGCATCCAGCACGCACCCCCGGTCGGGCAACAGGACCGCGCGGCGGGGGAACAGGCCCAGGAACCGCGCCGTGACGCTGTGGCCGGCTTCGTCCACCGAAACGTCGATGGCCCGCAGCACCGGGCTGGCGGGCAGCACGTCCTGGGCCATCAGGTCCCGCCACGGCCGGCCCGCGACGAAGGCCGCCGAGCACATGCTCTTGGCCGCCATGCCCGCCGCGATCTGCGGCACGCGCGCCACCAGCAGGATCCCCACCCCGAGGATCGCCAGCGCGACCAGCGACACGCCCACCGCTCGGGTGGTACGCCTGGGGCATTGACCGGCCTGGACCATGTCGAACCTCGGGGTGCGTCGGAACCGCCGACCCGCGCACTGTACTCGATGCGCATCCCCCGTTGAAGCGGCCTGGGGGGCTGGGCCCGACATTTTCCTTCCGCCGCGGTGGAACCCCCGGTACACTGGTCACAATGCCACCAGAGTCATCCGATGACCGACAGAATCACCCGGATCCTGGTCGTTGGGGTGGTGGTTCTGGCCTGTGGGTTTGTTGCCGCAGGGTACGGATACTACGCCCGGGAACAGGCGTCGGCCCGCGCCGTCGCGCAATCCGAACTGAGGACCATCGCCGGACTGCGGACCGGGGAGATTTCCCGCTGGCGGCAGGAGCGGCTGAGGGAGGCCAACCTCATCGCGTCGGGGCTGGTACGGTTTCACCTCCTGTCGTGGACGGACGACGTCGGAACCGACAGCCAACGGACGGGATTGCAGGCCACGCTGGAGGCCTTCCGGGCGGCCCAGGGCTTTCAGAACCTGATCCTGGTCCGGCTGGACGGCAGCGTCCTGCTGACGGCCGATCCCCGTCTGGCGGTTCTGGATGACCCGGCACGACGTCTGGTCGGGCAGGCGGTCGTCCTGCACGACGCCGTCGTCGGGGAACTGTTCCAGTGCCAGGAATGCGGCCAGACGGTGCTGGACGTGGCGGCACCGATCCTGGACGGGCAGGGGAGGCCGATCGCCGGGGTGATCCTCCGCATCGATCCGGCGTCCGTCCTGTTCCCGCTGATCCGGTCCTGGCCGACCCCCAGCCCCAGTGCGGAAACGATGCTGGTGAGGCGGGACGGCGACGATGCGCTGCTGTTGAACGTCCTGCGCCACCGGGAGGATCCGCCGCTGACCGTCCGGTTCCCGCTGTCGCGCACGGACAGTCCGGCGGTCCAGGCTGCCCTGGGGCATGCCGGGGCGTTCGAAGGGCTCGACTATCGCGGCGTGCCGGTCCAGGCCCAGCTCCAGCCGGTGGCGGACTCCGCGTGGACCGTCGTTTTCCAGATCGATCGGGCGGAGATCCTTGCCGACGTCCAGGCCGAGGGCCGGCTGATCCTCGCGGTGGTCGTTCTGGCCATCCTGACGATGGCGGCTCTGGGCCAACTGGTCTATCGCACCCGGAAGCAGCGACTGCAGCAGGAACTGCTGTTCGCCGAGCAGCGGTTGCGGGAGAGCGAGGCGAAGCAGCGCGTCCTGATCGAGGAGTCCCCCGATCCGGTCTTTTCCGTTACATCGGACGGACGTCATATCTACGCGAACCGTGCCTTCGCGAAGGGTCTGGGGAAGTCGGTCGAGGAAGTGATCGGTCGTACGATGGGCGAAATCTTCCCGCAAGAGGTGGCGGAACGGCAGTCCGCGGCCGTGAACGAGGCGCTTCACACCGGGGCGATCCAGGTGTTCGAATCGCTCCAGCCGGGAGTGGACGGCGACAGGTGCTACCTGACCACGCTGACGCCTCTGAAGGAGCCGGACGGGACGGTGCGCCTGGTGATCGGCTCGTCGAAGGAAATCACGTCCCGCAAGGCCGCCGAGGAAGCGCTGCGTCTTTCCGGGGAGAAGTTCGCCGCGGCCTTCCGGTCCAGCCCGGATTTCCTTCTGATCACGTCCGTTGCGGACGGCCGGATTCTCGAAGTCAACGCGGCCGCGATCCGCTTGCTGGGCGGCACGGCCGAGGAGATCGTGGGTCGCACGGCGGCCGACCTCTACCTCTGGGCGGAGCCGGCGGCTCGCGAGGAATACGTCGCCAGGGTCCAGCGCGAGGGGCGGGTGCAGGACTTCGAAACCCGGTTCCGGTTGAAGTCCGGCGACGTGATCGACGCGACCATCTCCGGCGAGATCGTCCGGTTGCAGGGCGGCCCGGTC
>CAINDP010000153.1 GCA_903847405.1 uncultured Myxococcales bacterium | reverse complement strand
GGGCCTCCACCGTGGCCGGAGCTACCGCGCCCGCGACGGGCTTCATATGTCGTGGCGACGCGTCAATTCCCTGCGCGCCCGCGCGGCTCGCGGCTTCACGCTCCGGCCCCGGTTCCGTGCCCTCGAGCCAACTTCCGGTGGGAGCCAGGTCGCTCCGCCGGCCGCCCCGCCGGACCCTGCGGACGTTCCGTGGTCGAAGCTGCGGCCGGCAGGACCGGTGGAAATCGTACTGTGGGTCAATTGCCCAGGGGGGCCCGAGACCCGTAGGCGCCCAGAGCTCGTCTCCGATGCGGCCCGGACGAAGTCCTTCCGACCCAGGCGGTGGATTGCGGGCGTTCCGGACCACTTGCAAAAGTTAGCGCTAAGCGTCCGTTCCCGCTTGCAAGTCGCTTGATGGATCGATACGCTGATCGTTGAACGCTGGAGGTTGCCATGGATACGGTCACGGTTTCAACAAAGTTCCAGGTGGTTATCCCGAAGGCCATCCGCGACGAACTGCGGATCAAGGCCGGACAGAAGGTTCAGGCGATCGCCTACCGTGGTCGAATTGAACTCATCCCCCTCAAAGGTGTCCGGGATCTCCGCGGGAGCCTGAAGGGAATGGATGCCTCTGACCCCCGCGAGCACGAGGATCGCGAATGAACGTCGTCGACTCTTCGGCCTGGATTGCCTATCTGACGGGCGGCCCCAATGCGGCCTTCTTCGCAAAGCCCATCGAATCCACCGAGAAGCTTATCGTTCCAGTACTCGTCCTTTACGAGGTCTTCAAGCGCATTCAACGGGCGCGTGACGAGTCGTCGGCTCTCGAGGTTGTCGCGCACATGATGCAAGGCAAGGTTGTCGATCTGACCGCGACTCTTGCGATTGATGCGGCCCGATTGTCGGTTGAGAAGAAACTCCCCATGGCCGACGCGATGATCCTTGCCTCCGCCCAGGCACACGACGCCGTCCTTTGGACGCAGGATGCCCACTTCGAGGGCATCGAGAAGGTCGAGTACCGTGCAGCGAAGCCTCGGTAGGGATGTCGAACCCGGCGCTATCGTAGGAACCGGCCAACCAGCCACGATGTCGCGGGCCATGAGCGCTGCCCCTCCGTGGAACCCATCTCTGCGTCTGCGCCTTGACCTCCGGCCCCACCCTCCGCTATCCTCCCGCAGCGTTGTGACCTCGCCGGAGTGGTGGAACTGGTAGACGCGCGGGACTCAAAATCCCGTATCCGCAAGGGTGTGAGGGTTCAAGTCCCTCCTCCGGCACCCACGTAGAATCCATCGGTCGCGAATCGAAATCCTGCCCCGGGTCGGTGACGGCCCGAATTGCTTCCGGCGGAGTACACTAGCCCCACGACACACCGAGGCGGTACTCTCGATCATCGGGAGTTCGTTGCACGTCCACGGCCGCAAGGAGGAAACGATGAAGCCCCAATGGAAAGCCATCACGATGGGACTGGCGGTTCTGTGCCTGTCTGCCCCGGCCATGGCACAGACGGAACCGTCTGCACCTCAAGGCGACGCGGACACTTCCGCCGCCCAATCCAGGAAATCCGACGGCGCCAAGGTCGGCTGGCAGCCCAAGTTCAGCGGCTTCACGTTCAAGGTCGGCGCCCAGATGGACGTCGCGCCAGGCAAGGCGAACGGCGACATCGATGCCGCGTTCGCACTGATGCTGGGCAACGAGTACCACATCTACAAGCCGCTCTGGCTGGAAACGATTTCCGGCCTCTACGTGAACGGCAAGTACATCGACTTCCCGGTCCAGATCGGCTTCCTGGTGAAACTGCTCCCGGGCCAGTTCGTTCCCACGCTGCGCGCGACCGCCACGGTGGATTTCCGGTACTACTTCCACGATCGGACAACGCCTGCGCGGATGGGCGACTTCGACATCCTCGTCGGCTCGACGTTCGGCCCCGGCTTCCGGTTGCTGTTCGGCGATCGCAACCAGATGGGCCTGGTGATCGACCTCGACTTCTTCCTGGGCCAGAACATGTACGCGTCCGGCGGCGCAACCGGCGACAACTTCGTCTGGTCGATGTTCCCGATGGTGGGGATCGAGTTCTAGACCGGACCGCAAAGCGTGCCCTTTCTTGACTTATAATGGGCGAATGCTCATTCTCCCCCCGGCGCACGGTGCGTCGACGCGGGAGGGCCGGATGAACGGAACCAGGCGGATCGTGGTCGCTGCGGCGGATGAACTGGGTCTGGAAGGGCAGGTGAGTGCCCACTTCGGACACAGTCCCGCGGTGGTCGTTGTGGTCGTGGCGGACGGGAAGATCGTCGAGTCGACGGTCGTCGTGACGCCTGCGGCCGGCAGCGTGCACCAGTGCGGCATGCCGACGTTCATCGCGCGCCAGAACGCGGACGTGGTGGTTGCGGGCGGCATGGGGCCGGGGGCCATCCAGGCGCTGGCCGGCGCCGGCATCGTCGTCGCGACGGGTGCAACGGGCCGGGTCCGGGACGCCGTGGCGAAGTACCTGCAGGGCGACCTGGGCGGGTCCGCGACCTGCGGCAGTGGCCACGGCGGCCACGGTTGCCAGGGCCACGGGCACTGAACGACTGCGTGCGGCGCGCCCTTCATCGCGTTCCTCATCCAGGGCCGTCTGCCGCGCACCGCCAGCATCCTCGTCCGACGCGTCGTTTTCCTGCGGCACCCTTGCCCGGCGGTCCTGCGGCTTGA
This sequence comes from uncultured Myxococcales bacterium, assembly GCA_903847405.1. Classification (GTDB taxonomy): domain Bacteria; phylum Myxococcota_A; class UBA9042; order DTJE01; family DTJE01; genus CAIZWN01. The sequence goes on along the minus strand of CAINDP010000153.1, from coordinate 70,416 downwards.
CCCGAGGCGGGCACCTGGCCGATGCTCAGAACCCACCGGGCCGGGGGGGGGCGTTCGCCGCCTCTGCGCGCCGGTTCCTCCTTGAACGGAAGGCAGGAATGACGACGGCATCCAGGTCCTGGTCGATTCTGGCGCTCCTGTTCAGCCTGGCGGCATGCTCCCGGGCCTCGGATCCGGCGCCGACGGTTGCCCCGGCGGCCCCCTCAACGGCCACCGCAAAGCCCCCCTCCCCGGCATCGCCTGCCGCCGCCGTGCAAGGGTTGGACGCGGCAGGACAGTTCCGCATCGGCGCCGAGGACCGCTGCCCCGTCTGCGCGATGCCGGTGTCCGAACACGCGAAGTTCGCGTCGGCGATCGAACTGGCGGACGAGCGCACGTTCTACTTCTGCGGGACGGGCTGCATGATCCGCGCCTGGATGCACCCCGATGTCTATCTGCACGCGGCAAGGACGGACCTGAAGCGGGCCGTGACGCGCGACTACTTCGAGGGCCGGTCGCTGGATGCCGGCGAGGCCGTGTTCGTCGCCGGGTCGGACGTAGTCGGGCCGATGGGACCGGCGCTGGTTCCCCTGCGGAACGACGCGGACGTGCGGACGTTCAGCGATCGGCATGGCGGGAAGGCGACGTTCCGTCTGGCCGACATGGACGATGCCCGCTGGGAGGCCATGACCGGAAGGAAGGCGGTGCCTGCCCAGGTCGCCCCCTAGGAGGTCCCGGATGCCGCCAGGCTTGCGAATCGCCCGGGCGTGGCTGGTGGCCTGCGCCCTTTTCGTCGTGCTGGGGATCGCCGCAGGTTCGGCAAGCGCATGGCGGATGGACGCGCGCCCGGACCCCCGGTGCGGCCTGGTGCGGACGCTGGCGCTGACGACCCTGGCGCTGGAACCCGCGGCCCTGCGGACGCGTCCCCCACAGGGCGCTCCCGGTATCGATCGTCGTTTCACGCCCGTACTTCCGGGTCCCGGGGCGTCGGCTGAAGGCCCGGGAGGCGAACCGTGAACCGCCTCCTCCCGCCCATCCTGCTGTGGGCCGCACGCGACGCGTTGCGACGCCCCGGCGAGGCCCTCCTGATCGCGCTGGCCATGGCCGCACTGGTATTCGTCGCGGCGACCCCCCTCCTGATCCTGCAGGGACTGGCGACGACCGGCGACCGGATCCTGGAGGATGCGCCGTCCCTGGTCCTGCGGCGCACCGGCGTCGCCGGGTTCGTTCCCGTCCCGGTCGTCGAAGCCGTCGCCGCGGCGCGGTCGGTCCGGGGCATCACCGAGGCGCGGCCCCGGACCTGGGGCCTGGTGGCCGGTTCGGAGGCGCCCTGGACGATCGTCGGCGTGGACGCGGCAACCGCAGCCCGCCTGGGCGAACTGGGCATTGCGGCGCCCGGTCCGGGGGAAGCCGTGGTGGGGACGGGCGCCTCGATTCCACCCGGGGGCACGCTGTCCCTGGCGCCGGCGGGAGGCGGAACGGCCCAGGCGCTCCGTGTCGTCGGGGCCCTGCCCGAGGGCAGCGACCTGATGTCGCACGATCTGGTCCTGCTGGCGATCGACGATGCGGTCCGCCTGCTGGGACTGCCGCCGGGGACCGCGACCGACCTGGCGCTGGACGTGTTCCACGACGGCGAGGCGGCGGCGATCCTTCCCGCTCTGGAGTCGGCGATGCCCTGGCCCGTGCGCATCGCGGGCCGCACCGACGAGCGGAAGTCGCTGGCAACGGCGTTGTCCCGCCTGCAAGGGTTGTCGTCGCTGGTGCTGGCACCGGCGGTGCTGGGACTGGTGCTGCTGGTCCTGGCCGGGGCGCGGGACGGTGGGGGGCGGCGGAAGGACGCGGGGCTGTTGAAGGCGATGGGCTGGACCACGGGCGACGTGGTGCGGCTGCGGTTGCTGCGTGCGGTGGTGCTGGCAGTCCCGGGCATCGTCGGGGGACTGGCGGCGGCGTTCGCGGTCGCGATCCGTCCCGGGCTGCCCGGCCTGGTGGCGACGTGGATGGGCTGGACGGGCGTCGGGCCGGGCCTGTCCCTGGACGGGGCAGGCGCGCTGACCGTGCTGATCGGCGTGGCCGGTGCGGTGCTGGCGCCCTGGCTGGTGGCGACGATCTGGCCGATCCTGCGCGAGTCGACGTTGGACCCTGCGGCACTTCTGGAGGATGCGCCGTGAGCGACACCGGGCTGGTGCTGGATCGGGTCACGGTCCGCCGATCGGGCACGACGGGTGCCCGACCCACGCTGGACGGGCTGTCGGCCGCCTTCCCGCCCGGGGCGATCTGCGCGATCCAGGGGCCGACGGGCGTCGGGAAGAGCACCCTCCTCCACGTGCTGGCGTCGCTGCTGCGGCCGGACGAGGGACGGGTCCTCGCGGAGGGCCAGCCGGTGTCGTCGTGGATCGCGGCGCATCGCGATCGCTGGCGCCGGCAGGTCGGCCTGGGGCTCCAGGTGCCGGTGTTCCTGGAGGGCCTGACGGTTCTGGAAAACGTCATGGCCCCGCGCATCCCCCTGGAACGCGACATCCGTGCGGCGGTGGAACAGGCGCACGCGGCCCTGGAGGCCGCCGGGGCGGCGCATGTCGCCGACCGGCACCCGTCGTCGATTTCCGGCGGCGAGCGCCAGCGTGTCGGCCTTGCCCGGGCGCTGGTCGGGGCGCCGAGGTACCTGCTGCTGGACGAGCCGACTGCGCACCAGGACGACGCGGGGGTGATGCGCGTCGTGGACGCGGTCCAGGCTGCGGCGCGCAGGGGGGCCGTCGTCGTTGTGGCCACGCATGACGCTCGCCTTTCCGGCGCGACGGACCTGGGGTGGCGCCTGGACGACGGCCGGTTGGCGGAGGCGCGCTGATGCCGCATCCGATCGTGCTGGCCGTGGTGGTCCTGGACAGCCTGTCGGTCCTGCTGATCCTGGCGGCGGGCCTGGATGCGCTGGCCGTCGTCCTGTCGTGGGCGCCCGCCTCCCCCACCGCCCGGCAGGTCCGCCTGGAGCGCCGGGCCGAATCCGCGGCCCTGCGGGCCCGGGTCGCGACGTTCCTGTTCCTGGCGTCGACCCTGGCCTTTGTCCTGGCCGTGGCCTCGGTTCTTCCGGGAATCGTGCCGGGCGCCATGTGCGGAACGGGGGTCCTCCAGGCCATGGGGGGGGACGGCCCGCAGGCATTCGCGTTGCGGATGGCTTCGGTCGGCGTGCTGGGCGCGTGGCACCTCCTGGATCGGCTGGATCGGACCCGGCCGGAGGCGCCGCTGATCACGGTGTCCGGCCGGGCGATTCTGCTGGCGATTCCCCTGGTGACCATGGCGGTCTGGCGCACCCTGGATGCGCTGAGGGGCCTGGAAGGGCAGGGCCCGGTGGACTGCTGCTCCGTCGTGTACGACGGTGTCCGGAACGCCGGGACGAGCGCCGAGCCGGACGGGACCTGGCTGCTGCCTGCGGTACTGGTCGGTGCGGCGATCCTGGTCGCTCTGGGAGGGGCGATGGCGGCGGTCCCACGCGTCGCACGCCGGCCCTTCACGGCGCAGGCGCTGGCGATCCTGGCGGCCGGATGGATCCCCGCAGCGGCCGTTGTCCTGGTTCGCGATCTATCGTCCTACCACTACGGCGTCCTGGCCCATCACTGCCCCTGGTGCCTGTTTGCGGGCAGGCACGGCGCCGTCGGCTACCCGCTGTTCGGCGCCCTGGCCGTGGTGGCCCTGGACGCCGGTGGGGCCGCGCTGGCGGGGACGATCGGCCGACGGTTCCCGCAACTGGCCCGGCCCGTGGCAGACCGGGTGCGCGGCGCGGCCTTGCGCGTGGCATTGGCCGTCCTGGTCTTCCTTGTCCTCGGGGCCGGTCCCGCGCTGTTGTGGAGGATCCGCAACGGCGTGTGGATGGGATGACGGGGGGCGTGCCCGCCGGCACGGGCTTTCGTGTCGGCCGCGGCAAATCGGCATGATCAATTTGTAATGGGCATATGCCCTGTAAACTGCTATCGTCGCCGCGGTCTGTTGCCGGTTGGTTGACCGTTTCTTCACCGGTTGGGAGATGGCGATGTGGCCTTACTTGATGCGTGAACCCTTCCCGATCGGGACCTACGGCCTCATGGCGGCCCTCGGGTTCTTCACAGCACAATGGCTGCTTGCCAGGGAACTGGGCCGGCGCGGCTTCGATCGTCGCCACGCCGATACGATCGTCCTGTTGAGCGTGCTGGGTGGCTTTCTGGGTGCGAAACTGGCCTACGTTCTCACCGAGACGCCGTCATTTTCCTGGTCGGACTTTTTTTCCGGTTCCGGGTTGACGTGGCACGGGGGCCTGATTCTGGCGGCGGCCCTGAACATCGGGTTCTTCCTGTGGAAACGACTTCCGCTGCGCGCCATGACCGACGCCGTTGCTCCCATGCTGGCGTCGGGGTACGCATTCGGCCGGCTGGGGTGCTTCCTGTCGGGCGACGGTTGCTATGGGTTGCCCTGCAAACCGGGCGACCTGGACGAGGCCCTGTGCATGCCGTTCCCCCAGGGGATCGTCCCGACGGAACTGGCGGTTCACCCTACGCCGCTGTACGAGGCGGCGGTGAACTTCCTGCTGTTCGGCGTACTGTGGCGGCTCCGTGCACGCGTCGCGCCAGGGGTCCTGTTCGCCCTGTACCTGGTGGGTTCGGGGGTGCTTCGCTTCCTGATTGAGTACATCCGTCGCCCCGATGAGCGGCCGGATCGTCTGTTCGGCCTCCGGGATGCGCACCTGGTCGCCGCAGCGCAGGTCGCGCTGGGGTTGCTGCTGCTGTTGGCAGCGCTGCTGGCGTCACGGTCGCGCGTTCGTGCTGCGGCGCGTGCCTGACCGTTGCCGGGGTCGGAAGGCTACTCCCCGTGGCTGTGGGTGGCCAGCCACGCGGTGGCAAGGCCGAGTGCCATCAACAACAGGTCGAGAAGCGCGCCCTTCCATGTCATCCGGCCCCGCAGCGACGGCACCAGGTCGGCCAGCGCCACGTATAGGAAACCGGCCGCAGCCACGGACAGAAGGTAGGGACCGGCATCGCGGGCCGCAGACAGGAAGAACCATCCCGTGGGAATGACCACCGACGGCCAGCCCTGGATGGGCTCCCCGACCACCGTCCTCGAAGTCCAGGAGTTCACGGACTATCGGTGCCCCGACTGTCGCCGCGCACACCTCAAGGTGCGCCGCCTGCTGTCCCTGTTCCCGGGGCGGATCAAGGTCGTGTACAGGAACCTCCCCATGGACCCGTCCTGCAATCCCGATGCGATGCAGCCGTTCCATGCGCGGGCATGCGAACTCGCGCGCGTCTCCGTCTGCGCCGCCAGGCAAGGCCGCTTCTGGGAGGCCCACGACTACCTTCTGCTGAACGCCGATGCGGTATGCGCGGCACGCCGGTGTGCGGTTGCAGTGGCCCGGGCGCTGGACCTGGACGAGGATGCGTTCCATTGCTGCATGGAGGACCCCGGCGTGCACGAGATCCTGGCACGGGATACCACGGAGGCCCGGGAACTGGGCATCCGGGTCACTCCAACCTTCCGGATCGGAGGACGCCTGTTCGAGAAGGCAATCCCGGACGAGGCCCTGGCGCTGCTGCAGGATCCGGTGCCCTGACGATGCTCCGGGTTCAGGTCCTCACGCTTTCGCTGCGAAGAGTTCCTTCGGAGCCTGGACGGCGACGACCTCGCCCCGGGCGCAGACCTCGCCATCGGCCAGGAGCCGCTCCTCGACGACCACCTTGCGGCCCTTGATCTCCTTGACCCGTGCCCGGATTTCCAGCGTCACTCCCATGGGCGTCGGGCGCAGGTAGTCGACATGCAGCGAAGCCGTCACGAAGCGCAGCGGCGGCTCGCTGTCCATGGGCCGCCCCTGGGCACGGTACGCGGCGGCGGCGGCAGTCCCGGTGCCGTGGCAGTCGATCAGCGATGCGATCAGCCCGCCATACACGTACCCGGGGATCGCGATATGCTGCGGACCCGGCGTGTACCGGCATACGGCTTCGTCCCCGTCCCAGAAACTGCGCACGTGCAGGCCGGGCGGGTTCAGGCGCCCGCAGCCGTAGCACCAGGCCACATCGTCCGGGTAGAAATCCTGGAACGCCTTGTCACTCATCCCGTACCTCCCTGCGCCGTCCATGACCCACTGCAGGCACCCTGGGGCCCGACCGGTACACAGGGTAGCATATGCTCGTTACGCCACACGACCCTTGGGGAAGGAGCCGCAATGTCCAGGACGGGCGTCGTGGCCGACCCCGGCGGCGGGAGGGTACGGGACCGAAGACATGACGACTCATGTCGGCTCCGCGGGTCTGCACTCTTCCGCTGGGGCCGGCGCCCCGGCCAGCATTCGCTGGATGCCGGCCCAGCAGGCGTCCAGGGGTTCCTGCAGGCCCTCCACCTCCAGAAGACACCGTCCCCGGGCCAGGGCGCGTGGAACCGCGGGCAGGAACGGCAGATCCACCAGGACCGGGACGCCCCGGGCGGCCGCCATGAACCGCAGGTCCGCAGAGGCCGCTGGATGCAGGTCCGCCTTGTTCAGCACGATGGCCGCCGGTACGTGGAACCAGCGCGCCAGGTCCAGCAGGCGTTCCAGGTCGTGGGCCGCCGCAACGCCGGGTTCCGTGATCGCCACGACCAGGTCCGCGCCGCCGATCGCCGCATGGACGGGGCAGCCGATTCCGGGGGGGCCGTCGACGAGAACGAGGTCGATGTTCTCGGCGGACCCCAGGCGGGCGCCTTCCTTCCGGACCTGGGCCACCAGTTTCCCCGAGTTGTCCTCGCCGACATGGAGGGCCGCGTGCACCAACGGGCCCCAGACGGTCCTGCGCACGGTCCAGACCCCGGCTTCATGGCCCTCGAACCGGATGGCACCCGGTGTGCACCACTGCTTGCAGATGCCACAGCCCTCGCAGGCCAACGGGTCGACAACCGGAATCCAGGCCGCTCCCATGCGAATGGCCTTGAACGGACATTCCTCGGAGCAGCGCATGCACCCGACACAAAGGTCCGGGTCGATCCGGGCCCGGCGCCCCGCCGTGAACGTCCTCCACGGGTCGTCCTGGCCGGGCATCAGCAGGGCAAGGTTCGCCGCATCGACGTCGGCATCCACCGCCACGCATCGGCCGGCCAGGCGAACCAGTGCCGCCGTCAGCGACGTCTTTCCCGTGCCCCCCTTGCCACTCAGTACGACGACCTGTTTCATGAGCGGGCCTCCAGGGCGGCGCGCTCCACGGCCAGGGCAATCCCGGCCACGGTTTCCGCGAATCGCGGGACGACATCGATCGCGATTTCCCCTTTCGCGGTCGCCACGGCAATCCTGGGGTCGAAGGGAATCCGCCCGACCACCGGGGCGCCGAACTCGGCCAGGGCGGCTTCCACGTCGCCTCCGAGGTCGGACCGGTTGACCACGACGACGGGGGGGACTCCCAGGGAACGGCACATGCGGATCGCAAGGCCCAGGTCATGCAAGCCGAACGGCGTCGGTTCGGTGACCAGTACGGCGATGTCCGCGCCGCGGAGTGTCGCCACTGCGGGACAGGAGGTCCCCGGCGGTGCATCCACGATGACCCGTCCCCCGCAAGGCGTGGAGGCCACGCCTTCCGTCAGGCGCGCGGCGCGGGCCTCGCCCACGTCCAGGGTGCCGTCGATGAAGCGCAGGCTTCCGACGCGGCCTTCGCGGATCGTGCCGATCTCGCGGGGTGCCAGGTGCAGCACCCCCGGAAGGCAGGCCAGGACGCATGCGCCGCAGGAATGGCACAGTTCGGGGAAGACCAGTACGCGTCCCTTGATCGCCAGGATCGCGTGGAAGGCGCAGAGTTCCTGGCAGCGCCCGCACGCCTCGCACGTCCCCTCCAGGCGGGGCACCGGCATGGTGAAGCGGCGCGTTGCATCAATTGCGGGTTGCAGGAACAGGTGGCCGTTCGGCTCCTCGACGTCGGCATCGATGTAGCAGGATTCCTGGCCCTGCCTGGCCCAGTGCAGTGCCAGCGACGTCGAAACCAGCGTCTTCCCGGTGCCTCCCTTTCCGCTGGCGACCACGATCCGCATGGGACTCCTTCACGCCGTCAGGTTGCAGCGACTTCCTGCAGCGCGCCTGCACGGAACTGTTCCAGGGCCTCCTGGGCCGTCGGGTCGGTAAGGCAGACGAACATCCGGATCTGGGCAAGGTGGAGGGCTTCGAAGGCGTTGGGTCCGAAGCGGCCGGAGATGACCGCGTCGACGCCGTGCCGGGCCATCAAGGACGCGGCGCCTGTACCGGCGCCGTGGGCCCCTGATGCGGCCGTATTGGCCACGAAGGTCATTCCGCCGGTCGTGTCATCGACCACGACGAACCACGGGGCACGGCCAAAGGTCTGGCACACCGGGGCGGTCATGCCCTTTCCTTCCTCGATCGAAACGGCCACCTTCATGTCGGACCTCCGTGATGGCGCGTGTGATCGCCGCATCCGCCGCCATGGTCGTGGCTGTGGTCGCAGGGCGTGATGCCGGTGAGGTTCCCGGCCAGGTACGCGGTGACGACGTCGCGCACGCGCCCCTGGGCGCCGGTGGCCACGTCGATCCCGAATCCATGCAGCAGGTCAACGGCCCGCGGGCCCATGCCGCCCGCCAGCAGGACGTTCGCGCCGGTGGAATGGACGAACCCCGGCAGCATCCCCGGTTGGTGGTCTTCCGCCATTGGGTTCCTGACCACGCGGCAGGAGGCAATCTGCGCACCATCGACTTCGACGAGGGCGAACCCCGCCGCATGGCCGAAATGCTGGCAGACGTCGGATTCCAGGCCGGCGTCGTCCTCGACCGGGAGCGCGATGATCGTTCGATTGCTCATCGGGATTTCTCCATCTTCAACGGCCGGCCTTGCCTGCCCGTGACGCCACCTGCCGCGCCCTGCGCCCGGTCCCTGCCCCAGGGGACCTGTTCCATCATGACCTGGCATGTCTGCCTCCCTCTATCCGGAACCCTCGATCGACCGGGCCCTCGTAACGCCGTTGCCCAGGCTCCGGTCTCGGGGATGGATATTGGCATTTGCCCAAAAAGAAGTCAACGGCTGGATGGTTCCGTGAAGTCGCCCACGGTCCCTGGGGAACTCACGTCAGAGGATATAACTGGCACCCGCTTGCACCACCTCGACCTCGGCATGTGTCTCGCGTCGCAGGCGTTCGATGGCGTGGTCGCACGTGTCGTGCGCCGACAGGAGCAGCCGTTGCACGCCGGCGGCGTTCAGGGTCGCGATCGTGGCGGTCAGGTCCGCGTCGGTGACACCCGCCCACCAGCACTTTCCGGTCCCGATGACCTGCTGGAACTGGATTCCCAGCCGCTTGATCCGGGACCCGGTGATCGGGAAATGCAGCCCGCCCACCACCGTGTGGACTTTCGCCGGATCCATTCGGCGCACCATGGCCAGGATGGTTTCGAGCGTGGGGTGACCGCATCCCGTGACCACGACCAGACCGCCATCCCTCCGCTTCGCGACCAGCGCCTGCTCCTCGATCCACCCCGTCAGACAGAGCATGCGCGCCAGGGGACCCGTGGTTGCCAGGCCACCCGGCAGCAGGCGGGGACCTTCGACCAGCGTCGCGTCCAGCCCAGGCGCGTCCGCCGGAGCCGGCAGGAAGCAGGGGGTCCCGGGCCTTGGAACGAAGCCCTCCGGCCACTCGACCCGATGCGCCCGCGCGGCACGCAGCCCGCCCATGTGATCCAGGTGCAGGTGCGTGATGACGACACTGTCGATGCCTGCAGCCTGGAACCCCAGCCTGGACGCGTTGTGTGCAAGGCTGGGGGTTCCGGGACCGAAACCCACGTCCATCAAGGTCGTGCCGGACGGAGTGGCCATCACGTACGAGACGCCTGCGTCACCCAGGAACCCCGTTTCGTGCGCGTGATCGACCAGCACGGTCAGCCGAAGGTCGTCCAGGACGGGCAGCGCCAGGGGGAGGGCCGATGACACCCGGTCCTTGTTGACCTGCAACGCGCGAGTTCTGCCCGTGGCGAAGCGGCCTGTCTGAATGGCCAGCCAGGGGACCAATGCCGGGCTGGCCAGGGCCAGGACCGGCCACCAGGCGGGATGGATTCGGAATCGCATGGAATCATCCTCCGTTGGGTGGGGCCTCGTCATGGGCGCAACGCCCGGATCGTGTGGTGATCCAGCACCCGGTCCTTGACCACCAGGGTCGTGACCGGCGCCCGGGCCTCCTGCTGCAGGATCAAGTCGTGGCCGATGCACAGCCCCATCTGGACGATCAGATCCACCCCGCGTTCGTCCAGCAGGCGTGCCTGGGCCACGGGATTGCAGATGGCAGCGAACTTTTCGGGGTTCGCCTTGGGCAGGCCGATTTCGTCATGGTCCACCGCCCCGACGCGGCAGCAGACCAGTTCCACCTCCAGTCCCTCGGCGACCAGGATCCGGCCCAGTTCCTGGGCCTCCTTCAGAAGGGAAACGCAGAAGGCCACGCCGATGCGTCGCATCCCCTGCGACCGGGCGAAGAAGACCAGTTCCTCCACCCGGTTCCGCAGGCGGCCGTCGGGGGCGAAGGGAGCGTCGTTCGCCACCCGCATCAAGGCCTGGCGCTCCGGGGACAGATATGCCGACACGTCTTTCGACGTTTCCGGGTGCGTGGTGGTGGGGCAATCCCTGGGAGTCCGGGCGTTCCCGCCGACGAAACTGCCTCGCGTCACGCAGTGGCGGCAACCGAACGGGACCGGGTCGATGGGATCCGGGGCCATGGAACCTCCGTGCGGCGATGGGGCCGGCATCCGGCGGAAGAAAACCTCCTCCGGCGACGGGCGCCCCGGTGCCTGATCGTTGCACAATGCGGGGCATTTGCCCATAATTTCAGGGCGTGTTCAAGGAGGGCGCCGTTGGAGAACATCGTCCGGAAGCGGGAGACATTGCATCCCCACTGCTTTGCCTGCTCGCCGGACCGGGCGGACGGCCTGGGATTCCTGTGCGGCGTTCGGCCGGATGGAACGGTGGCAGGACGGGCGAACCTGGATTCACGCTTCGAGGGCTACCCGGGAATGGCCCAGGGTGGAGTGGTTGCGACCCTCCTGGATTCCGCCATGGCGCAGTGCCTGATGGCGCGCGGGATTGCCGCGGTGACGGGCGATCTGCAGGTCCGGTTCCGGCATCCGGTGGCGCTGGAGGTTCCGACGCAGGTGCAGGCGTGGATCGTGGAGTCTGCCCCGCCGCTGTATCGCCTGCGTTCCGAGGCCCGGCAGGGCCAGCGGATCATGGCGACGGGACGGGGAGTTTTCGTGGATCGGGAAGGGCAGTGCAGGAGCGAACTGGACACCGCATCGGCGACTGGCGAGAATGCCGGCGACGCGGATGCCGGTCCGCCAGGAGCGTGAATACGATGGCCAGACCCAAGTGTCCCCGACGCGTGGGAGCCGCCCCCGTCGCGACGTACTACAAGCCTCGCGGAATCCCGATGTCGGCCCTCGACGAAGTGGTGCTGGAACTGGATGAGTTCGAGGCGATCCGCCTGGCGGACCTGGAGGGGATGTACCAGCAGCAGGCGTCCGAGATCATGGGTGTGTCCCGCCAGACGTTCGCCCGTGTTGTCGAGATCGCCCGCAGGAAGGTGGCCGACGCGCTGGTCCACGGCAAGGCGTTGCGGATCGAGGGATTGGACCCGAACGCAGACGGCCGCAACTACCATTGCCCACGATGTCGGGACGTCTGGATCCACGCGACTCCGGGCGAGGCGCCGGAGGCCTGCCCGAAGTGCGAAGGCGAATCCGAGGAAGATCCGGCGGTCGGTTGACGGGCATTCCGATCCGTCGATGGGACCGGTGGTGTACTTCAGCGGGCGGCCTCGGCTTCCTCTTCCAGCACATCGACAAGGGTTTCGACGTCCAGGTCGCCTACGTAGCGTCGCCCGTTGATGAACAGGGTCGGGGTCGCCTCAACGCCGTTCCTCAGCCCCTCCTTCTTGGCAGCCACCACGAAATCCCGGGCGGCGGGGCCGGCGGCGGCGGCGGCGAAGGCCGCTGCGTCCAGGCCCAGGTCTGCGGCCCAGCGCGCGGGGGCGTCCGGCGTGAACCGGTCGAAGTGGCGGTAGGCGTGCAGCAGGTACTCCCAGGCCTTGCCGAGGCCGGCGGCGGCTGCAACGGCCAGGTTGGCTTCTGTGGAGTTGGCGTGGGACTTGATGGGAAAGGGGCGCACGGTCAGGGCCACCCGGCCCGCCAGGCGGCCGGCCGTGATTTCCCGGTGCAGATCGGGCAGCAGTTTCGAGCAGAAGGGACACCGGGCACAGACGTAGGCGACAACCTTCACCTTCGCGGCGGTGCAGCCCGCGATGGGCCAGGCGGCGTCCTCGATGGTGTAGCGGCGGCCCGGGCGCATCATCGAAAGGGCCCGGCGTTCCAGGGACCGTTCGATCGTGGCGCGATCCTGCCTGGATGCGGCCCGGCGGCAAACGAAATCCGCCAGGCGCAGGGCCAGTCGGTCGGAGGGGTTGTTCTTCAGGCACGTCGCGATCGGCTGGTCACACCCCTCGTAGGGGGGTTGGCTTTCCAGGACCTGGCGTGCCACCTCCCCGGCCTGGGCGGACAGGGCGTCGCAGGCCGGCGTCTGGGCGCGGGCCGGCAAGGCCACCAGCAGGGATGCCACGGCTGCGGCGAAGGCGGCACGGGCGTTCATGGAATCCTCCTTCGGTCCAGGATCCGGTCCAGTCCCAGGGGCCGCCGGTCCAGGATCAACACGTACAGTGCCAGGGCCATCCAGGCGCCGTCCCGGAGCAGGGTCAGGGACGAGATGGGATCCTCGGCGGCCCCGGTGGACGCGAAGCATCCGCAGGACATGTCCAGCCCCTTGGCCAGCGCGACGGACAGCGCCACCAGGAACGTCGCCATCATGCCAGCCACCAGCAGGGCCGCGGCGCGGACCCGCAGGCCCAGGATCAGCATCGCCGCGGCGAAGGCCTCGATCCAGGGCAGCACGTGGGCAACGGCGTTGACGCCCCAGAGGGGCAGGATGCCGTAGGTGGCCACGTCCACGGCGAAGGCCGCCGGGTCCGCGATCTTGTGCGCGCAGGCGGCCAGAAAGACCCATGCCAGGTACAGGCGGGCCGCCAGCGCCAGGTACGCGTGACCGCGCCAGGCGGCGCAGCGCGAAAAGGACGTCATGGCGCAACCTCCCCGGCGCCCGGGGGGTGCCCGTCGCCGCGCAGGGCAGGGGCGCCGCCCTCCACGTAGTGGACGTTCCGGACCCCGCGTCCCGACAGTTCCCGTGCCAGTTCGCGGCCGCTGTCGGGGTCGCCTCCGTCGCCGTAGACGACCACCGCGGCTGCGCCCGAGGCCGCCACCCGGCGCACCGCCTCGTCGGGGACCGCGTCGATCCAGTCGAAGGGGACGTGCATTGCTCCAGAGAGGTGCCAGTCGGAGTGTGCCGCCCTGTCCCGGGCATCGACGACCAGCGTCCGCTCCGCGCGTACGATGGGCTCCATCGGGGAAACGGCCTTCGCGTCCCCCAGAGGTTCAGGGCAGGGCACGAAAAGGTCGTAGGCAGCGACGGCAATCCAGGGGAAGGGGGCGTCCCGGAGCGCGTTTGTCGCAGCCGCGGCTGCAACCGCGAGGACGGCGACCAGGGTGGCGTCCCGGGTCGCGACGAGGAGGTCCCGCAGGGTCATGCCGTCCTCCCGGGAGGCTGTCGTCCGCCTCCCACCGCGCCGGTCACTGCACGCACGACGACGAGCGCTGGGACTGCTCGTCCTGCCGCAGAAGGTCCTGAACCCGATCGTCCGCGGCCCCGGTCGCGCCGTCCGCTCCCCAGCCCCAGGCCGGCCGAGGATTCGTCGTCGTGGCCGCGGGGCGGATCAGGAGGGCTTCGCCGGACCAGGCCAGCCGCAGAGCCACCCGGTGGTCCGTGTAGCCGAAAAGCGGAGCCGTACTGTCGCGCCCCGCGAACTCGTACGAAAGACCCACACGGACTCCGGACAAGGCGGGGCTCCAGACCGCGGCCGCGACCCGTCCGAAGAGATCACGACGGTCCCTGGACGTCCCGAAGACACCGCCCCCCGGGTCGCCGCCGGAGTCAGGGTAGGCATCCAGGCCTCCCGAGGCGGTCACCCGGGCCGAAAAGCCCTTCGGCAGGCGGGCATGGATCCCCAGCAGGGCACTGCCTCCCCAGAGGTTCCAGGCCGGGCGCACTGCGTGAAAGGACCTTCCCGAGGCGGCCCACATCACGGTGATCCACCGTCCGGTGCCGGCCCGCCCGGCCATGCCCAGGTCGGCCTCGACGCGCGAGCGGGCCTCCTCCCGGAAGCCCCGGCGCCCGGCACCTGCGAAAACGGTCATCCAGGGGCGGACCTCGACTTCCACCTCGCCCCGGTGTGCCACCAGGTACCACACGGGCGCGGGGTCGTAGCGGTCACCGCGGCCCAGCAGCAGCGCGTCGGGCCGGTAGGCCACCGTCACGCGCGGGAGGGCGTCCCGGAAGACCAGGCCGGCGCGTCCCGACAAATCCAGCCAGGACTGGTTCCGGACGTCGCCATCGGTGAAGAGGATTCCCCGGACCTGTGCCTCCACCAGGGGCCTGACAATCGCGCCGGTGAAGGGCGTGGTCCGCAGCAGCAGGTCCGTGGCGACGAAGGGGCTTCGGCCGTCCCGGCCCGCGATGGCGGGGTCCTCGGTTGCCGACGCCATCCAGGCATTGGAGGTCCAGCCGCCGGACACCTCCACGCGCCAGGCCAGGTCCGGGAGGGCATCGGGAGCCGCCCGGTGGGCGACGGGGGCGAACGCGTCCCGGTCCTCCGGCCAGGCGACCAGGCGCCGTCGTGCGGCGTCCAGGGCGGCCCCGGCGTCCCCGCCTCGAGTTCCCTCGGCCAGGGTTCGCAGCAGGTCCATCCGGGTGGCGGCGGGGCCCCGCATGCTGCATGCGGGGGCGTCCAGGGCCGCGTCCAGGCCCGGAAGGGAGGCGCGCTCCAGGTGCGCCCGGGCCAGCCAGGCACGGGACTCACAGTCGTCGGGATGATCGACCACCACGGCCTCCAGGGTCCGAAGGGCCCAGATGCCGTTGCCGACGCGCAGGTAGGCGATGCCCAGCAGGCGTCGCAGACCCGTGTCTTCGTGCCAGGCTTGCCGCGTTGCCTTCAGGTACGCCAGGGCCTCCGCGGCCTGCCCGGCGTCCAGGAGGTCGGCGGCCCGGGTGGTTGCGCAGGCGGCATCCGGACAGGGGAGGGGCGCCTCCCCGGCCAGCACGGGTCCCGTCGGCCCCAGCAGCAGACCCCCGAGGAGGGCCGCGACCATCGCTTTCCCGATGGCGTTCACGGCGGCTCCGTGTCGGCGCAGCAGCGGAATCCCCTTGCGGATGGTCCCCACGTGGCGTCGTAGTCGCAGCGGTGCAGAGCCTCGGAGTCCGAGCAGTTGTACGCCCCGCCGTGGAAGTGTTCGACGCCGTCCCCGTGCTCCACGATCTCCCACACGTTCCCGTTCAGGTCGAAGGCGCCCCATTCGTTGGTGCAGGCCGGGAAGGCGCCGGTGGGGACCACGTGGAAGGACGCCCCGCAGGGGCCCCCGTCCAGGGCAGGCGACGCCTGGACACGGCAGTGCGGGTAGGGGCAGGCGGCCACGGCGGCGCAGGCTCCCGCACAATCGCAGAAGGCATCGATGCCGTTGCAGGTGTCGGCCACATACGTGTTGCCGTAGCTGTAGGCGGTCGCGGCCGGCCCGGCGCAGGAACTGATCCACTCGGCCGGCGTGCACAGGCGCTTGCCCGCCGACGCGCAGGCCGTCCGCGCGGCGTCCAGCGTGACGGATTGCCAGGGGAGGACCCCGGGACGGCTGGCCGGGCGGGAGGAGGTTCCGGTCGAGGAACCCGTCGCGTCGTCCCGACTGGCTTCGTATCGATCCAGGCACCAGGCCGCGACACCGGCGGGTGACACCGGGACCATGTCTGCGGGGCAACGGGGCACGGAACCGGGGTCCGTCGCGCCGGAGTCCGTGGGGCCGGGATCGACGGCGCCCGGATCGGACGGCCCGGCGTCCACGTCGCGGGGGGCATCCGGGGGCGTGTCGGGATCCAGGCAGCCTCCGCCGTCACCGTCCGGCCCCGCATCGATCGGCGACGGCACGTCCGGGATGTCGGCGGCGTCAACCGGGACCGGCAGGTCCTGCAGGAGGGGCTCGTCGGGGACCTCGGGCGGGCCCGCCGGGAAGGTGGGCGCAGCACAGCACCGGAATCCGCGCGCCGAAGGGGTCCAGGTGCCGGGCACGTAGCCGCAACGGTGCAATGCTGCCGAGTCCCGGCAGTTGAAGGCCCCGCCCCGGACCGTCATGTCGCTGCCTTCCCCCACGTGCTCCCACAGGTTGCCGCTGAGGTCGAAGGCGCCGTACCCATTCGTGCACCCCGGGAACGAGCCGGTGGGCGCCAGGTGGAAGCCCCCCTCGCCAAAGGCGTCGATCCCGTTGCAGGCAGTCGATGCGTAGGCGTTGCCATAGGCGTACTCGGTCCCGTCGGGACCGTGGCAGGCGTACTCCCACTCGGCCGGCGAGCACAATCGTTTGCCCGCCGCAACGCAGGCCGCCGCGGCCGTCGCGTTGTCCACCACCTGCCAGGGCAGCACCCCCATCCGGGACGTGGCCCGGGAACCATCGGCCCCGGGCCCGGTCGCCGTTGCGTCCGTTCGCGACGCCTCGTAGCGGTCCAGGCAATAGGACTTCGATACCAGCACCATGTCATCAGGGCACTCGGGTTCGGACACCGGGACGTCGTCACCGACCTCCCGGCCCGAATCCGGGATCACCGACAGCGGTTCGCAGGCGTGGGCGACGCAGTCGAAGCCGGATCCGCAATCCTCCGCCGTGACGCACCGCCAGGCGCAGGTTCCCTGAGCCCCGCATACCTTCGGCGCCGGGCAATCCAGGTCCCGGTAGCACCGCTCGCGGATGCATCCACCCACCGGCAGCAGCAGCAGCACCAGGCCGCAGGCCGCCAGTTTCGCGGCGGTACCGCCCCCCGTTCCACCCACGGTCATGCCCCGTTGAAGTCCCTGCTGCTGACGGCCTGGCGGTCAGCCGTTCCCAGGTTGCCGCTGCGGCATGCTAGCGCGGACGTCCGCCAAGCGGAACATCGAATCGCACGGGATCGTGGATCGCAGGTTCGCCGGCCTGGGGGGGATCACATTCCGGGCAGTCGGGGGAAATAGCGCATCTTGCTGTTCCGGTAGTACCAGCCCCAGCCCTTCTTCATCCAGTGGCCCACGAACGGCAGCGACCACAGGCGGGCCTTCCGGTCGTCCCGGTGCACGAAGCCCGCGCCGTTGCCCATGTCCATCACGCACAGGATGCTGAGGTGCGCCTGGTAGCCGCGCCGGGTGCCGCTTCGGCCCAGGTGCGTGACGGCTGCGTTGTGGGCGGCCTGACGTGCCATGACCTCGGCCACGTGCCCCTGCTTCGCCTTCCAGTCGGGGCCCTCCAGGGCAGCCGTGTCGCCCACGGCGTACCAGCCCGGCCGGCCCTCCACCTCCAGGAAGTCGTTGGTCCGGACGAACCCGGCGTCGTTGACGGGCAGCGTCGAGGCCTTGATCACGGGGTGCCCGTCGCCGGCCGCGATGAACATCGTCAGGTCGCTGTCGACCTTGCTGCCATCCTCGAAGCGCACGCCGTCCGGGTCGAACCCTAGGATCTTGCTGCCGAAATGTGTCTGGATGCCGCACCGGGTGAACATCTTCCCCAGCATCCCCAGCGCCTTCGGCCCCATCCGGGCGCCCGGTTCGGCCATGGGTGCGAAGAACGTCAGGGTGAAGCGGTCCCGGATACCACGCTTCTTCAGGACGTGGTGCAGGTTGAAGACGAACTCGAAGCCCGGCCCGCCGCGAACCGCGCTGGGGTCCTTCGGGTTGCCGCCGAAACCCACGGCGATGCGGCCGCCGCCCTGCAGGATCAACGCGTCGATGCGCGCCTTCAGCGCCAGGGACTGCTGGGGTGCGCCGCAGATCGACAGCGTGTTCTGCATCCCCTCGTGCTTCATCTTGCCCGCACCCAGGGCCAGGACCAGGATGTCGAAGTCCCTGCGCTCCCCCGCCTTTTCCAGGGTGATGCTTCCCGTGTCGGGGGTGATGGCCGTGACGCGGTCCAGGGTCCAGGAAAAACCGTGCCGGCGTGCCAGATCGTCCAGCGGTACGGCCACATCCTCGAATCGCGCCGTGCCGACCGGGATCCAGATGGCGATCGGGTAGACGAAAAGGTACTCCCGGTCCGACACCAGTTCGACCTCGAAACCCTCCTTGCGGAACGCGATCGCCGCCTCGATGCCCCCGATGCCGCCTCCCAGGATCAGCGCTTTCATGAACCCCCCCTTGGCCCGATGGAACCGTTGGACACGTGGCGCGCTAGAAATATGCCACATGCGAAATATGAATGGTCCATGATGGCGCGTCAAGAGGGAGGGGCCTGGCGGGCAGGTCCGGCGGGCGAGTCGCCCGCTTCAGTCCTGTCCGGAGGTGTGGCCTCCGCAACCGCCGCCAGCGTGATCATGCCCGTGGCCGCCGCACCCGCCGCCGTGGTGTCCGTGGGCTCCGCAGGGGACCCACACAGCCAGATCCCCACGTATCCAGGCGTTCAGGGCCTGGCCCACCGTGCCGTCCGCTCCGCCTACGACCTTGATCCCGAAGGCGTCGAACATGGACTTCGCGTGCTCGCCCATCGTTCCCGTCAGCACCACGTCCACGTCCAGGCTCTTCAGGAATCGGGGCATCTGGCCCGGCTGGTGGTTGGTCGCGCCGGGGTTGACCACCGGCTTCACCGACAGGACCTTCCCGTCCTGGACCTCGACCACCATCACGACCGGAGCGTGGCCGAAGTGGCCGGAAATCACGGCGTCGAGGCCCGCGTCGTCCTCGGCCGTCACGCCGAGGCGCAGGGTGCCCAGGGCTTTCGGCGGAAGAGCCCGGTCCGCATCGGAGTCCGCCGCGACGGCGTCCGAGGTCGCCCAGTCGGCCGTTATCGCCAGGGCGATGGCCGCCAAGGCCTGGGATGCGGGGTCGTCAGGGGTCGAAGCCACCAGGGGGTGCCCCGAATCGCCTGCCTCGACCATCGCCTCGGTGATGGGAATGCTGCCCAGGAAGCGGATGCCCAGTTCCGCCGCCGCGCGCTGGCCCCCGCCCCGCTTGAACAGGTCGATGCGGCGGCCGCAACCCGGGCATGCGAACCCCGAGAAGTTTTCGACGATGCCCAGCACAGGCAGGTCCAGTTGGCGGGCGAAGCCGACGCACTTCCGGCTGTCCAGCAGCGACACGCCTTGCGGGGAGGTCACGATCACGACGCCGTCGGCGTCCGGGATCATCTGGGCCACGGACAGGGGTTCGTCCCCGGTTCCGGGGGGGCAGTCCACGATCAGCACCTCGGTGCCTTCCCAGTCGGCCAGGCCCAGGAACTGGGCGATGACGCCGGTCTTGGCCGGACCGCGCCAGATCACCGGGGCGTCGGGGGAGGTCAGGAACGAGGACACCGACAGGACGCGGACCCCGCCGGGAGCCTCGATGGGGATCAACCCCTCGTCGCTGGCCTCGGCCCGCAGTCCCTCGATCCCGGTCATCAGCGGTACATCGGGACCGTGCATGTCCGCGTCCACGATCCCGACCTTGTGGCCGGCGGCAGCCAGGGCGTACGCGAGGTTGACGGCGACCGTCGTCTTGCCGACGCCCCCTTTCCCGCTCATCACCAGCACCTTATGGGGAATCAGACGCATCGCAGCGCGGGCCAGGTCGTCGGGCTTGGCCAACGCCTCGGGCCCGTTTCCGTCAATGCCGTCCGCGCCTTGATCGTTTCGAAAACCGCAGCCCATGGGGTAGCCTCCACCGTTTGACCCAGGGGAAGTTATTAGCATCTGCCCACTAACGCAAGCCTTCAACCGGGAACGCAGCGTTTACTCCCATCAAGGTCGCAGAACTGCAACCTGAGGAGGCATCGGTGCGACCTCTGGCGAGCGCCCCTGTCGGACGCTGCTCTGCGCAAGTCGCTGATATATCAATATCTCGATACATCGCCGGTCCATGGCACGTCTCCTGCTTCACCCCCGTGCCGTCCCGGACCCCGTGCGATGCGCTCGGGGCTGTCGGAAGCACCCGAGGCGGCTTTGCGCTCGGCTGGGTGAGCAAGGAGGTGGACCATGACGGGATCCCTGGCCCTGGACCCGACGAAGGCGGTTCGGATGGCGACCCTGCTGCGCGCCGTGGCGCACCCGATACGGCTGGAACTGCTGGCCGTGCTGCGGGAAGGCGAGGCCAACGTCAGCCAGTTGACCGAGGTCCTGAAAACCCCCCAGGCCGTCGTTTCCGGCCAACTGGCCATTCTGCGGATGAACGGCCTGGTCGAGGTGCGGCGGGCCAGCGGCTTCGCCTGGTACAGGTTGAACCTCGAACGACTCGGCGAAGTCCTGAAATGCCTGTCGGGCGATGCGATCACCGCCGAGATTCGCATACAGGAGGCGTCGTGATGACTGGCCGGTTCAAGCAGATGTGGGTCGTGGTCCTGGCACTGGTGATTGCGGGAGTCGTCGCCTGGGTCGTCGCGTCGCCCGTCCATCCCCCGGCCGACGCGGCCGCGCGGGCGGATTTCCGGAAGCGGGTCCGCACCCATCTGGACCACGCGCCCTTCTTCACGGAGGCCTTCGGGACGCCGCAGGAAGTCACGAAGGCCTGCCTGAACTGCCACCCCCAGGCCGCCTCGGACCTGATGCAGACGGCGCACTGGCAGTGGCTGGGCGATCCTGTCACGGTCCCGGGACACGACGGGACGATGCGAATCGGCAAGAAGAACCTGCTGAACAACTTCTGCATCAACATCACCGGCAACTGGGCCTCGTGCACGAAGTGCCACGCGGGGTACGGCTGGAAGGACGAGAAGTTCGACTTCAACCGCGCCGAGTCGGTCGACTGCCTGGTCTGCCACGAGCGTTCGGGTTCCTACGTGAAGGGTGACGAGGGCCTCCCGGCCAAGGGTGTGGACCTGCTGGCCGTGGCGAAATCGGTGGGCTTCCCGAAACGGGAAAACTGCTCGGTGTGCCACAGTTACGGCGGCGGTGGCCAGGGGGTGAAGCACGGCGATCTGGACAGCAGCCTGGAAAACCCGACCCGGGACGACGACGTCCACATGGGGCAGAGCGGGTTCCTTTGCATCGACTGCCATCGGACGGAAAAGCACCTCATTCGTGGCCGCGCGTTTTCGGTCAGCGTCACGGACGAGGGCGGCATCGGCTGCGTCGACTGCCACAAGGCGCCTCCGCACCAGGATGCGCGGATCAACACGCACCTTGACAGCGTCGCCTGCACCACCTGCCATGTCCCGACCTACGCCCGCCGCCTGCCCACCAAGACGTTCTGGGACTGGAGCAAGGGCGGCGACCCGAACCGTCCCGACGACCCGCACACCTACCTGAAGATCAAGGGCGAGTTCGTGTACGACCACGACATCGTGCCCGAGTACGACTGGTTCAACGGCACCGTGGACCGATACCTGCTGGGCGACCCGATGGATCCGGCGACGACGACAACCATCAATCGGCCCCGCGGGAACATCCACGATCGCACGGCGAAAATCTGGCCGTTCAAGGTCCACCGGGCCCTGCAACCCTACGACCGGAAACGGGACATCCTGTTGCCCCCCGTGACCAGCGGTGCGGGCGGCTTCTGGCACGACTTCGACTGGGAGAAGGCGTTGCGGCTGGGCGCGGATGCTTCGGGGATCCAGTACAGCGGCGAGTATGGCTTCGCGCAGACGGCGATGCACTGGCCGCTGTCACACATGGTCGCGCCGAAGGAAGCCGCGCTGCAGTGCACCGATTGCCACGGCCTGCCCGAGCGCACAGGCGCAGCCGCCTCGGGCAACCTCGATGAAAGGACGACACGAATGGACTGGAAGGCCCTGGGCTACGACGGCGACCCGCTGACGACGGGAGGTCGCCGATGAGACGGATTCCTGCGGTCATTCTTGCGGCAGTGGTCGGTACCATCTTCGCGCCGGAGGCCCGTGCCCAGGGGCCCGCGAACCCGATGCACCCGGCGTTCCCGATCCTGGACGAGGCGGGGCAGCGAATCGCGGTGTCCGGCGGCGCCCCGTCGTCGGGAAAGACCTGTGGCGCCTGCCATGACGCCGCCTACATCGACGCCCACAACCCGCACTCCCGGGACGGGCGGCAGGCGACGTGCGCCGAGTGCCACTTCGAGGGCAGTCGCCTGCCGACCGACCCGACGGTCTTCGACGAAACGGGCCTGCTGCGCCGGGAGGCGATCCGCATCCGGGCCCCGCGGGACGAAAACTGCGCCTTCTGCCACGGGATCGTCCACGGCGGGACGGAGCCCCTGACGATTCCTGACGACTTCGAGTCGGCGGTCCCGGGTGCGTCCGGTGGGCACACCTACGCCCTGACCCGCGACACCGGCGAAATCCTGTCGCCCCAGGCCGTCGGCGATTCGTGGCTGAATCTGAAGGACAAGGCGGCGCGGACCAATCCTTGGGACGTCCATTCGCGACGCCTGGTCGCGTGCACGGACTGCCACTTCGCCCGGAACAACCCGGCGAAGGCCGACGTGAAGCACACGGCGCTGGACTTCCTGCTGAACGATCCGCGCAAGATTGCCCTGTCCCAGTTCCTGCGTCGGCCGGACCATGAACTCGTCGCCGCGACCTGCCGGTCCTGCCACGACCCCCTGAAGGTCCACGCGTTCCTGCCCTACACGAAACGCCACATGGACACGCTGGACTGCCGTGCCTGCCACGTGCCGACCCTCGCGGGCCCGGCGGCGCGCTCGGTGGACGCCACGGTGATGCTGCCCGGTGGCGGTCCGCGCGTGGAGTACCGCGGCCTGGACCGCGCCGACGACCAGTCGCTGAACACGGCCTTCGCCACGGGGTACGCGCCGTTCCTTTTGGCCCGCACGGACCCTGCCGAGGGGATGCGCATCGCACCCTTCAACCTGGTCACCCGGTGGTTCTGGGCGTCGGGTCCTGCCGGTGACGAGATTCCGTTTGCCGCCGTCCGGGCGGCATGGTTCGAGGGTGACACCTACGCGAACGAGGTGGTGCGCGCGTTGGATGGCAACGGCGATGGCCGCCTGGACGTCGCGGAGGTGCGCCTGGACACACCGGCAAAGGTCGCGGTTCTCCGGTCACGCCTGGCGGCTGGAGGCGTCGCGGATCCGCAAATCCGGACCGCGATCGTTCCGCGGCCCGTGAAC
Source organism: uncultured Myxococcales bacterium (assembly GCA_903847405.1). Lineage (GTDB taxonomy): Bacteria > Myxococcota_A > UBA9042 > DTJE01 > DTJE01 > CAIZWN01. Next base: position 47,308 of record CAINDP010000153.1, on the reverse strand, counting down.
CACGACGTCGTGTCCGGTCCCGCGGTGCAGAGGGACTGCACCGGTTGTCACGCCGAGGATTCCCGTCTGAACGCGGCGATTCCCCTGGCCTCCGCTCCCTATCCCGGCGGCGTCGTCCCGACGGTTCCCGAGGGAGGCGGCCTGGCCTTCGGAGGCGTCGTGGCGTCGCCGGACGGCCATGGCCTGGTCCTGCAGCGGGATTCGGGAGCGTCCTTCCACGTCTTCGGCCACTCGCAAGGCACCTGGACCGACCGCCTCGGCTTCCTGGCGTTCGCTGGCGTCCTGGCCGGGGTCGCGGTGCACGGCGGGCTGCGGCTCCGGGCGCGCGGCCGCTTTGCCCATGGCCATCGTCCGACGCGCAAGGCCTACCTGTACACCGCCTATGAGCGCGTCTGGCACTGGCTGATGGCCTCCAGCATCCTGGTGCTGATGGTCACGGGGGTCGAGGTCCATTTCGGCGGCAACTGGACGCTGGTGGGCCTGCCGCTGGCGGTGAAGCTTCACAACATCGTTGCCGTCGTGATGATCGTCAACGCCTTCCTGTCGCTGTTCTACCACCTGGCCAGCGATGCGATCCGGCAGTTCGTCCCCGGGCGTCACGACCTGCCCGGGCGGGTGGCGGCGCAGGCCCAGTACTACCTGCAGGGCATCTTCGTGGGCCAGCCGCACCCCGCGAAGACCGCCGACCGCAAGATGAACCCGCTGCAGCAGATCACGTACCTGGGGCTGCTGAACGTGCTGTTCCCCTTCCAGGTGGTCACCGGCGTGCTGATCTGGGGGGCCTCGCGCTGGCCCGACTTTGCGTCTTCCATCGGCGGGCTGACCGTGGTCGCGCCCCTGCACAACCTGGGTTCCTGGCTGTTCCTGTCCTTCTTCGTGCTGCACCTGTACCTGACGACGACCGGACGGACCGTGTTCTCGAATGTCAGCGCGATGATCGACGGGTGGGAGGACATCGACGTCCCGTCCGCCGAGGGAGGGTCCCATGACTAGCAAGCCCCCGCGTCCCTACGTCAACCCCTACGTGGGCGGCGCCCTGCTGGGCGTCGTGCTGTTCCTGTCCTTCTACATCACCGGCAACGGGCTGGGCGCTTCCGGGGCCATCGGCCACGTGCAGGTCGCGATCCTGAACCTGTTCGTCCCGGAGCACGTCGACCGCGTGGCCTACTTCGCCGAGGTCGGCGGCGGCAGCCGCAACGCGCTGGACAACGCGGGTGTGTTCATGCTGCTGGGGACCTTCCTGGGCGGGATGATTTCCGGGATCGCGAACCGACGGTTCCGGGTGGAAACCCGTCGCGGGCCCCACATCACGAATCGTGCGCGTTGGGCCTACGCCCTCCTGGGCGGCGCAGTCATGGGGTACGGCGCCCGCCTGGCCCGCGGCTGCACGTCCGGCCAGGCCCTCAGCGGCGGCGCCGTGCTGTCGGTCGGCAGTTTCGCGTTCATGTTCGCGGTCTTCGGTGGCGGGTATGCCCTGGCGTACTTCGTGCGCCGGTTGTGGAACTAGGAGGTGGCGACATGGCTCCGTTCAACCTGGCGCCGCTGGCCGGCACCCTTGCATACGACCTCGTCTTTCTGCTGATCGGCGTGGGCTTCGGCGCGGCCCTCGAGGTGTCGGGCTTCGGCGACTCCCGCAAATTGGCGGCGCAGTTCTACCTGCGCGAAATGACCGTGCTGAAGGTCATGTTCACCGGCATCGTGGTCGCGGCCGTCCTGATTTTCCTGTCCTCGGCGCTGGGCCTGCTGGACTTCAGCCACGTGTGGGTCAACCCGACGTACCTTGTGCCGGGGATCGTCGGCGGGCTGATCATGGGCGTCGGGTTCATCGTCGGCGGGTTCTGCCCGGGAACCTCCCTGGTGGCGGCCTCGACGCTGAAGCTGGACGGGGTGTTCTTCGTCCTGGGCGTGTTCGGCGGCGTCTATGCGTTCGGCGAAACCGTGCAGTCCTTCGAGCCGTTCTTCCAGTCCACGTTCCTGGGTCGGTTCACCGTGCCGGACTGGCTGGGCCTCCCTTACGGCGTGGTCGTGGTCCTGCTGGTCCTGATGGCGCTGGTGATGTTCTGGGGTGCGGAAATCGCGGAAGCCTACTTCGGCGCGGGCACATCCTGGAAGGACATCCCGCTGGTCCCGCGCAGCCGGGCGCGGATCGCGGGGGGAGGGACCCTGGTCGCCCTGGCGGTCGCCACGGCCGTCCTGGGGCAGCCCACGGTCGAGGACCGGTGGGGCTGGGTGGCGTCGGAGGGGGACCGGCAACTGGGCGAGCGCGAAATCTTCGTGGACCCCGCCGAGGTCGTCGACCTGAAGAAGGACTTCACGCTGAAGGTGGATGTGCTGGACGTGCGCGGGGAGGCGGACTTCAACCAGTTCCACCTGTCCGGTGCGCGACGGATCGAACCGGGCGATGCGCGGGACCCGGCGTTCGTCAGGACGCTGCTGGGCGCCAGCGAAAACACCATCGTGTTCGTCGTGTCCAACGGCGAGGCGGTTGCGACGCAGGCCTGGAAGGACCTGAGGGCCCAGGGGGTCCTGAACCTGTACGTCATCGAGGGCGGGATCGACGGCTGGCTGGACCGCTACCAGCCGAGTCCGTGCGTGGCGCAGAAACTGTCCGGGGAAACGGGAGGGGAGCGCCTGGCCTGGCGCTTCGTTGCCGCAGTCGGTGACAGGAACCCGTCGGCTCACCCCGACCGGGCCCGAAAGGAATACGTGCCGGCCTGCGCGCTTGCGACGGACGCCACGGGTACTGGCTATGACCCGGTACACGAGGCAGGCCACGGCGCCGCCCCGACCTACACGAAGCGGGTCAGGTTGCAGAAGAAGACCGTGACCAAGGGCGGATGCGGATAGCGCGCGGCCTGAAGTTTCCGACCAGATCCGGAAGCCGGGCCTTGGGTGATCGTCGGGTCGACCGGGACGTCGAGGGTCTTCGACGAAAACGTCGGGAACCCGGAGGCGACCGGACGACAGCCGGTGGTCGCAAGGGCGCATACAGCAGACATAACCAACGCTTACGAAATATGCATCCAGTTGGCACGGCGCTCGCAATGGACATTCCTTGCCGGCCCGTGGGGGGCTGGTGCTTGAAACCCAGGAGGTCCGGTGATGAAGACGAACTTGAAGAGCCTGTTCCTGGTGGTGGCAATGGCGGGCCTGCCCGCGGTGGCGCTCGCGGATGACGCGGACGCGGTGAAGGGGAAGGGGCAGGGCGTCCAGTCGGGCACGGCGACCCAGGCCCAGGATCAGGCCAAGGACCAGACCCAGGTCCAGGCCAAGGACCAGGCCCAGGTCCAGCTCAAGGACGGCTCGGGCGCGGGCTTCGTGGACGCCGATGGCGACGGGATCTGCGACAAGAAGGGTACCGGCGGCCAGGGCAAGGGCATGTCCAAGGGCAAGGGCCAGGGCAAGGGCGCCGGCCAGGCGGCAGGCAAGGGCAAGGGGCTGCACGGCGCCGGCTTCGTCGACGCGGACGGCGACGGGGTGTGCGACAACGCCCAGATCCGCAAGGGGAAGGCCCAGTAGGCGGGGGCCGACCTGGATGGCCCGGGGGAACCCGCTTCCCCCGGGCCACCGTCAACCGAAAAGCAGCACCATCAGTTCCTTCCGGTCCATCCCGAAGTGCTGCACCAGATCCCACAGCAACGCGTTGATCTTGCCGATAGTCACCTGCTTGTGGGCCGGGATCGTGATGTGGTGCTGCCCGCCTTGCTCGGTGGTCAGTCGCATATGACTTCCGACCTGTCGGGTCACGCGATAGCCCAGGGGTTTCAGCCGGTGCACCAGTTCGTCGGCGGACAGATCCCGCGGATGTTTCATACGGGGACCACTTCCTCGCGAACCACGGTGATGAACCGGAGTCGGATCGCGCCAGGCTGGCAGCCTTCGTCGAAGTGGCAGCACACGGCTTCCCGGACGGCGACGCGGAGTTCGTCCAGAGTGTCGGCTTCGGTGGTCACGCAGGCGCCGACGGATCGGGCGACGTACCTGCCGCCGGGCAACTGCTCCACCAGGAACTCGATCGCAGCGCACTCGCTCATGGGGCTCCTCGCGTTCACGCAGGCGGCATCATAACCGGCCGGGCGGGTGTCGCGCCATCCGGACGTCCATTCCTCACGGGATGAAGTTGTTGAAGTTCTTGGTGCGCCCCAGCGGATGGCCCGCGTGCAGGTACATCTGCAGGCCCGGCAGCCACTGTACCCGGAAGAAGGAACGTTCCATGTACAGCATCAGCATCCGGAAGGGGATTGCCCGTGTCGCCAGATCGCTGCGGATCAACTGGCGAATCTGGAACTCGCCAAGGCCTGTCATGATCGAAAACTGGAAAACCCGGAACAGGCGTTCGAGGAGGGCGTTGTCCGGGGACCGGAAGCAGGGGCGCAGTTTGAACCGTCCCGCGGTGACCTCGCGCTCGATTTCGGCCTGTTCCTCCTTCGTCAGGAATCCTTCCTCGATGGCGCGATCCGTCAGGCGGGTGCCCCGCAGTGGGAACGTGAAATTGATGCGGGGGACCTGCACGCCCAGTTCCCGGTTCAACCGGATCGTCGCAAGGGCCTGGTCCACGGTTTCCCCGGGCATGGCGATCATGTTGAAAGCGGCCAGCAGGATGCCCGACTTGCGGACACGTTCGCACCCGGCCCGGAGGTCTTCGTCGCGGGCGGGCCGTTCCAGGATCCGTTCGCGGAGGACCTGGTCACCCGACTCGACGCCGACGGCCACGCCGTGACAGCCCGCCTCGGCCAGCAGGGACACCGTTTCGGACGTGAGGCTCATGGGCGTGGCGTTGCAGGTGAAGGGCACGCCGACGGTGCGGCGGTAAAGGGGGGCGAATGCGCGCAGCCAGGCGGGATCATGCGTGAAGAGGTCGTCGCCCATGTGGACGTGGTGGGCCGGGTACTTCGACAGGGATGCAGCGATTTCGGCCACGAACGGCGCCGCGCTCTTGCGTCGGACGTACCGGCCCTGGGATCGGGTCCGCCGGCTGAGGTCGTTGTTGTAGCAGTAACTGCAGCGATTGGCACATCCCCGTCCCGAAACGAACCGGCGAACCCCGAATTGGAGGAGGTAGGGGTAGGGTTCGAAGAGGGACACATCCGGCGCGGGAAGGGTGTCGAGGTCCTGGAGGTACGGCGGCAGCGCGTTCCGACGCCATTCCCCGCCGATATCGCGCCAGTGCAGGCCCGGGACTGCGCCGAAATCGGGGGTTTTCGACGTCAGGGCGTCCACCAGGGCCGGCACCGCGACGTCGCATTCCCCCGGGATGACGTACCGGAACTCGGGGCGGCCCAGCACGGTTTCCAGTTCGAGGGTCGGGTACGTGCCCACGACCACCAGGGGCGCGCGCATTTCATGGGCCACCCGCGATGCCATGCCCAGGCCCCAGTGGTGGCCGCCGATGTCGATCGCGACCAGGATCAGGCAGGGGTCGAACCGGCGCAGCGCGCCGAACAGATCCCGTTCGTCGTGGTCGATGAACAGCCGGGTCGAATGCCCCCCCAGTTTCAGCAGGCCCGACAGGATCAGCAGCGCCGCGGACTCGTTCATGCCGGAGTCCTGGATGAAGGCGATGCGCATGGCCGAACCTCCTGCGTCCGGGTGGAATGGTGGGCATATTCCCGTATCCATCCGGTTCGGTCAAGCGCAGGTATCGCTCACAAACGTGAACTGGCAGCATTTCCCAATCGAGCGCCCGATGGTCGTTCCATCCTCGGAGGTCAGTGGGTGCCTGCGGAAGCCTGCGGCGCCAGTCCCAGCAGGGCGTCGATCCGGGCCTTGTCGAAGCCGACGACGTAGCGGCCGTCGATGTCCAACTGGGGAACCCCGGTCTGGCCGGTCTTTCGCACCAGGGCCTGGGCCTGGGCCGGTTCCAGGGACACGTCGATCTCGGTGAAGGACACGTTGCGCTGGCGCAGGTAGGCCTTCACGCGGGTGCACCAGGAGCAGCCCGGGCCCGTGTACACCAGTACCCGGTGGGACGGGTGTGCGGTTGCGCCCGCCTGCGGCCCGGGCGCCGGTCTGGTGTGAGGCAGCAGGGCCGCCTGGTAGTCCGCGTCCGTCTGCACACCCACGAGTTGCTGATGAACGGCGCCGTCGCGCATCAGCAGGACCGTCGGGGCCAGCGTGACGCCGAGGCGCCGGTGCACGTCCCGGACCCTGTCAAGGTCGACGAGGTGCACATCCAGTTCCGGGTGTGCCTTGCAGAAGGCCTCGAATACCGGCCAGGCCCGGCGCGACTTTTCCGAAAAGTCGCCGAAGAACGCCACCACCGAGGGGCCCTTCAGTCCGCCGGTCGCCGCCGTCAGATCGTCGAAGTTCGCGACTGTCCGAACCATTCCGCACCTCCATGATGCCACGGGCGGCATATGTCGTGAATGGAAAGTAAGGAGAGCGATGCGGATGTCAAGGCGGTCTTCCGATGAAGGAAGGTGGAAAGAATTTCTAAATATCGCTTGCGCGAAATATATCCATGAGGTAATGTTTGGAGGTCAGGTCCCGGCGAGGCTTGCCGAGGTGCGACCCGAAGCGCGGGTCGTGCCTGCCCCGTTGCAACCTGCGCAGGTGGCCAACAACCTGGAGGTCCCGATGTTCCGGAAACTTCTTCCCCGCAACGTCCACAACGTCGAGCGCGTGGTGCGCGTCCTGGCTGGCCTGGGCATGATCAGCCTGGTGTTCGTCGGTCCCCAGACGCCCTGGGGAGCCCTGGGGATCATCCCGATCGTCACGGGCCTGGTCGGCAGTTGTCCCCTGTCCCGCCTCTGTGGGGCCGGGACTTGCGCCGTGAAGGACGAAGCCTGATGCCCGGGTGCATCGGCCCTGTCCCAGGGAGGACGGTATGGTGATGTCCGCTGCAGCGGTGTTCGTGGCGGGGCTGCTGACGTTCGTTTCCCCGTGCGTCCTGCCCCTGATCCCAATCTATCTGTCGATCCTTTCGGGCGGGGGCGGGGAGGGGGGCGGCCGCTTCAGGGGCTTCGTGTCCAGCCTGGCCTTCGCCGCCGGGTTCACGCTGGTGTTCTCGTTGCTGGGCCTGTCGGCAACCGTCCTGGGGCGGGCGCTGGTCGACCACAAGGTGCTGTTCCAGCAGTTGGGCGGATTCGTGGTGCTGCTGCTGGGCCTGCGGTTCATGGGCTACCTGAAACTGCCCGGCCTGGACGGTGGCGGCGGCCTGGATGCGGGCCGGTTCAAGACGCGGTTCCACCACCTGAATTCCTTCGTGCTGGGGCTGTTCTTCGCCTTCGCCTGGAGCCCCTGCATCGGATCCGTCCTGGGCGCGGTCCTGACCTACACCTCCCTGAAGACCTCGGATCCCCTGGTGGGCATGGGCTACCTGTCCCTGTACTCGCTGGGGTTCGCGGTGCCGCTGGTCCTGGTGGCCCTGGTGGCGGGGCCGGCCCTGGCGGCGCTGCGCAAGGTGCGGCGGTTCATTCCGGTATTCGAAAAGTCCACCGGGTTGCTGCTGGTGGTGGTCGGGTTCCTTCTGGCCACCGATCGCCTGGGGCTGCTGGACTACGCGCTGGCCCAGCCACCCGAGGCGCCGGTATCGGCGTCGGCGGCGGAGCCCCCGGATTTGTCTGCCGCGGCCACGCCGAACCCGGCACAAGGCGCCACGTGCGGCGGTGGGGACGAACACGCTGTCGACATCCAATGCGGCGCAGCCCAGGACCCGCTGCCGGTGCTGTACGAGTTCTACTCCCCCAACTGTCCGATCTGCCGGCAGATGATGCCGGCCGTGAACGTCCTTCGGAACCAGTGCGACGGGCATCCCCTGGAAATCCGCCAGGTGGACGTGACCAGCCCTGAAGGCAAGCCTCTGGCGCGGTCGTTCGGTATCGGCGGCATCCCGGTCTTCGTGTACCTGGATCGGGACCGGAAGGAGGTCGCGCGGCTGGTCGGGTACCAGACGCTGGACGCCTTGCGGCAGGCAGCGGAGGTGGTGAGCGGCGAGGAATGTCCCGCGTACCGGGAAGTGCCGGGGTTGCAGTCGGGGGCGCCCGGCTGAGCCGCGAGCCGGGTCCATGCGGATGCGCGATCAGTCCTGACCGGGAACCGGTTCGTGGCACGCGCAACTGCCGCAACACCCTTCGCCGATCGGCGCGCCGACGCTGCCGGACACCCAGTCCGCGACCAGTTCCTGTGCCATCGCGGTCAGTACCAGGGACGCCGGATCGTCGGGGGTCGAAACCACCAGGGGCCGACCCGAATCGCCCGCTTCGACCATCGCCTCGGTGATCGGGATGCTGCCCAGGAAACGGACGCCCAGGTCGGTCGCCGCCTGACGGCCTCCGCCCCGCTTGAACAGGTCGATGCGGCGCCCGCAACCGGGGCATTCGAACCCCGAGAAATTCTCGACGATCCCCAGCACCGGCAGGTCCATCTGGCGCGCGAAGCCCACGCACTTGCGGCTGTCCAGCAGCGACACGCCCTGGGGCGACGTGACGATCACGACGCCGTCGGCATCCGGGATCATCTGGGCCACGGACAGGGGTTCGTCCCCGGTTCCGGGGGGGCAGTCCACGATCAGGACGTCGGTGCCCTTCCAGTCGGCCAGGCCCAGGAACTGGGCGATGACGCCGGCCTTGGCCGGGCCGCGCCAGATCACCGGGGCGTCAGGGGAGGCCAGGAACGACGACACCGAGAGGATGCGGACGCCGCCCGGCGCGTCGATGGGGATCAGCCCCTCGTCGCTGGCCTGGGCCCGCAGTCCCTCGACCCCGGTCATCAGCGGGACGTCGGGCCCGTGCAGGTCCGCGTCCACGATCCCGACCTTGTGGCCGGCGGCCGCCAGTGCGTAGGCCAGGTTGACGGCCACGGTGGTCTTGCCGACGCCTCCCTTGCCGCTCATCACCAGGATCTTGTGGGGGATCCGCCGCATCGCCGCGCGGGCCATGTCATCGGGCTGGAAGGTCTGTCCGTGCTCGTGTCCGCCGCACCCGCCTGTGTCCTGCCCGTCGCCGCAACCGCATCCCATGGGGGGCCTCCGCTATCCGCGGCTGCAAGTTATTCGCATCCGTGCATCAAAGCAATCCTTGAAGCGTGGTCGCGATTTTGCGACCATGCCCGTGGCCGGAGGTTCCGATGCCGACTGACCGCACCGATCCCATCCTGGACTCCATCGCCGACGGCGTCTTCACCGTGGATGACCAGTGGCGGATCACGTCCTGGAACCGGGCCGCCCACGCCATCACCGGCTTCACGCGCGACGAGGCCCTCGGGCGGCAGTGCAGCGAGGTCTTTCGGACGGACGCCTGCGCGCGGCGCTGCGCCCTTCGATCGACGATGGGTTCGGGGCGTGAGGCCGTGGACGTTCGGGTGACGATGCGCGCGCGGGATGGTACGGAAAAGCCCCTCAGCATCTCGACGGCGGTGTTGAAGGACGCCTCGGGACGGGCCGTGGGCGGGGTCGAAACCTTTCGCGACCTGTCCGAACTGGAACTGTTGCGGCGCCAGTTGCGCGAACGGTTCCGGGTGGGCGACATCGTCAGCAAGAGCCACCGGATCCAGGAAATCCTGCGCGTCCTGCCGGATATCGCAGCGGCCGGCAGCACGGTGCTGATCCAGGGACCCAGCGGTTCGGGCAAGGAACTGTTCGCCCGGGCGATCCACGACGGCAGCCCTCGTCGGGATCGGCCTTTCGTTGCCCTGAACTGCGCCGCCCTGCCGGACACGCTGCTGGAATCCGAACTGTTCGGCCACAAGGCCGGTGCCTTCACCGACGCCCGGCACGATCGGATCGGGCGGTTCGCGGCGGCCCAGGGGGGGACCCTGTTCCTGGACGAAATCGGGGATATCTCGACGGCCCTGCAGGTGAAACTGCTGAGGGTGCTGCAGGAGAAGGAATACCAGCCCCTGGGGTCCTCGCGAACGGTGAAGGCGGATGCACGGGTCGTCACCGCGACGAACCGGGACCTGCGGCAGTTGATGGCCGAGGGCCGGTTCCGGGACGACCTGTTCTATCGCCTGAACGTCGTGCGGATCGAACTGCCGGCGTTGCGGGACCGCAAGGAAGACATCCCCCTGCTGGTCCGCCACTTCATTCAGTTGTTCGCTGCCCAGACCGGCCGGGAGATCCGGGGGGTGACGCCGAACGCGCTGGACGCCCTGCTGCGATACGACTTTCCCGGGAACATCCGCGAACTGGAACACGCGATCGAGCACGCGTTCGTGCTGTGCCGCGGGCCGAACATCGACGTGTGCTGCCTTCCGCCGGAAATCGCCCGGGGGCCGCTTCCGGACCTGCCTCCCGGGCCCGCGACCTCCGACGCCTTCGACCAGGCCCAGGCGGTGGTCATCCGTGCCGCGCTGGCGGAAAATGGCGGACACCGCGTGCGGACGGCCCAGGCCCTGGGAATCCACAAGGCCACCTTGATGCGGAAGATGCGGCGGTTCGCGATCCGCTTTCCCTGAAGGGATTCCTTGTCTGGCTTGACGGGTGCGGATCCGCGATCTCGGAGGGGCGGGCACGTTCCTGTTCCCGGCCTACGCCTGGTCGTCGGTCGCCGCAGCGGCCCCCTTGGCCAGCGCGGCGTCGAACATGCGGCGGAGGTCGTCCTTCGGGACCGCGCCGATGCGGTAGTCCAGCGCCTGGTTGCCCTGGAACAGGACCAGCGTGGGGATCGACTGGATGCCCAGGGCGGACGACACGCCCGGGTTCTTGTCGGTGTCCAGCTTGGTGAACTTGATGCGCCCCGCGTACTCGCGGGCCAGTTCCTCGACCATGGGCGCGACCATGCGGCAGGGGCCGCACCAGGGGGCCCAGAAGTCAACGAAGACGGGCAGGGTCGACTGCAGGACCTCGGCCTCGAAGGTGTCGTCGGTCAGGGCAATGACGGGACTGCCGCTTGCAGCCGGGGACTGGGTATCACGGGAAGAACTGTTCACGGGAACCTCCTGTTGAAAGCCCTTGGGCTGCACGGCATGCCGCCATGAGCCTGACGGGCAAAGAGTGGAAATCGGAGGTGGAGGTGTCAAGTATGGCAAGAAAGAAATATATCGCGTAGGCTACAATGGTTCGATTTTGAGGGCGGACACGGTGCATCACCCCCATCTGCGATTCGGACTGATCCCGCTGGTCGTGGCGGGCCTGTCTGCCGTCCTGGTGATCGCCACCCGGGTGGAGCAGGACCGGCAGGTCGACGCGTTGCGCCAGGTCTACGAATCCCATGCCCGTTCCGCAGGCCACCTGGTTCGGGAAGCGGCCCAGGAAGCCACGTGGTCCACGGGCCTTGTGTACTCGATGTCGGCGGAAGCCGCGGCCCTGCTGCTGGAGTTGCTGGGACCGCCCGGTGACCGCGAGGACTGCGTCGCCCTGCAGGCGCGGGTTCCGGACCTGGCGATCTGGGCCCGTCGCGATGCGGACGGGGTGCGGGGATGCCTGGATCGGGTGCCTGTCGCCGGGCGTGTCGCCTTCGTGGATGGGGTCCTGGCCGTGCCCGAGGGCGATTTCGTGGACGACAAACGAACCCGCGACCTGGGGGTCTTCTGTGCCTGGGCCCGGGGGGACGGCGTCGCGACCGTGGTGTGCCTGGATCGGGACGACCTGGACGGGATGCGCCGGGAGGTCGGCCTGGGACCCCTTCTGGCCGACCTGAAGGACCAGGACCTGGAATACGTCGTGGTCCAGGATCCCGGGGGGATCCTGGCGGCCTCGCCCGCGCCGGGGCAGATGTCGACCTGGCTGCAGGATCCGGTGCTGGCCCAGGCCCGGGACGGGGCGCCGGACGGGTTGCAGGGGCGGATGCTGGAGCGGGACGGCCAGTCGGTGTACGAGGTGATCGGGCCCCTGGACCTGGCCGACGGGACCCGCGCGGTGGTGCGGACGGCCCTGGATGCCGGGGAACTGGTCAGCTTCGGCCGGCGGATCGCCCTGCGGCAGGCGGTCATGTTCGGGGTGCTGGCAGCGGCGGTGCTGTTGAGCCTGGCGCTGGCCTGGGTGCTGGGCCGGGGCGCCCGCCGACGGACCGAGTTCCTGGCCGCGATGCGCCATCGCGAGGAGGAGGGGCGCCACTGGCGATCCCTGGGCCTGATGGCGGCCACCGTGGCCCACGAGGTGCGCAACCCTCTGAACACCATCGGCATGGCCCTGCAGCGCCTGTCCCGGGAGGTCCGGGTGGACCCTGCTGACGAGGAGGGCTTCCGCGAACTGCTGATGCTGTCGGCGGACGCCTCGGACCGGGTCGAGCGGGTCGTGGCGGAGTTCCTGGAGCTGGGCAAGCCGCTGGAACTGGACCGGCGCGCGTATCCTGCCGCCGGACTGGTGCACGAGGCCCTGGCGTCGCTGGGGATGAGGGCCGCGTCCGAGGGGAAGGGGCTGGACGTCCGGTGCGACTGCCCGGGCGAGGTCCTGGTGGACAGGCAGCGGTTCGGGCAGATCGTGGCCAACCTGGTCGCGAACGCCCTGGATGCGGTGGGACCGGCAGGTCGTGTCACGGTCGCGGCGGACTGCGACCGGGGCGCGTTCCGGCTGGTGGTGTCCGACGACGGCCCGGGGATGGACGCCGCGACGCTGGAGCGCGTGCAGGCGCCCTTCGTGACGACGAAGGCCCACGGGACGGGCCTGGGCCTGCCCCTGGCCCGGCGTCTGGCCGAGGCGCACGGGGGAACCCTGGTCCTGGACTCGATTCCGGGCAGCGGTACACGGGCGACGGTGACGCTGCCCGTATCGGGGACGCAGGGCGGCCCGCAGGGGCAGGCGGAAGGAATGCAACGATGAATGCACGTGACAAGGGAACCCTGTTGGTGGCCGAGGACGACGCGGCCCAGCGGCGGATGCTGGCGGGCTTCCTGCGGAAGGCGGGCTATGACGTCGAGGAGGCCGGGTCGGCAGCGGAGGCGCAGGAGCGGGCCCGGGACCGGGCGATCGACCTGCTGATCACCGACCTTCGGCTGGGCGGGCCCGACGGCATCGAACTGCTGGGCGACCTGCGGCGGATCCATCCGGATCTGCAGGCCATCGTGGTGACCGCCTACGGAACCGTCGAGGATGCGGTCCGGTCCATGCGGGCCGGGGCCTACGATTTCCTGGGCAAGCCGGTGGACCTGGCCCGCCTGGAGGCCCTGGTGGCCAAGGCCCTGGAAAAGGTGGGGCTGTCCCGCGAGAACCGGTCGCTGCGCCAGGCGGTCGTGGTGGCGGATGCCTTCGGGGACTGGGTGGGGGACAGTGCGGCCGTGCGCCAGGTCAAGGAACTGGCGGTCAAGGTCGCGCCCAGCCGTGCGTCCGTGCTGATCCTGGGCGAGTCGGGGACGGGGAAGGAGGTGGTGGCCCGGGCGCTGCACCGCCTGTCCAGCCGCCGGGACGGGCCCTTCGTGACGCTGAACTGCGCGGTCCTCAGCGAAACCCTGGTCGAGTCGGAACTGTTCGGACACGAGAAGGGGGCGTTCACGGGCGCCTCGGCGCAGAAGAAGGGGCGTCTGGAACTGGCCAAGGGCGGGACCCTGTTCCTGGACGAGGTCGGGGACATCCCCCTGTCGGTCCAGGTGAAACTGTTGAACGTGCTGCAGACCGGGCGGTTCGAGAGGGTCGGGGGAACCCAGCCGCTGGAAACCGACGCCCGGGTGATCGCGGCCACCCACCGGGACCTGGAGGCGCGGATCGGGACGGGTGAGTTCCGGGCGGACCTGTTCTACCGCCTGAACGTCGTGACGTTGCGGATGCCGGCCCTCCGGGAGCGGACGGGGGACATCCCCGCCCTGGTGGCGCACTTCGTCGGGAAGCATGCGGACCTTTCCACGACGGGGATCGCCGGCGTGTCGGACGAGGCCCTGGACGCACTGGCCCGCCAGCCGTTTCCGGGGAACATCCGGGAACTGGAAAACATGGTGGAGCGGGCCCTGGTGCTGGCGGACGGGCCGGTCCTGGAGGCGGGGGACTTCCCGCCGGCCGGGGGGCAGGCGCCGGCCGGCGCGCGTTCGGAACCGGCGACGGGCGGCCTGGAGGAACAGGTGGCCGACCTTGAGCGGGACCTGATCCGCCGGGCGCTGGAGCGCCACGGGGGGAACCAGAGCGCCGCGGCCCGGGACCTGGGCCTGGGCGAGCGGGCGATCCGCTACAAGATGCAGAAACTGGGCCTGGGCTGACGGCCGGTTCGACCGGGACGTCGAGAGGCTTCGACGAAAACGTCGAGGTTCCGGGGGCGCCGGGCAGACATCCCGGGCTGAAAATCGCGATACCGCAAGGACTACGGGTGTTTGTGAAATACTTTTCCCCGTGGCACGGCGCTCGCAATCAACAATCCTTGCCGGCCCGTGGGGGGCTGGTACTTGCAGCCCAGGAGGTCCGGTGATGAAGACGAACATGAAGAACCTGTTCCTGGTGGTGGTGATGGCGGGCCTGCCCTCGGTGGCGTTCGCGGACGACGCGGACCCGGTGAAGGGGAAGGGCCAGGGAGCCCAGGCGGGCCAGGCGACGCAGGCCCAGGACCAGACCCAGGTCCAGGCCAAGGACCAGACCCAGATCCAGGCCAAGGACGGCACGGGCGCGGCTTTCGTGGACGCCGACGGCGACGGGATCTGTGACAAGAAGGGAACCGGCGGCCAGGGCAAGGGCATGTCCAAGGGCAAGGGCCAGGGCAAGGGCCAGGGCAAGGGCCAGGGCATGGGCAAGGGCGTGCACGGCGCCGGCTTCGTCGACGCGAACGGCGACGGCGTGTGCGACAACGCCAAGAGCGGCAAGGGAAAGGCCCAGTAGGGCAGGGTGCGACCTGGACGGCCCGGGGGGACACGCTCCCCCCGGGCCGCGGAGGCATCATGAACATCCGGATGACGTTGCTGGTGCTGGTCGGTGCGTCGGTGCTGCCGCGGATGGCGGTGGCCCAGGCGGCGGTCGAGCCCGCAAGGGCTGCGGCCGTCCAGGCGGCACCGGGTGCGGCAGGTACTCCGGAACCTGTCGTGACGCCCCCTGCCGCGGTTGTGCCGGCGGTGGTTCCAGCCTCGAACGCCGCGTCGGACGCGGGTGCAGGGTTCGTGGACCGCGACGGCGACGGCATCCAGGACGGGCAGGAGCACCGGTTCCGGAAGCACGGGAAGGGAGTCATGGGCCACGGGGCCGCAGGGGCGGGCACCGGGTCCGGCACGATGCGGCGGTTCCGAGGCGGCGCGGACGGCAATGGTTCGTGCCAGGATGGCGGGAAATGAAGGTTGCGACGCTGGCCCTGCTGTGCGCTGTGACAACCGGCCTGGTTGCGGGCCCGGCCCGGGCGCAGGAATTCAGCGCGGCGGGCGCCGTCGGCAGCGTCTGGACCGACAACGTGTTCCTGATGCACACCCCCGAATGGGACGTGTCGATCCTGCCCAGCCTGAAGGCGGGCATGGACTTCGGAACCGCCTGGACGCTGCAGTATGACGGGGCCGCCGAAATCTTCACGTCCCACACGGACCTGACCTCCCACGACCACGCCTTGCGGCTGCAGGTGAACCCCGCCTTCGGTCCCGACGGGAGGAACGAGTTCCTGGTGGCCCTGGCGGTCGAGACCCTGCGGAACCAGGCGGCCTACGACGGCCTGAACTTCGTCGGAGGGACGCTGAACGCCGCGGTCAGCCTGGAGCCCACGACCTGGGCCGCGTGGCAGGCCGGCGTGACGATCCGGTACCGCGGCTTCTACGACGATCGTGCGTCGGACGCCCTGGACGCGCTGGCGACCACCGAGGTCCGGTTCACGCTGCCGTCCCGGACCACGCTGACCCCGCGCGTGGGCTACGGCTTCCGGTACAACCTGGGTCTGAAGGGGCAGGGGCAGGGACGGGTCGATCGCGACGACCACCAGATGGACGTCGGTCTGCACATCAGCCAGGGCCTGTGGGCCCAGGGCGGGCTGCAGGCGGACTACTCGTATCGATACCTCCTGTCGTCCAGCCAGGCCCTGGCGCGGAAACTGACCCAGACGCAGTTCGCGTTCCTGACGTCGGACTTCCTGGCCGGGGGCCATCGGGCCTACCTGAAGTACAAGCAGATGCTGCCCCGGGGGTGGTCGCTCACGGCCGGGCTGGAATTCCGGACCCTGGAGTTCCCGGGTTGGCCTGCGACCGATCTGGGGGGAACCGTCGTGGCGTCCAGCCGCCAGGACCGGAAATTGATCCCGATGGCCTCCCTGGGATACACGCACGCCTTCGGGGCGATCGAACTGACCGTGACGGCCTCCTACTCCTACATCCGGCAATGGTCCAACGCCGCGGACTACGACACGCAGGCGCACCTGGTGGGCCTGAATGTCGGCCTTCAGTACTGAGTTTTCGACCCCCGAAACCCGGATGACAAGGACACGCGCGGTTCGGTTATGCTACCCGCGCCGCGAGGGGGTTTCGATGCGCAGGGGACAGGCGGGAGCGATCGTCCTGGTGCTGCTGGCAGCAGGGTGTTCGGGCGGGGCCGGGACGTCCACGGACGTTCTGGGGGAAATCGTGATCATCAACGGGCGGGACGCCGGCCAGGACCCGGGCGCCCGGGATGACGGGGACGCGACGCTCCGGGACGTGGCTGCGCGGGACGTGCCGGCGGACGCCGCGACCGATCCCGGCCCGACGGACGACGGCGCCGACGCCTGGGAACCCACCGACCTGCCGGTCCCGCGGGACCTGGCCGATCCCGGCGACGGGACCGATCCGGCCCCGGATGTTGCCGACGCAACGGCAACCGACCTCCCCCCGACCGATGCACCGGGCGACACGCCTGCCGACCCGGGCGCCACGGATTCCGGCACGGACGCCGTCGCATCCCTCTGCGCACCCGGTTCGCTGACCTGCTGGTGCACGGACGAAACGCAGTGCGACCCGATCTACGGCCTGGCCTGCCGACCCAACCGCTGCAATCCGGCCACCGGGCACTGCGTGCTGGACTCGGGTTTCCTGGAAGGCCAGGAATGCGACGACGGGGACTTCTGCACCAGCGGCGAAGTCTGCCACAAGGGGAATTGCACCGGCGGCACGCTGGACTGCGAGTGCCGGACCGACGCCGAATGCCCCGACGCGGATCCCTGCACCGACGATTTCTGCCTGGAAGGGCACTGCCAGCACCCGTTCAACACCGCGCCCTGCGCCGACGGGGACGGGTGCACCGCCGGTGACGCCTGCGCCGACGGGGCCTGCGTCCCGGGACCGCGCGTCTGCCAGTGCGACGGCGACGCCCGGTGCGACGACGGGATTGCCTGCACGGCCGACCGGTGCGTCGACGGGACCTGCACCCACGTGCTGGATGCCGGGACCTGCCTGGTGGCCGGGGCCTGCGTCCCGGCGACCGCGACCGCGCCCGGGAACACCTGCCGGGTCTGCGCGCCCGACATCGCGACCGACGACTACAGCGACGTGATGGACGGCACGTCCTGCGACGACGGGAACCCCTGCACCGCGCCGGACGCCTGCACCGCGGGGGCCTGCGTCCCCGGGTTGCGGGTCTGCGAGTGCGTGGACGCGTCCGAGTGCGGCGACGGCAATCCCTGCACGGACGACACGTGCCCGGCCAACGCCTGCGCGCATGCGGCCAACACGGCGCCCTGCGAGGACGGCGACCCGGCGACCCTGGGCGACCGGTGCGCGCTGGAGGCGTGCGTGCCCGGCCCGCGGTGCGGCGATGGCACCTGCGCACGGCCCGCCGAAACCTGCGCCACCTGCCCGGTCGATTGCGGCGGCGCCTGCCCGACCCGCGAAACCCTGTGCGCCGACGGCTGGGACGACGACCTGGACGGCGCCACGGACTGCGCGGACACGGATTGCCAGGGCATTCCGCCCTGCACGCCCGACACGTGCACCAAGGTGGATGGGGACGCGACCTGCGGCATGACGAAGTACTGGCTGGTGGCCTACGACAACAACCTGACGGGCACGGCCGGCGCGGCCTGCGGCAACGACGACCTGTCCGGGGACGAAACGATCTGGAAGTTCGTCAGCCCGGTGACCCGGCAGGTGACGGCGCGGATCGACTATTCGGACTCCGGTGGCGATCCTGTGTCGGTCTACGTCCTGTCGGGCGCCTGCAACCCTGCGACGTGCATCGCCGGGGACTATGGCTGGTATGCCGAGGTGACGTTCACGGCGGAGGCCGGACGACCGTACTACATCGTGTCCGAGGAGATCTGGTACGGGAACCGGTTCGACATCCACGTGACCTGCGACTAGCGATCCCCGGCCGTCGTCAATTCCCGCACGTGCCGCTTGGCCACGGCCAGCAGATCCTCGTGGTGGAACGGCTTTTCCAGGAAGTCGTCGGGCAGCGCATCGGCGAACAGTTTCAGTACGTTGCCCCGGCTGTAGCCCGACATCAGCACGACGGGCAGATCGGGACAGCGCTTCTTGATTTCCGCGAACACCTCGACCCCGCCCATCCGGGGCATCGTCAGGTCCAGCAGGACCATGTCGATCCGATCGCCCTGCGTCCGGATGACCTGCAGGCCCGCTGCCCCGTCCTCGGCCTCCAGGACGTCGTACCCGGCGTGCTGCAGGACGGTCCGGGTCACGTCGCGCACCAGGTCCTCGTCATCGATCACCAGCACCCGCCCCGATCCGGAGCCCTCGGTCCGCGCGCGAGCCGAAGGGATCCCGGGCGTATCGTCGGGTGCCAGCGGGAAGAGCATCGTGAAGCAGGAACCGTGTCCCGGGGAACTGCGCAGCCAGATCGCCCCGCCGTGTCCCTTGACGATCCCCAGGACCGCAGCCAGGCCCAGCCCACGCCCCGTGAACTTCGTGGAGTAGAAGGGCTCGAAGACGCGCGCCTTCGTTTCGGCGTCCATGCCGCATCCCGTGTCCACGATCTCGATGCAGGCATAGCGGCCGCCGGTCATCCCGTCCGACGTGAACCCGGTGGACAACTGCTCGAGGTCAGCCAACCGGATTTCCGTGTGGATCGTGATGACGCCGGGGTGGTCGCCGATGGCCTCGGCCGCGTTGATGATCAGGTTCATGATGACCTGCCGGATCTGCGAGGCATCCGCCATCATGCGGGGCGTCGACGTGTCCAGGTCGAAGCGGACCTCCACCTTCTGCGACAGGCTGCTCTTCATCAGTTCGACCATTTCGGTCAGCGCGTGGTTGATGTCCAGGGACTGGATGACGAACTGTCCCTTGCCGGAAAAGGCCAGCATCTGGCGCGTCAGTTCCGCGGCGCGCAGGGCCGCCGTTTCGGCCCGTTGCAGCGGCACTCCCAGGTCGGTGGAATCCTTCGGAAGACTGCTTCGTGCCAGGGTGATGTTCCCCAGGATGCCGGTCAGAAGGTTGTTGAAGTCGTGGGCGATGCCGCCGGCCAGCACGCCCAGGCTTTCCAGCTTCTGTGCCTGGAAGAGGCGCGCCTCCAGTTGGCGCCGCATCTCCTCGGTCCGCTTCAGTTCGGAAATGTCCTGGATGGTCCCGACCATCCGGACGGGGCGTCCGTCCGGGTCCAGGCGCAGGACGCCCCGCCCGTGCACCCACACCTCGCGCCCCTGGTCGCTGCGGGCCAGCCGGTACTCGCGGTCGAAGCTTTCCCTGCGGCCCAGCACGTCCTGTTCGAAATAGCGGGCCATCACCTCCCGATCGTCGGGATGGACCAGGGGCAGCCACCCCTGTCGGTCCCGGCGGTAGGCAGCGTCGATCCCGAAGATTTCGTCCAGAAGGGGCGAACTGGTCCACAGCCCGGTCGCAAGGTCGAAGTCGTAGCTGCCGATGCGCGCGATCTGCTGCGCCTCCTCCAGCGACCCCTCGCTCTTGTGCAGGGCGGCCGCATGGCTGCGCAGCGACTCGAAGGCGCGGTCGAGGCGCCTGTGGAACAGGACGAAGGAAAACGCCAGGAACGACAGCAGGCCCGCGTAACTGGCCACCGACAGGAGGTCCTCCTGGAACGTGTCCAGCAGGATCACGCTGTCCACCAGGGGCCCGGCCTTCAGCCACGACGTCAGCGGGTAGAAGCCCAGGGTCAGGCCCGCCCATGCCAGAACGCCCGCCAGATCGAACAGGAAGGCGGCGGCGATGGCGATCGACATGCCCCAGAACACCATGGGCAGCGGATGCTCGCCCAGGTGCACCGCGACGTTGACCAGGCCCAGGTACACGATCGTCAGGAAGATCCAGGCCCGGGGCGCATCCGGGAGCCTGCGGGGCACCAGGTACCAGTTGGCGGCGACCAGGGCACCGAACAGGGCGTTGCTGAAGAACATGTAACTGCTGTGAATGAACGCCAGGTAGATGATGCCGAAGACGAAGAAGCACCCGGACGCGTAGGCGTGGATGGGGCCCAGCATGGCCGGCGCACCCAGTCCCATCCCCTCGCGCGGTTCGTCGTTGCGAACCATTCCCACGGCGCTCCTCAGTCCCCGGTTGCGATGCTGGATGTGTCGGAACCTCACGGAAACATCCGCTCTTATGGCAGTATCCGGCCGCCCCCGGAACCAGTCAAGCGGACCCGGAGTATCCGGATGCAGGTCCCCGCGGCCCGAGGCTAGCAATCGGTCTTCGAGAGGGCGTCCTGCACGGTTCTTCCCAGGAGGGCGGGTTCGTAGGGTTTGGGAATCACGCCGCGGAACCCGTGGTCGCGGTACTCGGACATGATGGGATCGTTCGAATAGCCGCTGGACACGATGAGCCTGGCGTCCGGGTCGATTGCCAGGACCGCCCGTGCCGCCTCCAGGCCGCCCATGCCCCCGGGCACCGTCAGGTCCATGATGGCGAACGTGAAGGGGCGGCCGGATTCCATCGCGCGCAGATAGGCCTCGACGGCCTCCGCACCGTCGGCGGCGGTCTGCACTTCGTATCCCAACCGGCTGAGCATCATGCTGCTGACGTCGCGAATCGAGGGGTCGTCGTCCATGACGAGGGCGCGGCCCCGGCCCGACAGGGGGTGCGGTTCGTCATCCACCCTGGGTGTCGGCGCCTTCGTGGACGCGGGCAGATGGATCCGGAAGGTGGAGCCCTTGCCGAGTTCGGAATCCACGGTGATGAGGCCCTCGTGCTTCTGGAGGATGCCGAAGCAGATCGCCAGGCCCAGCCCGCTTCCCTTCTTCTTCGTCGTGAAATAGGGGTCGAACACCCGGGCCAGGTGCTCCGGGGCGATGCCGATCCCCTCGTCCTCGACCGCGACCTCGATGTACCGTCCGGCGGGCAGCGAAGGGGGCAGGGCGGCGCCGTTCGGGAGGTTGCGTGCGGAAACCCGGATCCGGCCTCCGGCAGGCATGGCTTCGTCCGCGTTGATGACGAGGTTGCTGATGACCTGGCTCATCTGGCTTTCGTCGACCTCGACCGACCAGAGGTCGTCCGGGATCGACACTTCGCAGCGCACGTTCGAACCGCGCAGCGAGAACCGGGCCGAGTCGGCGATCAGGTCGCCGATGCGGGCGGTCCTGCGGATCGGGGCGCCCCCCTTCGAGAAGGTGAGGAGTTGCTGGGTCAGGTCCCGCGCCCGCATGACGCCCTTTTCGGCTTCCGCCAGCCAGGTGTTCGCCTCGCCGTCGGCAGGAACGTCGGACCGGGCCAGGGAAACGCTGCCCCAGATCCCGGTCAGCAGGTTGTTGAAGTCGTGCGCGATGCCCCCGGCCAGGAGGCCCACCGACTCAAGTTTGTGCGCCCGCTGGAGTTCTTCCTCCATGCGCCGCCGGAGAGTGACGTCCCGGAACACCAGGACCACCCCGGTGACGCCCCCGTCGCCGTCCTGGATGGGCCCGGCGCTTTCCTCGATGAACCGCTCGCGTCCCTGCCGCGAAACCAGCGACACCGGTCGGGGATTGGCGAAGATCTGGCCGGCTGCGAGGACCCTCGCCACCGGGTGGTCGTCCGGGTTCGCGTCGTCCCGACCCGAGATCCGGAAGACGTCCTCCAGCGGCCGTCCCAGGGCCTCGTCCCGGCTCCACCCCGTCAGTTCCTGGGCGACGCGGTTCATCAGGACGACATTGCCCATCGTATCCGTGGTGATGACCCCATCCGCGATGCCCAGGAGGGTCGCCGCAAGGTTGGACTGCTCGGCCTGCGCGCTCTTTCGCTGCAGGAACTCCTCCCGGTTGAGCTTTTCCGAGGTGATCCTCCAGACGAGGCCGATGAAGATCGTCCCGACGTAGAAGTAGTTCGCGATGAAGTACCCGATCCAGGGCCACCCCGGATCCGCCAGCACCATCACCAGGTTGAACTGGGCCACGATGGCCAGGACCAGCCAGGCCGTGCGCGCGATCTCCCAGGGGTACGCCACGAGGACGGCGGTCAGCAGCAGGGTCAGTCCGCCGTAGTAAGGTGAGGACGGTCCGCCGAGGATCAGGACGAACGCGTCCAGGCTGACGGCGATCACCCCGGCCAGCACCCAGGCCATGACGTGGGCCAGGCGCTCGGCGCGGCCGCTTTTCTCCATCCAGCGAAGGACCAGCAGCAGCAGGAGCAGCGCGCCCGTTTCCGAAAACCGGGCGATGGAGAGTTCCCGGTAGTGGTCGCGCGCGATGACCCAGTCCAGCAGCGTCGTGGCCGGGTACATCAGCAACGCGATGATCGTGACGCCCCAGACGGCACGGAACGTCTTCCGGCGCCGTTCCGCCTCGTAGTCCCTGCGCAGTTCGGGAGGTATTCCGCGGTCCGTCTGCGTCGCAGTCATGTCCGCCCTCGGGTGGCCTGGGGATCGCGCACGACCGGCCCTGCCATTCTGTGGACACCCATGGATTCGAGAGAAGCGTGTCGACGAAGATAGCACGTTCCGAATCCGGATTCCCGCCCTCGCGCACAGGCCCGAAGCGCCGTCAGGCCTGCGTGGGGACTCAAGTTCCTGAAAATTCCTTGCAATTCGACTTGAGAAGGCCTACCTTCCCGATGAACGGAGGGGGTCCTCCTGCCGCGAGTCGTTTCGCCACCGAGTCTACCGGATTCGTCAAGAGCCCGCTGACACGGCATGAATCAACGGTGCGCGAGGTCGCGCACCAGACATTCGGTGAAGGTCGCGCGCAGCAGGGTGGCGGTCCTTCGTGCCCGGGTATCGGGCGTGTGCCAGTGCGGGCGTGAAGCCTGCGTATCGGGAGTTCGGAATGAAGAACAAGCTGTTCATGGGTGGTCTGGCCTGGGGAACGACGGAATCGACTCTTCGCGAGGCGTGCGAGCGCTTCGGTGAAATCGAGGACGTCAAGGTGATCATGGACCGCGAGACCGGCCGGTCGAAGGGGTTCGGCTTCGTGACGTTTGCGACCGACGAGGCCGCCGCGAAGTGCAAGACCGAAATGGACGGTCAGATCATCGACGGCCGCGCCGTGAAGATCGATTACCCCCGTGAGCGCGAAGAGCGTGGCGGTGGCGGTGGTGGCGGCGGTTACGACCGCGGCCCGCGCCGCTTCTGAGCCTCTCCGGCTTCAGGATATCCGTTCTAGCGTGAGGTCCTTCGGGCATCGGCGGTTGGCCGGCCCGCGGGGCTTTCGAATCGGCGGCATGCCGGGGCGTCGCGCGGCGTGACCACGAAAGTGGCCGCGTCGCCGACGTCCCCGGCAGTCCCGCACCAAGCCTCCTGCTCGGGGCGAACGCATGGACTCCTCGGACATCGGGCGCCGTGAGGATGCAGGAAGGAAGCGTGAGGGATCCCTCTCGCTTTCGGACCTTGATGACGCGCTGATGCGGGATGCGGCTCCTGTCGCGTCCGAAGACAGCGAAGACTCCAGCCCTCCGCGGCCCGGATCCCCCAAGGACGGGGCCAGTGAAGTACGCAGCACGTCCGTCGATCCCGTCCATCTCTACCTGCGGCAGATGAGCGAAGTGCCCCTGCTGACCCGTGACGCCGAGGTGGACATCGCCCGGCGAATCGAGGACGGCGAGATGGAGGTCTACGACCTCGTCCTGGGCACCGGGATGGTCTTTCCGGACCTCCCGCCGGCCGAGGACGGCCTTCCTCGTGACCGCGTTTCGACCATGCGCCTGAACCGTCCCGCGGTGCAGACGGTGGTCACCGGGTGGAAGAAGCGCCTGATCGAGGCCGACGCCTCGGGGGACACCCCGTCGAAGGAAGTCACCGCGCTGCGGGAACGACTGGTGCGTGTCGCGGCCGCCGAGCGCCGAGCCGAACGGGCCCGTGGCGAAATGATCAAGGCGAACCTTCGCCTGGTCGTGTCCATCGCCAAGAAATACGCGAACCGGGGGTTGCAGTTCCTGGACCTGATCCAGGAAGGCAACCTCGGGCTCATCCGGGCCGTGGAAAAGTTCGAGTACCGTCGCGGCTACAAGTTCAGCACGTACGCAACCTGGTGGATCCGGCAGGCGATCACGCGTGCCGTGGCGGATCAGGCCCGGACGATCCGCATTCCGGTCCACATGATCGAGCACCTCAGCAAACTGGTCCGGACCAGCCGGGAACTGGTGCAGGTGCTGGGCCGGGAGCCGACGCCCGAGGAGATCGCCAAGCGGATGGAGTGCAGCGTCGAGCGGGTGCGCATGATCCAGAAGATCGCGCGGACCCCGATTTCGCTGGAAACTCCCATCGGCGACGAGGGCGACAGCCACCTCGGGGACTTCATCGAGGACCACACGGCGCCCAGCCCGCCCGAGTGGGTGGCGAACGCCGACCTGTCCGAGCAGACCCGCAAGGTCCTGTGCAGGCTGCCGCCGCGTGAGGAAAAGGTCCTGCGGATGCGTTTCGGCATCGGCGAGGACCGGGACCACACGCTGGAGGAAGTCGGGCAGGAGTTCAAGGTCACCCGCGAACGCATCCGGCAGATCGAGGGCAAGGCCCTGCACAAGCTGCGGAACCCCTCCCACACCAGCAAGCTGAAGACCTTCTGGGAATGATTTCCGACTGACGGTACGGCGCGGGTGTGTCAGTTCGCCTGGCAGTCCGCGTACTCCACGGGACACTGCTGCAGCGCGCAGGCCTCCAGTTGCGCCGGGGTCTGGGCGGACTGCGCGCACTTCTGCACGATGCACCCGAAGAGGGCCTGGAAGGCGGTCCGGGCGGGCGGGGCGCCCTGGGCCTGGCACGCCTGGATGCAGTTGAAGTCGCCGGGGCCGCAGGTGAGGGCGCAATCGACGACCTCCAGGCACGACAGCCCCTGGCCCACGACGCACGTGCCGCCGCCGTCGCAGGTCATGCCGGGGCCGCAGGTGCCGCAGTCGGCGCCGCATCCGTCGGGACCGCATTCCTTCCCGTCGCAGGACGGCTGGCAGGCGTCGTTCAGGCAGTTCAACCCCTCGTCACGGCAATACTGGATGACGCAGGTCTGCAGGGCCTGGCCGTCCTGCAGGAACTGGGAGCACGCGTCCATCGTGCATGACAGGAGGGCCTGGGCCGCGGCCCGCGCCGACGGTCCGCCCCGGGCGATGCACTGCTGCACGCACCCCATCGCGTAGTCGCAGGTGACGGCGCAGTCCAGGATCTGGCTGCAGGACAGTTCGATGGGGCCGTAGTCGGCCGGCATGTCCAGCATCGTGTCCTGCGCGACGTCGGGGTGCGTGTCGGGCTGCACGTCGGGCGCGACGTCCACCGGGGACGGGTCGGCCGGGGCATCCGCTGGAACGTCCTCGACGACGCCGTCGGGCGGCGATTCGTCGCCGGCCGGATCGTTTGCGACATCGAAGGGCGGAACGTCGAAGCCCGGATCCCACGGCGGGACGTCGCGGTTCACATCGGCGCCCCCGTGGCCGTCGGTTGCCTGGTCGGCGCCGGTGGCGGCGTCGGGCGTGTCCCACGACAGCACGTTCACGGCGGGCGATCCGGAGTCGCAGGCCTGGGCGGCTGCCAGGGGGACCAGGCACGCGAGGACCGCGAAGCGGAATCCGGCCATGGGGAGGCTCCGTTGGGGAGACGGGGGGATTCTACCGTGTCGAACGAGACAGTGGTTGATTCGGCCCGCGCGCGCTACCATCGCGCCATGAAAACGCGATTTGCCTCCTGCGTCCCTGTCGTGATCGTGCTGCTGGCGGCCGGGTGCGGGTCCAAGGGGGATCCTGCGGTCGATGTCGTCGAGGACTCCGCCGAGGGCGACGCCCTGGACGCCGCCGACGGGGCCGACGGGGCCGACAACCCCGGCCTGGTGACCTTCGACGTGCCCCGGCCGCCCACCGCCCGCGCGGAGCCCTGGCGTCCCCAGGTGCATTACAGCCCGGAGGCGGGCTGGATCAACGACCCGGTCGGCCTGGTCTACGCAGAGGGCGAGTACCACCTGTTCCAGCAGGCCAACCCCGAGGTGCCGTTCTGGGGCGAGTTGCAGTGGGGCCACCAGGTCGGAACGGACCTGCTGCGCTGGACGTCCCTGGCGCCGGCCCTGGTCCCCGATGCGGACCTGGGCCAGCCGTTCTCGGGATCCGGGTTCGTGGTCGATGGGGCCGCCAGGGCGGCGTGCGCGACGGGACCCGGGGCGCCCGATTCCTGCCTGGCCGTCATGTTCACGCACCACGGCGGTTCCGACGGCACCGAAAAGCAGAGCCTGGCCGTCAGCATCGACCGGGGGCGGACCTGGGTCCTGCATCCCCGCAGCCCGGTGCTGCGCCAGCCCGACCTGACGGATTTCCGGGATCCCAAGGTGTTCCGCGTTGAGGAGGGCTGGGTCCTGGTCGCGGCGGCCGGGGATCGCGCGCGCTTCTACAGCAGCCCGGACCTCCTGGACTGGACGCCCTCGGGGACCTTCGGGCCCGTCGAGGGCCTGGAGGGAACCTGGGAGTGCCCGGACCTGTTCGAACTGCCGATCGACGGCGATCCGCTGAAGACGGCGTGGGTGTTCAAGATTGACACGAACCGGGGCCTGGCCGCCGCCCGGCCCGATTCCTGGGCGTTCACGGGGACCTTCGACGGCAAGGTGTTCGCCCCGGCCGCCCCGCAGCCGCGGATCATCGATCACGGCCCCGATTTCTACGCCGCCCAGTCCTGGTCCGACGCACCGGCCGGGCGCCGGACCTGGATCGCCTGGATGGATCACTGGTCCTATGCGCTGATCACGCCGACCGAGGCGTGGCGTGGTGCACTGACCCTGCCGCGGGACCTGCGCCTGGTGGATCGGGGGGGCGTGCCCGTGCTGGTCCAGGCCCCGGTGGACCTGGCGTCCCTGGACCTGGGCGTGCTGGCCCGGGCGGGGCGCTTCGACGTGGACGGGGCGGCCGACCTGTCGGGTC
Source organism: uncultured Myxococcales bacterium (assembly GCA_903847405.1). Classification (GTDB taxonomy): domain Bacteria; phylum Myxococcota_A; class UBA9042; order DTJE01; family DTJE01; genus CAIZWN01. The sequence goes on along the minus strand of CAINDP010000153.1, from coordinate 20,314 downwards.
CCGTGGGCGGCTACCCGCTGGACGTGACGTTCCGCCTGGCGCCGGGGACCTGGTCGCGGGCGGGCCTGCGCCTGTTCGTGGGCGGTGGGGCGGGGGCGGTTGCGGGCGACGCCTTCCCGGTGGACCCCGAGGCCGGAGCCGTCCTGGTGGGATACGACCGCGACCGGGGCGAGGTCTTCCTGGACCGCAGCGGAGCCCTGGGAACGGGCGTGGACACCCTGTTCGGGGGGCGCTTCGCGGCGGCCCGACCCGCCGATGTCGATGGCGGCATCACGTTCCGGGTCATCGCCGACCGCTCGTCCGTCGAAGTGTTTTCCGGCGACGTCACGATCACCGCGCTGGTCTTCCCCGATCCCGCCGCCGATCGGATGGGCCTGTTCACCATCGGAGCCGCCGCGACCTTCGAGCCGCTGGAGGTCCGGGCACTGGACACGATCTGGCCGGCCCCTTGATCCCCCCCGGTCGAATTCCGTACGATGCCTTCACACGTTCTGGAAGGGGATGTTGATGACGCATCGAACGACGGTCCTCGCCGCGGGAATCCTGCTGCTGGCCGGGTGCTTCGAAACCCCGGTCGCGGACGACGCGTCGAAGGTTCCGGACCCGGGGGTCGAGGACGTCGCGGGTGACGCGATCGCGGACGTCCCTGCCGATCTGGCGCCGCCGACGACCGTGACGAACTGCACCCCGTGCGAAGCGGACGGGGAGTGCGGGACGGGCGCCCGGTGCCTGCCGGTAGGCGCGACGAAGTATTGCCTGGCGGACTGCGTCGATGACGGGGACTGCCCGCCGTCGTACGTCTGTTATGCCGCCTCGTCGGCCAGCAAGTCCTGCCTGCCGGTTTCGTACAACTGCGTCGCCTGCGCCTCGGAGACGCCGTGCAAGGCCGGAATGGTCTGCGACTTCGTGACCGGTGCGTGCAAGAACGGTCGCACGGCCTGTGACCTGTGCACCTTCGACTTCGATTGCACGGCCGATGCCCCGCGCTGCTACAAGACCAGCGGCTCCGCGACCGGAGCGTGCGTGGCCACGTGCTCGGACTGGGCCCCGTGCCCGGATTCCGTGAATTTCACCTGCGTCACCACCGACAAGGGGGCGCGACTCTGCCAGCCGCTGGATCCCGAACGGTGCGGGGGGTGCGACGCCGCCACACCGTTCCCGTCGCCCGAGGGCACGACCTGCTACGAGTGCCTGAACAACAGCCACTGCACCTGGCCGAAGATCTGCGACCTGTCGGTGGTCCCCTACGTGTGCAACGAATTCCCGGGCAGTTGCGGAGCCCTGAGGAAGTGCGGGGACGGCCGGTGCGGCCAGTGCTGCGTGGACGCGGACTGCACCGAGCCGTCGGACATCCCTCCGACCTGCGGACCCGATACGCACACGTGCAGTTACGACGAACCGTGCGAATCCTGCAACCAGTGCGTGTTCCCGCTGCCTGTGCTCAAGGTCGTCAACCATGTCCCCCAGTGCGTGCAGTGCGACACCGACCTCCAGTGCGCCTCCATCGACCCCTCCTGCGCGTGTACCGGCGCCCCGACGTTCGAGTGCCGGCGGCCCGACGGGAGCGGTTGCTGGAGCGACGTGTTCAATGGCTGCCTCAGCGACGCGGGGTGTGCCGCGATCGATCCGACCTGCACCTGCACCGGCGACCCGACCTACACCTGCCTGTTCCCGGACGGGACCGCCTGCCGGTCGCCCGACTGTGGCGCGATGTGCTCGACCGACGCGGACTGCCCGCCCGGCGCCGATGGCGGCAGCCTGGTGTGCAGCAACGCGACCGGCGGCGTCTGCCTGGACCCGCGGGGCCGGTGCGACGGCGTGACCGCGTGCTGCGGCCCGGGGCAGTCCTGCACCGACCTGGTGGCCACCCTGGCCGATGCGATGAAGGGCGAGCCGGGCTGGCCGCTGATGGTGCCGTCGCCGATTCCGCCGATGTGCCCCTGCGACGCCACCCATCCGTGCCTGGGAGGGGCCGCTTGCGCCGGGACGCTGCAACTGTGCCAGATCGCCGACTGGTCCGACCGGATCTGCCCCGGGGGCGTGATCCCGGCCTGGCTTCCCGTCGGTGTCTGCGGCGACCTTCAGCCGTTGATCGAGGTGCTGTCGGGAATCGCGGGTGCGCGATAGGCCGGTTCCCGTCTGCCGGGTCCTTCCGCCGATATCAACCCACATCGTGGATTCCAACCGGTGACGCGCCACACCCCTTGACAAGCGTCCATCGGTTCCTTATTTAACGGACCGATGGTTGCTTGTTGCGCCGGAAAGGCGGTTGGAGGTTCACGAACATGAACGGGAAGAACGCGGGTGTGGTGCTGATCACGGGTGCCTCGTCGGGCATGGGCGAGGCGACGGCCTTGCGGTTGAAGGCCGCGGGCCACGTGGTGTACGCGGCGGCGCGCCGGGTGGAGCGCATGGCCGGGCTGGCCGAAAAGGGCATCCACGTGCTGAGGATGGACGTGACGGACGAGGCCTCGATGGTGGCGGTCGTTCAGCAGATCCTGGCCGAGCAGGGGCGCATCGACGCGCTGGTGAACAACGCGGGCTACGGGTCCTTCGGTGCCCTCGAGGACACGCCTCTGTCCGAGGCCAGGTACCAGTTCGAGGTGAACGTCTTCGGACTGGCGCGCCTGACGCAACTGGTGTTGCCGGCCATGAGGCAGCAGCGCTGCGGGCGAATCGTGAACGTGTCGTCCATCGCCGGAAAGATCTACGAACCCCTGGGCGGCTGGTATCACGCCACGAAGCATGCGCTGGAAGGCCTGAGCGACAGTCTGCGCATGGAGGTCGAGGGTTTCGGGATCGCCGTGGTCATCATCGAGCCGGGCGGCATCGCCACCGAGTGGGGCGGGATCGCGTCTGAAAACCTGATGAAGGTCTCGGGGAACACGGCGTATCGGGACCAGGCGCAGCGCGGCGCGAACCTGCTGGGCATGGGCGAAAAGCAGGCGTCCCCTCCCGAGGTCATCGCGAAAATCATCGAAAAGGGCATCACGGCGCGTCGGCCGAAAACCCGGTACCACGCCGGGGCGGCATCGTCCACCAGCCTGTTCCTGCGCTGGCTGCTGCCGGATCGGTGCTTCGACAGGATGATGCGGTTCGTGCTGCGGAACGCGAAGTGACGGGGGGCGGACCATGAAGGCGTTCCAGCGGGCCCGGAAACCCGAGGAGAAGGAGGTTCGCCGTGAGGCCATCCTGGCGGCCGCCCGTCAGATCGCATCCGAGGTCGGCCCCATGGAACTGGGGTTGAACGAGATCGGCCGGCGCTCCGGTGTGTCCAAGCCGAACATCTACCGCTATTTCGAGAGCCGCGAGCACATCCTGCTGCACCTGCTGGTGACGGAAATGGAGGAACTCCTGGAGGACATGGAGGCGCGCCTGGGTCGGCGTCCCCTGAAGCGTTCGACCGTGGCGGCGCGGTTCGTGGCGGCCTGGCTGGGACGCCCCCTGTTGTGCCAACTGCTGGGGATGGTCACGTCGATCCTGGAGCACAACCTCAGCGTGGACGCCATCGCCGAATCGAAGATCCGCATCGTCGCGTTGACCGGGCAGGCTGCCGCAGCGATGGTGCGCGTGCTGCCCTGGCTGGACCCCGGGGACGCCGCCTGGGCCGTCCAGGCGATCGCGCTGTACGTCGCCGGCCTGTGGCCCGCCGCGCACCCCTCGCAGGCCGCGGTGGAGGTCCTGTCGCGTCCCGAATTCGCGTCGTTCCGGCCCGTCGCCGAACGGGACCTGGCCCGCTTCGTCGAAGTGATCCTGGCCGGGTTGGACGCCACGAAGGCGTGACGCCCGGGACCCTTTCCTCCTGCTGCGCCTGGGGCTTGTGCCGCAGACTGTTATCGGACAAGATCCATCCCCGTCAGGCGGACCGACATGACGGCCCGGTGCAGGAGGAGGCGCGATGCGACAGGCGGCATGGGGAATCCTGGTGATTGGTGTGCTGGGTGCCGGAGCCTGCGGTGGCGGCGACGGAACCGTGGCGGACACTCCCGCTGTGACGGATGAAGGGAGGCTGGATCCCGGGAACCCGGGCGACACCGGATTCGCGGACATCGACCGTACCGACCTCGCGCCGCCGCCGGATGCGGCCGTCGAGGACCCGGGTCCCGGGGAGGATCCGGGGACCGTCGTGGACCCCGGGACGGCCCCGGACGACGCGTCCACCGACCCCGGAACCCCGGACGACCCGGGCGCTTCCGACCCGGGCACTCCCGACCCGGGCGCATCGGACCCGGGACCGGCCTATCACCCGGAGGGCTGGTCGGACCCGGCCGTCCACGGAGCGGCCCTGAAGGTCGGACAGGAGGACTGTCGCACCTGCCACGGGACCACCCTGTCGGGCAAGGGAAACGCGCCGGGGTGCGACGACTGCCACTCGGAAGGGTGGCGGACGAACTGCACCTTCTGTCACGGCGGCACGGACAACGCGACCGGCGCGCCTCCACGCGATCTTTCCGGCGCGACCGCGGCCGCCGAACTGCGCTACCCGGCCCACACGGCCCACGTGTCCCGCACGCGCCACCCGGCCTACGACTGCAAGGAATGCCACGTCAAGCCGGCGGCCCTGCTGGACCCGGGGCACATCCTGGACGACACGCCCGGCCGCAGCGAAGTGATCTTCCACGACATCAGCGACGCGGCCGTCCGGGATGCTGCGGCCGGCCGGTGCGCGACCGCCTATTGCCACGGGAACGGACAGGGGGACAACGGCGCCATCGGCGACCGGGATCCCGCGCCCGACTGCGGCGGCTGCCACGGGTCCAAGGCCGTCGAGGCCAGTTGGGGAGGCATGAGCGGGGACCACAGGAAGCACCTGGGCGAGGGCCTCGAGTGCGGGGACTGCCACGGCGCCGTCGTGACCGGCAGCACGACCATCCAGAACCCGGACCTTCACGTGAACGGGGCCGTGGACCGCACCCTGCCCGGGATCTCGATGGTGCTGAACACCTGCAACGGTTCCTGTCACGGGAAGTTCCACATCGGGAACGGCTGGTAGCCTGCGCCGAGCACCTACCCCTTGACCCCGCCCGCCGTCAACCCGCCCACCAGGTGCTTCTGCAGCGCGAAGAACAGGGCCATGACGGGGGTGCTGACCAGGATGGCGCCCGCGGCGAACCGGCCCCACTCGGTCGAGTAGTCGCCGACATAGCGCTGCAGCGCGACCGGCAGCGTGAAGGAGGTTTCGTCGGACAGGAAGGTGGCGGCCAGGATGAATTCGTTCCAGGCCGTCATGAAGGAAAACAGCGCGGTGACGACCAGCGCCGGCCGGGCCAGGGGCAGCACGATGCGGGTGAACAGGGTCCAGCGGCCGGCGCCGTCCATCAGGGCGGCCTCCTCCAGCTCCTTCGGGATCGTGTCGAAGTAGCCCTTCATCATCCACACGCAGAAGGGCACCGCGGTGGTGGCATAGACCAGCGTCAGGCCCACCATGCTGTCCAGCAGGCCCAGCGTGTCCAGCAGCAGGTACAGCGGGATGGCCATCACGACGCCGGGGAACATCTGGGTGACCAGGAACAGCGTCATGCCCAGGCGCTTGCCGGGGAAGGCGAAACGGCTGAACGCATAGGCGGCGGTGGTCGCCAGGGCCACGCCCAGGGCGGTGGTGGCGGTGGCGACGATGACCGAGTTCAGCAGCCACCGTCCGAACAGCCAGTGCCCGGCCAGGTCGGTGGCGCCGACCAGGTCCCGGAAGTTGGACAGGCTGAAGGTGTCGGGAAAGGGGTTGGGGGACAGCGAGAACGCCTGGGACGGGGTCAGGGCCATCTTGACGACCCACAGCACCGGGTACAGCGTGACCAGGCAGGCGGCGATCAGGGCCAGGTTCAGCAGCATCGCGCGCAGCCACGTGGGTTGGCGGTTCATGCGGGCCTCCGTTCCAGGCGACGCACGCCCATGCCCCAGACCAGCAGGACCAGGAAGATCAGCGTCGCATAGGCGGCCGCATAGCCGTACTGCTCCTGGCGGGTGAAGGCCCAGCGGTAGGCTTCGGAAATCAGGATTTCCGTGGAGCCGCCGGGCTCGCCGCCGCTGACCAGGAAGATGATGTTGAACATGTTGAAGGTCCAGACGCTGCCCAGGACCACGGCGGGCAGCAGGGCCGGTTTCAGCAGGGGCAGGGTGATGTTGAAGAAGCGCTGCGTGCGGGTCGCGCCGTCCACCTCGGCGGCTTCCTCCAGCTCGGCGGGGATCGACTGCAGCGCGCCCAGCGTGACGACCATCATGAACGGGAAGCCCAGCCAGGTGTTCGTCGCGACGTTGGCGGCGAAGGACGTCCAGAAGTGGCTGAACCAGGACACGGGCTCCAGGCCCATCCAGACCAGCAGGCCGTTGATGGCGCCGAACTGCTTGTGGAACATGCCCTTCCAGATCAGCGCCGTGATGTAGTTCGGGACCGCCCACGGGATGATCAGCAGGACCCGGTAGACGCCCCGCAGGCGCATCCAGGGCTCGCGCAGCAGCAGCGCCAGGGCCACGCCGATCGACACGTGCAGGACGATGTTGGCGGCGGTCCACATCACGGTGACGACCAGCGTGAACCAGAACGACAGTGGGTCGGTGACGGCATAGTCGGCGCTGGTCAGGATGCTGACGTAGTTGGCCAGGCCGACATAGGTGAAGTCGCCCTGGCGGTGGGAAAAGAACGACACGGCGGTGCCGACGGTGAACGGAACGAAGACCAGGATGCCGGTGGCCAGGGCCGCCGGGCCCAGGAACGCATAGGCGTGGGACGACGCGCGCATCCGTGCCCACGTGTCCTCCCGACGGAAGCGGCGCAGGGCATAGAACAGGCCGGCGGTCAGCACGGCGGCCACGGCCAGCAGCAGGAACACGGGGCTGGAGGCCGGGGGCAGGGGACGGGTCGCGATGCGGATGCTCTGCTGGGCGGATTCCAGGGCGGCGGCGGGTTCGGCGGCGCCGCGCAGCACCTTGCGCAGGGCCTGGGACGCGGGTTCCCAGACGGCGCGCATGACGGGGTGGTTCGGCATGGGGATGGCGAAGCCCACCAGTTCACGGAAGCGGCGGATGACGGGATCGACCTCCAGGGCCGGGTCCTCGTAGGCCGCGGCCAGGGCCACCGCCTGGCGGCCATCCACCAGGCGGGAGCGGGCACCGGGGCCGGCCAGGAAACGGGCCAGCGCCAGGGCGCCGTCGGGGTTCGTGGCGTGGGACGACACCAGGGCGCCTTCCACGGTCAGGAACGGCGTCGCCAGTTTCCCTGTCGAGGAAACGCGGGGCAGGGGGTGAACCGAAAACGGGGTGCCGGGCGCGATCTCCCCCAGGAACCAGGGGCCGCTGATCGCCATCACGGCGCGGCCCTCGTTGAACAGTTGCGTGACCAGTGCCGCGGTCGGTTCCTCGGGCAGGTAGCCGGCGCGGGTCAGGTCCCGGACGAAGGCGATGGACGCCGCGTTTTCCGGGCGGTCCAGGCGCGGGGTCTGGTTTGCATCAAAAATCCCCCCCCCGAACCCGAAGAGCCAGGGCGCGTGGTGGTAGAAGGAACCGGCTTCCCAGGCCAGGCAGAAGGAGTCCTTGCGCATGCCGGACAGGTTCTTGCACGCGGCCAGCAACTGGTCGGTGTTCGCCGGGACGACATTGCCGGCCAGCAGGTCGTCGCGGACGAACAGGGCCAGCGACTTGAACGCCAGCGGAAGTCCGTAGCGGCGGTCCCTCCAGGTCAGGGCGTCCACGGTCGTCGGGAAGAACGCGTCCCATTCGGGGCCGTCGGGCAGCGGCGCGATCAGGCCGCTTTCGGCCCAGTCGCCCAGGCGTTCGTGGGCCGCGATGAACACGTCCGGGCCGTTGCCGCGCGGGATCGCGGAGGTCAGCTTGTTGGCATAGGCCTCGTAGGGGACGGCCAGCAGTTCCACGGGCCACTGGGGGTGGTCGCGGGTGAAGTCCGCGGTCAGGCGCTCCAGCGTTTCGCGCTCGGCGCCCCGGTAGCCGTGCCACAGGCGCAGGGGGCGGGGGGGCTGGGCCGGGGACGCGGTGGGGGCGGCGTCGGTGGCGCTGGTGGTGCGTCCCCCCTCCTCGCCGATTGCCGTCGCCGGCAGCATCAGGCAGCACAGCAGGACCGCGCGGCCCGGCCAGGAGGCGATGCCCGGACGCGTCCGGGACGCGGATGTCGTTGCGGGCGCCTTCACACGCCCCCCACGAATCGGAGGGATTTTCCCGTTGCCGGGTCGAACAGCTTCGCGGCCCCGGTGGCCGCCCACAACCGAACCGGAACCCCGTGGTCCAGGCCCCGCGCCTGCTTCCCGTCCACCTGGGCCAGCACCGGCGTTTCGCCGCAACGCGCGTGGATGTGCACGTCCCACCCGACCGTTTCCACAACGTCCACGACCGCGTCGATCGATCCGCCGTCCGTCGGCGCCAGGCCCAGTTCGTGGGGCCGCAGCCCGACGTCGATCTGCGCGGGCAGGGACGGTGCCTGCGGCGTCCCGGGCATCGCCAGGGACACACCGTCGCCCGCCAGGCGGCCCTCGTGCTGCCGCAGCGACAGGAAGTTCATGGGCGGCGAGCCGATGAAGGACGCGACGAACTTCGAGTCGGGCGCGTCGTACAGACCGGTCGGCGTGTCGATCTGCCGGGCGTGCCCGCCCTCCAGCACGCAGATCCGGTCGGCCAGCGTCATCGCCTCGATCTGGTCGTGGGTGACGTAGACCATCGTCGTGCCCAGTTCCCGGTGCAGCGTCTTCAGTTCCACCCGCATCTGGCCGCGCAGGTTCGCGTCCAGGTTCGACAGGGGCTCGTCGAACAGGAACACGCGGGGCCGCCGCACGATGGCGCGCCCGATCGCCACGCGCTGGCGCTGCCCGCCCGACAGTTCCTTGGGCAGCCGGTCCAGCAGGGCCGTCAGTTCCAGCATCCGCGCCGCCTCGTCCACCTTGGCCGCGATGACGTCCCGGGCCACCCGCCGGATCCCCAGGGAAAAGCCCATGTTTTCGCGCACGGTCATGTGGGGGTACAGCGCGTAGGACTGGAAGACCATCGCCAGGTCGCGGTCCTTGGGCGGCACGTCGTTGACCACGCGGCCGTCGATCGACAGCGTGCCCTCCGTGATCGCCTCCAGCCCCGCAATCATCCGCAGCAGCGTGGACTTGCCGCACCCCGAGGGCCCGACCAGCACCAGGAATTCGCCGTCGGCCACTTCCAGGTCGATCCCCGACAGGACCCGCACGCCCCCGTCATAGACTTTTCCAATCCCACGCAGCTTCAGTCCCGCCATTCCTCACCCCGCTCCCAGTGCCTCACGTACCCGTACCCGAGCCCGTACCCGTGCCCGCCCCGCCCTGTCCCCGCCCCGTCCCCCGCCTACCTCACCACGAACACCTTCGCCGTCCGCGGCTGCAGCCTCAACCGCACCGCCCCGTCCGTCCCGACCGTGACGTCGTCGGTGGGGTCCTGCTCATTCAGCAGGTTGACCAGTTTCGTTCCCGCCGCGAACGAGGTGATCATGTCCCCGCCACCCGACAGTCCCGCGCTGGTTTCGGCCGTGTTCGTGGCGCTGGTGTTCAGGACGACCAGCACGGTGTCCGCCGCCGACCCGCCCGACGCCGGGATCGTCCGCTCGAACGCCAGGATCCCTGCGTCCTGGGCAGTCCCGGTGTTCGTGCTGGACCAGACGACCTTCATGTCCCCCCGGCGCAACGGCGCCAGTTGCCGCCGCAGCCCGCTCAGTTGGCGGATCCAGGCGAACGTGTCGCCGTCGGTCGCGAACCCCGACGCCCACAGATCCTCGCGGTTCGCCGGATCGTTGCCGCCCGCGAAGTCCTGCTCGGTCCCGTAGTACAGGCACGGGATCCCGTCCATCGTCAGCAGCAGCGCCAGCGCCGAGTGCAGCCCGGGCCGGTCCAGGTTCTGGTACAGGTAGCGGGGCAGATCGTGGTTGTCCAGGAAGTTCACCGTCAGGCGCCAGGGCGGCAGCGGCGTGCCGGCGGCGTCCGTGACCCCTCCCGACTGGGGGTTCGTGCCGTAGTTCAGGGTCTGCCCCTCGCCCTGGCCCGGGATGCGGGCCTTCCACAGGTCCTCCAGGCGTCGCGTCGGCGCGCCGTTCTTGAACACGTCGTCGATGACGAACTTCTGGGAAAAATAGAACACCGAATCCAGCATGTCGTCCCGGGTATAGCCGCCGATCAGCTTGTCGTCGCCGTCGAACGCCTCGCCGAACATCAGGAAGTTGTGCTTGCCCATCGCGGCGGCCTGCTGGCGGATTGCCGGGCAGAAGGTGCGCCAGAAGTCGTCCTCGACGTGCTTGATCGTGTCGATGCGGAACCCGTCGAACCCGGCCTGCTGAACCCAGTACGCATAGGCGCTGATCAACGCCTGCCGAACCTCGGGCAGTTCGGTCCGGATGTCCTTCAGCCCCCCGGGGAAGTCGCCCAGGACCTCCTGCATGCGCACGTATTCGTGGCACGCCGGCAGCCCGGCCCACCCGGTCCCGGAGTCGCGTTCCGCCGCCGTGATCCGCCCTGCGTCATAGCACGCCTGCTTTTCGCGCCCCCAGACCGTGACGCGACCCATCCGGTTGTACCAGTCGGGATTCGCGAATTCCGCAGGCCACGGCGGCACGCGGTTGATTTCGGGCTGCCACACCCAGTTGATCGGCGCCCGGCCCGACGGCCCCAGGGAGGTGAACGACTGGACGCCGCGCTCGTCGAAGTCCGGGTCCCATTCCGTGGTGCGCGTGATGGGCGACGACGTGCCCGACCCCATCACCTGCTCGTCGGCCTCGCCGTTGCGGTTGATGTCGTAGTAGAACAACTGCCCGACGTGGTTGGTCACGATGTCCAGGATGACCTTCATGTTGCGGTCGTGTGCCTTTCCTACCAGTTCCCGCAGCTTGGGCATGTCCCCGAAGTGCGGGTTGACCTCGGTGAAGTCCTGCGCCCAGTACCCGTGGTACCCCCCGACGCCGGCGTCCTCCTCGACGTTCTTGACGACGGGCGAAATCCACAGGGCCGTGACGCCCAGGTCGGCCAGGTAGTCCAGGCGGTCGATCAGGCCCTGGTAGTCGCCGCCGTGGTACGCCGCCGCCGCCAGGGGCTTCACGTTGAAGTCGTTGTTGGCGTCGCCGTTCGCGAAGCGGTCGATCAGGACCTGGTAGACCACCTCGTCCCGCCAGTCCTGGACCACCGTGGTGATCTTCGGAGGTTGTCCTTCCTTGCCCGCATCGAAGCAGCCTGCCCACGCCCCCAGGGCCAGGGTGGCCAGCGCGATCGTCGTGTGTCGGTTCATCACGCACCTCATGGGTAGCTGGAGCTGTCCAGCCACCATTCGACCTGCACGCCCACGTAGTGCTGCCACGTCCGGTCCCGCCGCTCGTCGAACTGCGGGAACAGGTTGCGGGCGTCGGCGTTCAGCCAACTGGCCGTGTAGACCACCCGGAATTCCGGCCGCCGGTACATGCCGCGCCCCAGGCTCAAGGACGGCAGCGCCGACATCTGCACGACGTGGGGCGTATGGTGCCGGTTGTCGTTCGGCCCGATGCCGCGCGGCTCCTTCCACTGGTGGCTGACCTCGGCCGCCACGTGGAAGTGTTCCGTGGCGAACCAGGCGGGGCGGACCACCGTGATGCCTTCCCAGTAGTCGTCCAGGTCATAGCGGTTGCGATCGGCGTCGACGAACAGCCGGCCATAGGTCGCCGCCATCACGCCGACGTCGTGGTTTTCCCAGTTCAGCGACGCGGCCAGGACCAGTTCCTTCGCGCCCGACGACGTGCGCCCCAGGCTGACGCCCCAGGGCACGCCCCACTCGCCGTACGCGGCCAGGCCCCAGGCATAGCGGGCGAACAGGTTCAGGTGCGAGTCGGGCCCGAAGCCCCACAGCCCCACCTGCGCGCCGATCACGCCGCCGTCGTCCGCGGGCAGTTCGGCCAGCAGGTTCGGGTCCGGGGCGATGGCGAATTCCTCGAAGTATTCCTTGAACTCGCCGCTGTAGCGCAGGTTCCCCTTGGGCAGCCGGTGGTATTCGCCGTACAGCGACACCTTCAGGGACAGGTCGCCCAGCAGCTTCCGGCCGAACCACGTCACCTTGGCCGACGCGACCACGCGCTGGCGCTCCATCAGCGTGATGGTGTCGGCGCCGAACGTGGACGGGACGCTGACGCGGCGCAGCGAACTGGTGTCCTTCAGGCGGTTGACGCCCGCGTGGGCCTGCAGGCGCCAGCCCTGGTCGCTGCTGTCCCACGACAGGCCCGCGCCCAGCGTGTTCAGGGCGTCCATCGGCCACCAGTCCAGCAGGTAGATGTCGTCGCCGCGGTACATGCGCGATCCGACCCAGATCTTCAGGTCGGTCTTGAGGAACCCGGAGGCCTCGGCATAGAGGTTCCGCAGGGCGATGGCCTGGGTCGCCTCGCCGCTGAAGTGGAAGAACTCGTCGAAGAACGCCAGGGTCATCAGGACGCGGACCTTGAACCCGTCCGACAGCTTGATCCCGTACCCCAGGTCCACTTCGGCGTACGAGCCCTCCATCAGGCGGGCGCCGTGGGTCACCAGGTTCGTGCTGCGGCCGGGTGCGCCCTTCAGATCGGTGGAAAACCCGACGCGACCGTACGTTCCGAAGCGGAAGCCCGTCGGGAAGGACGCGTCGGCCCGGGGCGCGTCGAGGGGCGCGGCGGCGGGCACGGCGGCGGGTTCCGCGGCGGGTTCGGCGGTGGCGGCGACCGGCATTCCCGCCAGCATCAGCGCGCACAGCAAGACGATCCCCCTCATGGCCGGTGTCATGCACCCTCCTTCACGCAGCGCAGGTTCTGCGCCCGGTATCCGTCAGCGCATTCGTCGCAGTTTGCGCCGGTGTACCCGGCGTCGCAATCGCAATAGGGCTGCTGGTTCAGGATGCGGCAGGTCCCGAACACGCACGGATAGGTGTCGCAGCCCTCCTGGCGCACGCACCGCAGGCCCCGTTCGACCCATCCGTCCGCGCACGCGCCGCAGATCCGTCCCGCATAGCCTTCGTCGCAGCGGCAGACGCCCTGGCCGTCGACCGTTTCACAGGTCCCGAAGATGCACGGGTCCTGGGTGCAGTCCAGCGCCCCGTCCGGCACGCAGTCCGGCCCGGTTCCGTACCCGTAGCCTCCGCAGGTTTCCGACGGGTTGCCGGGGTCCCACGCCGCGGTGTCCGGCCCGGTCCCCGGATCGGTCGCCCCGTCGTCCGGGAGAGCCGTGTTCGTGCCGTCCTCCGCGCAGGAGGCCCCCGCCAGACAGGCGGCGACCAGGAAGGCGATTCGGGTTCGCATCGGGTCACTCTCCTCGTTCGGTTGATGCCGGATCGCCGGGCGGGCAGCCGCCCGCGGGGACCACGACCATCGCACCCAGGGCGGGCAGCACCAGTTCGATCGATCCGCCGGTGCGGTTCACGGCTGCCCCCAGGCAGTCCACCAGGCCGGTCCCTTCCGGCCAGTCGCCGGCGGGCACCTCGACGCGGACCGGGACCGCGGCCCGGTTCAGCCCGATCAGCGCGGCGTCGGCGGCGCCCTGCATGCGGTACACGACGTGGTCCCGGGCCCGCACCAGGTCCACCCGTTCCCCGGCGCGCATCGCAGCCACCGTGCCGCGCAGGCGACCCATCGTGGCCGCCTGCCCGAACAGCCACCGCTGCGGTTCGGTCCAGGTGGCCTCGGCCGGCATCGGGCGCCGGTTGTCCGGATCGCCCGCGCCCGCCAGGCCCAGTTCGTCGCCCTGGTACACGACCGGCGCGCCGGGCTGGGTCATCACGAAGGCCAGCGCCAGCGCCGCGCGACGATACGGCTCCAGCGCGGTCGGCTGGGGCGGCGGCAGCAGCACGTCCAGGGAATCGCCCGCGGCCACCGACGCGAACCGGGGCACGTCGTGGTTCCCGATCATGTGCCCCATCACCGCGCCGGAACCCGACCAGGCGTCCAGGCTGCGATCCATTTCGTCCAGGAGGTCGGTCATCCGGCCGCCCGCCTGGCCCAGCACCGTGCGCAGGGCCCACATCAGCGGGAAGTCGAACTGCCCGGTCAGCCCGTACGGGCCCAGGTACCAGCGGATCTGGTCGCGGCCCAGGGACCCGGTGAAGGTCTCGCCCACCAGGTACACGTGGGGCGCGCCCGGGGCGAAGGCGCGGGTGACCGTGTCGCGCAGGTGGCGGGTGACCAGGCGCGGCATCATCGGGACCGCGTCGACGCGCAGCCCGTCCACGTCGAACCGCGTCAGCCACCAGGACACGTCCGCCAGCATCGTGTCCACGACCTCGGGCCGGCGCCAGTCCAGGTCGGGCAGGTAGTCGATGAACCAGCACTCGTCGATGTCCGTGGCCCACGAGCACTGCCGGCCGCACACGCAGTCGCCGTCGGGGTGGTTGAACCACTCCTGCCGGTGGTCCGTGAAGTACGGGTGGTCCTGGTGCACGTGGTTCGGGACGATGTCCAGGATCACGCGCATCCCGTGGTCGTGGGCGGTGCGGACCAGCGCGTCCAGGCCGTCGGCGCCGCCGAAGCGGGGCTCGGCTTCCCGGGCCGCGACCGGCCAGTAGCCGTGGTAGGACTGGTACAGCCGCCCGTCGAAGCCGGGCCAGGTGCCCTCGGCGTTGCGGACCGCCGGCGAAATCCACAGCACGTTCACGCCCAGGCGGGCGAAGGTGCCGTCGTCGATCGCCCCGGCCACGCCCGCCCAGTCGCCGCCCATGCGCATCGTGATGCCCGCGTCGGCGTCCGGCGCGCCGTCGCCCCGGCGGAAGCGGTCCACCATCACCTGGTAGATGACGGCGTCCTCCCAGGCGAACGGAACGGCCTGGACCCAGTAGGGGAGCAGCAGTGGCTCGGCGGCGATGCCCGTCGTGTCGGCGATGCGGACCTCGACGCGGTGCTTGCCGGACGGCTGCGGGGCCAGGTCCAGGTCCAGCGCGCCGTCCCGCAGCGCCCCGCCGGCGATCGGCGCCCCGTCCAGCAGCACCGCCAGGGATGCCGGGTCGCAGGGACTTCCGCCCGCGCCCGCCAGGCAGTCCAGGTGCGCCTGGAGCCGGCCTTCCCGAACCTCGTACCGCCCGACCTCCCAGCCCGGCAGCGTGCAGTCGGGCTGGACCAGCGCGCTGTGCTCGCGCCCGTCGCGCCCGTACAGCGTCAGGGGATTGGCGTCGTCCAGGACCTCGTCGCCGTCGATCCGGAAGCGGTAGGGCTGCCGTCCCGGGCCCACGACGAAACTGCCCCGGAACGTCCCGTCGTCCCCCCGGGCCAGCCGGTGCCCGTCCGGGACCCAGTCGTTGAAGTCCCCTACGACCGCGACCTCCCGGACCGTCGCCGCCGGATGCACCGCGAAGTCCACCTTGCAGGTGCGCACGGGCAGGCCGGGCGCCGCCTGGCCGCCGCACGCCACCAGCAGCAGCGGGACGGCGACACGGCACGCCATGCGGCCCGCCCACCCCGCGGTCGGGCCGGGGCGTCGCGTCCGATCCGTGTGTGTCCCCGGGCTTCGCAAGCGGTTCGCCCCCCGGCACTACCAGTTGATGCCGCATGCGGCCTGCGGCGCGGGCGGGTCGGCCCGGAGCCACTGGTCCAGCACGTAGGCCCCGGCCCCGAACCCGACCATCGGCACCGCGCCGGCGTAGTCGGCCGTGTCGCGGTCGTGCAGCTCCGCGATCAGGCCCAGGTTCGCCAGGCCCTGCGCCGTGATCCAGTCCAGCCGCCGATCCGCGGTGGCGATCGACGCGGCTCGGCCCGATCGCCGCAACGCGTCCGCGGTCCGCAGGTCGATCAGCACCCACTCGGACCGGTCGTACCAGCCGCCGTCGTCGTTGCGCGCCAGGCCCATCCCGTTCGGCACGGCGAGGTCGCTGGACAGCCGGGCCAGCGTCGCGTCCGCGATCGCCCCGGCGGGGTCCAGCAGGCCCCAGTTGAAGGCCTCGACGACGGCCGCGTCGACGTAGCCGGAGGCCCCGACCAGTTCCTCGACGCTCTGCGCCAGGAAGTTGCCGCCGTCCACCGCGTGCGCCCGGATGCTGCCGACGAGTTCGGTGGCCGCCGCGCGCCAGGCTGTCGCGTCCGCGGCCGCCCCGTGCGTTGCGGCGAACTGCGACGCCTGGCACAGGCCCGCCGCCGCCGCCAGCGACGTGTACGTGTACTGCTTCTGCCGCCCGTTCCAGTGGACCTCCCAGATGCTGCTGTCCGGCCGGATCATCCCGTTCCCCGCCCGCAGCCCCATCAGCAGGTCCGCGATGGTTCCCTTGATCGCGGCCCAGTGCGCGTCCAGCAGCGTCGTGTCGCCGGAGGCCTGCACGTACTCGCCCATCGCCCACAGGAACAGCCCGAACCCGTCGAACTCGACGTTCGGCCCGTCGGCGTTCCAGTCCGTTTCCTCCATGCCGCGGCCGTAGTACCGGCACACCGAAATGCGGTAGTCCGCGCCCACGCCCGTCTGCAGGCTGCCGTTGTGGGTGAACGTCTTGTACTGGTTGCTGTCGGCCAGCAACTGGAACTCCAGGGCCGCCCGCGCCTCGGCGAAATGGCCCATGCGCACCAGCGCGACGATGGAGTACGTCATGTCGCGCGGCCACGACGTCGACCACATCCCCGGGGGCAGCGACGCCAGGATCTGGCCCTTGGACTTGTCGGTGGTTTCCCAGACCTGGCCCATCCGCAGCACCGCCTCGCTGGTCCGGTACACCGCCTGCTCGCCGGGCGTCAGGCCCGCGGGCATCGGCTGGCGCCACGCCGCCCACTCGTCGCGGGCCGCCTTCAGCGCCGCCGGGGCGTCCTTGCCGCCGTAGGCCGCAACCACCTCGGCCAACAGTGCGGTGGTGTCCTTGTAGGGGTCGAACGCGGTGACGACCCCGAACCAGGCCGACGCGCCCGGCGCCAGGCTGACGACCGGCGCCTGGTACCCGGCGATCCGGTCGTTGCCCGCGGCGATCGTCCCCGCGTCGGTCAGGTCGGCCCCGGCGGTCAGGCGGGCGAAGGGATCGTCGGTGGCGCCGCCGCTGGTGGCCGTGTAGTGCAGCACCGGGCCCAGCGGGTAGTGCACCACGGCCCCGCCCGCCGCCTTTTCGACGAAGGCGCCGGTCGTCGCGTCCCGGGCGATGTCCTCGCCCGCCGCGTCCGGGAACGTGTGCGAGTCGTTCAGGGTGTTGCCCACGTGGAAGTTCTGCAGGCTGTAGATCGACACTTCGCGCGCCGTCGTCCCCGGGTTCGTCACGCGGGTCAGCAGGACCGCCGCGGGCCGGGACAACTGCCACGGCGCATAGGCGAACGTTTCGACGCGCAGGCCCGAGGCCTGCTGGACCCAGTGCGGAATCCCGTCCTGGCCGTAGTAGTCCACGGCCTCGCGCGGCTGGCCGTCCATCCAGGTCCCGACGCCGTCCACGCGGACGCCCATGTACGTGTCGTACAGCACGTCGCGGGTGTTGATCGCCGCGCCGCCGGCGTTGACGCCCCAGGTCTGGTAGGGGTGGACGTTCAGCATGTACCGGTAGTTGCTGCGGTCGGCCCCCTCGGGCAGCTTCGTCGGGTCCAGGTTGATGACGAACGCGCCGTGGCCGTTGGCCGACACGATCCAGCCGAAGGACCGGTGGGCCTTGTCGCAGGCCGTCGCGTCGACGTCGCACCCGGCCATGCACATGCCAGCCACCTCGTCGCGCCCCGGGGCGCACCGGCATTCGGCGGCGCCCAGGACCGCCACGCAGGCCGTGCGATCCGGTTCGTCCGTGCAGGGATTCGGCGTGCAGGGGTCGGCCGGATCCTTCGGGACGCAGGCGTCGCCGTCCGGCCGGAAGCCGTCGGCGCACGCGTCGCAGTTCGCGCCCGCATACGGGTCGCTGCAGTCGCATTCCAGTCCGTTGCCGGTGCACAGCCCGTGGCCGTCGCAGGTGGTGGCCGGATCGCAGATCGTCTGCACGACGCAGGCCGCCGCCACGTCCTGGTAGCCCAGGTCGCACAGGCAGACCGCCGCGTCGCCGTCCACCGTGCAGCGGTCCCGGTGGGCGTCCGGGTGCAGGGCCGGGCAGGGGTTCGGTTCGCAGGGCGTCGATTCCGGCACGCAGACCAGGCCCTCCGCGACGTACCCGTCCGCACAGTCGCTGCACTGATCGCCCGCGTACCCGCTGAGGCACGTGCAGGCGGCAGCCCCGGACACCTCGTCGCACTTCGACGCGTGGACGCAGGGGTCGGGGTTGCAGGGGCTGTCGGCGACGCAGTCGGCCCCGTCGCCGTGGTACCCGTCGGCACAGGCGTCGCATCGCGCGCCGGCCCAGGCATCCGCGCAGTCGCAGGCCACCCCGGCGCCCTCGGCCCGGCAGTCGCCGTGGCCGCTGCAGGTCTGTGCGTCGCACGGGCCCTCCAGCACGCACAGCAGACCGTCGCGGCGGAACCCCGTGTCGCAGGCGTCGCAGTCGGCCCCCGTGTACCCCGTGTCGCAGGTGCAGGCAGGGGAGGTCGCGGGGGCGGTGCAGTTGCCGTGCACGCAGTCCGCCGGGCGGCAGGCGTCCGGAACGCAGGCCAGCGCGTCCCGGTGGAACCCGCTGTTGCAGTCGCAGACGGCCGCGCCGGCCGCCACCAGGCATTCGCCCTGGCCCGAGCAGGTCACGCCGTCGCACGGGTCGGCGCCGCCCCCCGAGCTCGAGCAGGCGGCCATCGCGACGGCCAGGAACGGTACCGCGCGGATCCAGCCCCGGTTCCTCATGGCTTCCTCTCGAAGACCGCCGATTCCAGGCGGTTCATCTGCACCGACACCGTCCCGCCGGACACCGTGATTTCGCGTCCGCCGATCGCGTCCTTGTACGTCCCGTCGGTCACGCCGGCCTTGCCCGCGTTCAGGGACCGCGTCCCCGCGTCGCCCCGGTTCAGGACCACCAGCACCTGGTCGGTCCCGGCCTTCATCGCATAGGCCCAGTAGTCGGCCCCCACGTCGATCGTCACCCGCTGCCCGGTGCGCAGCGCCGCGTGCCGCCGTCGCGCCTGTCCCAGCGCCTGCACCAGCGTCAGCGTTCCCCGCTCGTTCGTGGACACCGCCCCATCGAAGCGCATCAACCGCCGGTTGTCCGGGTCGCCCGCGCCGGGCATGCCGATTTCGTCGCCGTAGTAGATCATCGGGACGCCCACCTGGGTGAACAGGAACGTCCACGCCATCCGCAGCCGCCGGTAGGGATCCTCGGACGCAGGCGGCGTGGGCGGCGCGTTCCACGCCTGCTCCTTGGAACCGTTGCCCCAGAGGTCGCCGATCTGCGCCGCCGCGTGGGACAGGGCCCGCGGCACGTCGTGGTTGCCCAGGAACGTGGACATCACCGCGTTGGCCCCGTAGTACCCGTCGTTGCCGTCCATGAACGCCTTCAGGGAATCCAGCCCCCGTTCCCCGCGGACCAGGGACGCCAGCGCCGCCCAGAACATCGGGAAGTCGAACTGGCCGTCCAGCAGCGCGGGGCTGACGTAGGACTTGATGGTCTGCTTTTCGCCGTCGCCCTCGCCCGTGAACGTTTCGCCCACCATGTAGAACCGGATGCCGTCGTGGGTGTCCACCTCCTCGTGGATGCGGGCACGCAGCGTCGCCGAAAAGTCCAGGATCATGTGCTTGACCGCGTCCAGCCGGAAGCCGTCCACGTTGGTTTCCTGGACCAGCCAGATCGCGTGATCCATCACCCGGTCCATGACCGCGCCGTTCCTGTAGTCGAAGTCGGGGAGGTACTCGGCGAACCAGCACTCGACGGGCCGCTCCCAGCCGCAGACGTAGCCCTTGCCGACGGTGCCGCCGTCCCAGTTGAACCACGGCGGCGCGTCGTTCTTGTGCAGCGCATACAGCGGCGAGTCGCTGTGCACGTGGTTCGCCACGAAGTCGGCGATCACCCGGATGCCGCGCGCGTGGGCCGCCGCCACCAGGGCCTTGAACGCCGCGAGGTCCCCGAAGTGGGGCTCGACGGGGCCGTCCAGTCCCGCCAGCGTGGCGTCCGCCGTCCAGCCCGTCGCGATGGGCCAGTACGAATGGTACCCGGAGTACTTGTGGCCGTCGGAGCCCCAGAACGCGCCCTGGGTGTTCATGACCGGCGAGGACACCCACAGGCAGTTCACGCCCAGATCGGTGAAGTAACCGGACTCGACCTTTGCCTTCAAGCCCGCGAAATCCCCGCCCTGCCAGTTCGCCTTCGCGTCCAGATCGATGTCGACGATCGGCCGGTCGTTCGACGTGTCGCCGTTCGCGAACCGGTCGGTCAGCACGAAGTACATCGTCGCGTCGCGCCAGTCGAAGGCCTGATCCTCCACCCAGACCGGCACGAACAGCGGGCGCGCGTGGCGGCCGGCCTTGTCGGCCAGTTCGAAGCGCCAGGCATGCTTGCCCTTCGCCAGGCCCGCGTCGTCCACCGTGAACGTGCCCCCGTC
>CAINDP010000152.1 GCA_903847405.1 uncultured Myxococcales bacterium | reverse complement strand
GCCGACGGGGCCGACCTGTACGTGGAGCGTCCCTGCGCCGGCAGGCCGGGCGAGGTCATGGTCCCGGCGGGATGCGAGGCGTTGCGCAAGGTGCCGCTGGTCATCGGCGTGCTGGGCAAGAAGGGCGCGATCGAGCCGCGCAGCTTCGAAATCCGGGCGTCGCGGCACGGGAACCTGCTGAACGACATGTATCCGGACGTCATCCCGGCCGATGCCCCGTTGCTGGCCCTGCGCTGGGTGAAGGACGGTTCCGGCGGCACGCTGGAGTCGCTGGAGAAGGCGGCACGCGCCACGACGGTGGAGGAGTTGCGGGCCGGGATGGCGGGGTGGACCGTCCCGGGCCAGAACATCATGGCCGGGGACGACACCGGGAAGATCGCCGCCTACATGGTCGGCCGCTTCCCGGTGCGGCTGAAGCATCGGGGCACGTTCCCGGTGCCGGGCTGGGTGGACGACTACGAGTGGAAGCAGTCGATCGCGTACGAGGATCTGCCGGGCGGGACCGGGGAGGGCACCGCGTTCCTGGCCCACTCGAACAACTTCACGGCCATTCCGGGCAGCACGCCCTGGGCCTTCCCGCAGGCCGAGGCGGCCCCGCCGTACCGGTGGCAGCGGGTGGTGGACCGCCTGGGCGCCGTGGAAAAGCACACGCCCGACACGATGGCCTCGATCCAGACGGACGTGATGCTGCTGCAGGGGCAGCGGGTGGCGCCGCGGATGCTGGAGGACGTGATCGGGCGGCGGTTCGAGGACCCGACGGCGCAGGCCGCCGTGGAGGTGTTCCGGAAGTGGGACCACGTGGCCACGGTGGACTCGCCCGGTACCGCGCTGTTCTACCTGACCTGGCGCGAGGCCGCCTTCCGGTCCCTGGAAGACGAGGTGGACCGGGCCGGGGTGGGGTTCCTGCTGTCGAACGGCTACGGCAGCGTGGCCATCGACGCGTGCTATGACGACCCGCGCAACCCGGTCTGGGACGATCGGCGGACGCCCGGCCTGGAAACCCGCGCCGACGTGGTTCGCGGGGCCTTCGCGTGGGCCGCGGGCGAAATGGCGAAGTCCCAGGGCAGGAATCCGGAAAAGTGGCGCTGGGGACCCCTGCACCAGCAGAAGTTCCAGCACGCCTTCGGCACCATCGGGATGCTGTCGTCGTTCCTGAACCTGAAGCCACACGAAGCCCCGGGCGGACAGGATTCGGTCTGGAAGTCCCAGGCGTGGCTGGGCAAGCGGGGCATGGACTTCACCGTCGCCAGCGGGCCGGTCCTGCGCATGATCGTGGACCTCGCGGACATCGACCACGCCCGGTGGGTCGTGGACACGGGCGTCAGCGGATGGCCGGGCTCGCCGCACTACGGGGACCAGAACGACCTGTGGCGGACGGGCAGGTACCTGCCGATGCGCTTCGACCCGGCCGAGGTCAAGGCGGCGGCCAAGGCCACGATCACGCTGCTGCCGATCGTCGGGAAGGATTGCGGCTGCCAGTGAGTGCCGACCGTGTTTCCCCGCGTACGCCCCGAACCGCTACGGATTCGCCTTCTTGAGGTCCCAGGACAGGACCAGGTGAAGTGGGTCTGTCGCGAACGGGGCCGTGCAGTTCGAATCGATCGAACCCTGCAGCGTGGACCAGTCGCTGACCGGGACTAAGTACGACTCGCACTGGGCGTCGTAGGTCTGGTGCCACACCAGCAGGAAATCCAGCGCCGGGATGTCGGTTTCGCAGGTCGGGCAGGCCCAG
>CAINDP010000151.1 GCA_903847405.1 uncultured Myxococcales bacterium | reverse complement strand
CT
This sequence comes from uncultured Myxococcales bacterium, assembly GCA_903847405.1. GTDB lineage: Bacteria > Myxococcota_A > UBA9042 > DTJE01 > DTJE01 > CAIZWN01. Next base: position 10,960 of record CAINDP010000151.1, on the reverse strand, counting down.
ACTACCGCGACGACGACGGCGATCGGCACGGCCGCGACGACGACCACAAGTGCCTGTGCGCGCCGAAGGGCGTGTACACCGCCACCGTCGGCGACGACTGTGACGACACCAAGGCCGCCGTCAACCCCGGGGCGACCGAGGTCTGCAACGCGGGCATCGACGACGACTGCGACGGGATCACCGATCCGGCGGGTTCGGCGAACTGCACGAAGTACTACCCGGATCTCGACCTGGACACCTGGGGCGTGACCGCGGGCGAGGTCTGCCTGTGCGCGGCCGTGGCCCCCACCACCGCGACGCGCGACGGGGACTGCAACGACGGCGAAACGGCGGTTCACCCCGGTGTCACGGAACTCTGCAACGACGTGGACGACAATTGCAACGGGTCGACCGACGAGGGCAATCCCGGGGGCGGCGGCGCCTGCACAACGGGCCTGCTGGGCGCCTGTGCCGCGGGCACGAAGGCCTGCCAGGGCGGTTCGGTGGTGTGTCTGCAGAACGTGGCTGCCACGGCCGAAACCTGCAACGGCGTCGATGACAACTGCGACGGGGCCACCGACGAGGACGGCGCCCAGGGCTGCGCCACGCTGTACCTGGACACGGACGGCGACACCTACGGCGCGATCAGCAGCAATCGGTGCCTGTGCTCCAGCCAGATTCCCGCGGGGTACACCGCGACCCGGGGACAGGACTGCAACGACCTCGACGGCAACGTGAACCCGTCCAAGAGCGAGGCCTGCGCCACCGTGGGCATCGACGACAACTGCAACGGCCAGACCGACGAGGCGAACGCCGCGGGCTGCACGAACTACTTCCGCGACCAGGACGGCGACACGTTCGGGTCCACCGAAACGCAGTGCCTGTGCGCCGCGGTCGGCCAGTACAACGTCACCCGGTCGGGGGACTGCTGCGACACCGACGACCGCGCGAAGCCCGGCCAGACGACGTACTACGCGACGGCCGACAACTGCGGGTCCTACGACTACAACTGCAGCACGGCGGACGACAAGGAGCCCTGGAACACCGGCGGCGGGTGCTCGGGCTGGTCGGTCGGCTCGGGCTGCAACACGAACCAGGGCTGGGAGGCCAGTTCGGCCCCCGCGTGCGGCCAGAGCGCGAACTACGTCAGCGGCGGGTGCGGATACTGCTGCCTCGCCTGGACCTGCTGCTGCGATCCCACCCGCGAGTCCCGCATCCAGAAGTGCCGCTAGGGTCCGTCGTTCCTTTCCCACCGCCTTGACGCCACCCCTCACGACCCCATCTTCTGCTTGCCTGTTTTCGGGAGGCGACCCATGTCGCTGACGCAGTCCACGGAACACGGCCTGGGAAGCCCCCTGCCCGAGGCCACGCTGGGCGATCCCTACGGACGCCAGTACCGCCTGGCCTCGCTGGCCGGCACCAAGGGCCTGCTGATCGCGGTCACCTGCAATCATTGTCCCTATGCCCAGGCCGTCTGGCCCCGGGTCATCGAACTGGCCCGGCGCTCGAGGGCGCTGGGCATCGCGACGGTGGCGGTGAACCCGAACCTGAACCCCGCCTACCCCGACGACTCGATCGCCGGCATGAGGGCCGAAATCGATCGTCGCGGCATCGACTTCCCGTACCTCGCCGACGCGGACCAGGCCCTGTCGCGCGCGCTGGGGGCGGTCTGCACGCCCGAGTTCTTCCTGTATGACAAGGGGGGGCTCGTGTACCACGGGCGCCTGGACGACAACTGGAAGGAACCCGACAAGGTCACGCATCACGAACTGCGCGACGCCATCGAGGCCCTCGCGACCGGCCGGCCGGTTCCCGCGGATCAGAAGCCTTCCCTGGGGTGCAGCATCAAGTGGCTGTAGCCTGCTGATCCGAGTGCTTCTGGAATCCCGTGGACGTCAACGTGGACGTGGACGAACCCGCCCCTCCCCCACACCTTCCCCTTGCCCGCCCCGCGCGCACGGGATAGCCTCGCGGTCCTGTTGGAGGTCGCGATGCAGGCACGGTCCCTCGCGTTCGGAACGCTGTTGATGGCGCTGATCCTGTCGTCCCCCGGGACGGGTCGTGCCCAGGCCGTGACCGGGACGGGCGGTTCGCCGACCGCGGCGGCGGCGCCGGCGCCTTCGCCTGCCGTGGATCCGGAGCGGTTGGCCGCGGCGATGGCGGCCTACCGCGGGCGCGCCAGCATGGACCGGCACCGGGAGGCCTGGGAGGCCTTCGTCCGACTGGCGGCCGAGCGGCCCGACGACCACGGGATGCAGATCTGGTGCGCCCGGACGTCGTTCTACTACGCCCACCGGCGGGTCCAGGCCGACGACAAGGAAGGGTGTGCGCGCGTCGCGCGGTCGGGCAGCGAGTGCGCCCGTCGCGCCCAGCAGATCCGCTCCGGCGACTACGACGGCCGGTACTGGGAACTGATGAACCGTTACAAGGAGGGCGCCACGCTGGGCCTTGTGGCGATCCTGAAGATGGTGAAGCCGATCCGAGGCTGGCTGGAGGAACTGATCCAGCGGGACCCGAAACGGCCCGAGGGGCACGCCTTCCTGGCGATGGCGTATCGCGAACTGCCTTCGGTGGTGTCCTGGGGCGACGACAAGAAGGCGCTGGAACACGCCCGGGTGGCCCAGCAACTGGCCCCGCGCGAACCCGAGGCGCTGCTGGAACTGGCGGAAGCCCTGCGCGAGAACGGCGAAAAGGACGCGGCGCGCGACATGTACCGGCGCGTCCAGACCAGCGACGTTCCCCGGGACCTGGAGTGGGAAACCGAGGACGCCCGGGCCTGGGCGCGGAAGCAACTGGCCGATATGGACTGAAACCGCCCTATCCCGCCTGATTTTCCGTGGCATACCGGATGCGACAGTGGCAGGATTCCGCCCGGCGTGGCGAGTGGAGTGGACGAGTGGCGAACTGGAAGATCCTGGTGTTGGTCGGTGCCCTGGGGATGATCGCGTGCCAGGGGGGCGCCTCGACGGATGACCTGGCGGCGGACGACGTCCGGGACGTGTCCGGTGCTGATGGCGCGAACGAGGACGTCGGCCCCGGTACCGACGTTCCGGCGGACCTGCCGGCTCCGGACGCGCAGGACGTTCCCGGGGATCTGCCGGAAGCCGACGAGGGGGACGGGGAGGTCGACTCCGGGCCCGACGTCACCGGGGATCTGCCTGCGACGGACGAGGGCGACGGGGACGCGGATTCGGGTGACACCGTTGCGGACGTCGCCGTGGACGTCGGTCTGGCGGAGGTGCGGACGCCTGCGGCGCTGGACGAGTACCTCGGGATCGCCGACATGCCCGTCATGAACGATACCGGCTTCTTCCGCACGGCCCTGCTGGAGGGGCGCTGGGTCCTGGCGACGCCCGCGGGCCACGCGTTCCTGTCGTTCGGGCCGACCACGCTGGATTTTTCCGGTGACGTCGGCCGGGGCATGACGTACTCGTCCTACCTGCTGTCGAACCGGGCGCGCTGGGGGGACGACGACGCCGGGCGCAGCCGCTACCTGGATAGTGCGCTGGCCCGGCTGCGGGAATCCGGGTTCAACACCGTCGGCGGCTGGTCGGACGAGGCCGCCCGTCGCATCGCGCAGCGGCAGGTGACCCCGATTCCCTACACGGTGTCGCTGGAGTTTTCCCGCAGGGGGACCGGGGTGAACAAGGACGGGTTCCCGGACGTGTTCGACCCCGCCTTCGCAACTGCGTGCCGGAACTACGCCGCGTCGGCCACATCGGCCTTCCGGGAGGACCCGTTCCTGGTCGGGTACTACACCGACAACGAACTGAAATGGTGGGGCGAAGGCCTGTTCTGGGAGGTCGAGGGCGGGAACCTGGCCGACGATTTCCTGCGGTTGCCCTCCGAGGCGCCCGGGAAGCAGGCCTGGGGGACCTTCCTGCGCGAGGATCGCGGCTACGACATCGCCGCGCTGAACGCCGCCTGGGGCACGGCGTTCGCGACGTGGGACGAGGTCACCGCGGCCACCGTCCTGGCCTACGACGCGGCGTGGCCGAAGCGGGCGGCGGACAAGGTCGCGTTCGTCGGGCGCGTGGCCCGGGAATACTTCGAGGTCGTGGACACCGCGCTGCGGGCCGCCGATCCGAACCACCTGAACCTGTGCGTGCGGTTCGCATCGACGGCCCCGCTGGAAGTGGCGGCGGCGGCGGCCCCCTGCGACGTGCTGACGATCAACGACTACTACACCGACGATGACGAGTTCACCGCCGGCCTGTTCCGGGCGACCCCCGAGGAGCGGTGGACCGGCTTCGCGCTGGCGGCCGGGGGCGGGACCACGCCCAAGCCGGCGATGCTGACCGAGTTCGGCCTGCGGGGCACCGACTCGATGCTGCCGAACGGCTTCGGCGCGGGGTTCGTGGGCGCGACCCAGGGGGAACGCGGGGCCTACTACCGCCGCGTGCTGGACCGGTTGCTGGGATTCAGCAGCGCGGGTGTCGGGTTCGTGTTCGGGTTCCACTGGTTCGAGTGGCGCGACGAGCCCAAGACCGGGCGCTGGGATGGCGAGGACAGCAACTACGGCCTGGTGGCGTCGGACGGCACGCCCTACGCGGTCCTGTGGGAGGCCATGGCGTCCCAGCACGCGATGGTGATCGATCGCCTGCTGGGCGGATCGGCGCCCGTGCTGGCGACTCCGGTGGTCCGCGCGGCGACGGGCGTGGATGGATTCCCGGTCCTGGAGTGGGACCCGGTGCCCGGTGCAGCGGAGTACGTGGTCCGCCTGGCCCCGGCCCCGTGGATGCCCGGGGAAGCGCCCTTGCCCCTCCTGTCCGACCCGCTGATGCAGGGACCTGCGGAAACGGTGTCCACGGTGCTCGACACGTCGTGGAGGCTCCCGGAGGGGCAGGCGGCCGGCACCCGGTGGGTGGCGGTCACTGCGATCCATTCCGGGTGGGCGTTCCCCTCGGATTCCTCGACGCCCCTGCGCGTGGAGGCGCCCCGGTCCTGTGCGGCGTCCCGGGTGGGGCCGGGGACACCGGAAGGGTGCTTTGCGAACCCGGCGCCCATGGACGCGATGCGGGATGACGGATGGGCCTCGGCTGCGGCCGTGGACGTGGCGGGCGAGCCCTGGATGTGGCTGCGTTTCCAGGGGTCGGCGCTGGCGTCCAGCCACCCGCGCAACGGCGGTTCGGGGACCGAGATCGTCATTTCCTACCAGCCGCCGACGCCGCTGCCGCCCGACGGCCTGCCGCGATTCTGCGCGTCCACGGTGCTGGCCGCGGACGGCGTGCGCGAGCCCGCCTCGACGTTCCTGGTCCTGCGCCTGCGCGGGGCGGACGGGGCGATCCTGGCCGAGGGCCCGCTGGATCCCGACGGGACGGTGGCACCCGGCGCCTGCCAGGCCGTCGCCCCCGTGGCAAGCGGCCCGGTGGCCCGCGTCGAATGGGTCCTGTCCACGTCGAACCCGCGCCTGGCGCTGGACGTGCCCGTCGAAGTGCGGGTGGGCCCGCTGCCCTGAAGACCCGGAATGTCGTGTTGATTCAAGCGGTGCGGGGGGCGGGGAACGGGGCTAGTCGCAGGTTCCGGTCGTTTCCCACGCCAGGACCTGGCCCGCGCCCTGCGTGATGAATCCGTAGCGGCGGGCATTCCAGTAGGGTTCGGACAGGTCGGCGCCGGGCTCCTGGACGCCGCCCTCCAGGCCGACTCCCTTCCGCAGTGCGTAGGGATTCCGCTGCCACAGCCAGTCGGTGTACTGGCGCAGGCCCACCGGCAGGGCGTCGTTCGACATCTTGTCCGTGCACTTGTCGTTCGGCAACTTGCACTGCCACGGATCGGCTTCGTTGCAGGTGGTGTAGTCCATCAGGTTCTGGCCGGGGATCTTCAGGCCCATGAAGTCGACCTCGGTCGTGCACAGTTCGAACTCGCGCTGGGTCGGGCAGACCGCCTCGATCGCCTCGGGAGCATTCGCCAGGACGAATTCGGGCGTCAGGGTGTACGCCCGCCGCGGATCGTCCAGCAGGGGCTGGCCGTCCACGAACCCGTTGCCGCCCATGGTCGCCAGTTGCGTCAGTGCGTAGGTCAGCGCCTCCTGCTTGCCCGTCGCGATGGCGTCCGGGACCTCGCCGGCGTACATCAGGTAGAAGTCGGCGTTGCCCTTGTTCCGCAACATCTTCGACCACATCTCGTCGTGGAACGCCTGCTGCAACTGCGTCTTGAGGTCCGAGTCGCCCAGCATGCCCAGCAGGACCCACCACGATCCGTAGGTCAGTTGCTCCCCGAAGAAGTGGCTGCAGAACTTCGGCTGCTCGAAGGCGCCCGCGGTGAACGCCACCTCGAGGCCCTTCATGTTGCCGATCACCTCGTCGAACAGGAACGTCCGGTACTGCTCCTCGCCGGTGAACTGGTACGCCATTGCGGCCAGGTGCATCAGGTGCACCGCGTCGCCGCCCCGGAGGTTCGGGAAGTAGTAATGGTCGATCTGGTTTTCGCCGCCGGCGGAGGTGTCCATGTCGTTGAACAGTTCCAGGAAGTCGCCCAGGAAGGTGTCGCTGGCGGCGTCGATCGTGCGCCAGGGCACCAGTTGGACGTTGGCAGGGCAGGACCTGTCGAACGTCTCTTCGTTGGCCGTGTTGATCTGGCGCTGCACGTAGGCCACCAGGCGGTCCAGCTTGGTGAAGTCCAGGTCGCCCGGGTCCACCATCAGTTCGCCCGCGTTGAAGTACGACATCAGCGATGCCATCAGGTCCGGGTTCTGCTGCAGGTTGATCACCTCGATGCGCTGGAGGCGCTTGAGGTAGCACGTCAGGTGGTGGGAAATCCGCTGCTTCAGCGCGTCGTCGCGCAGCATGCTGTACGCCATGGGCAGGGCGTTCATGGGGCCGGTGTTCTGGTCGATGGACGGGCGGCCCTGCCACATGGCCCGGGCCGGCCAGTTCTTGCCTTCGCTGTCCGTGATGCCGTCGCGGTAGATTGCGGGCAACTGGGCCAGCGCCTCGGGGGCCACGTCACGCTTCTGGTGGTTCAGGGTGAAGCTGCCCTCGTACCGCACGATGTGATCGGGGGCCTTCGGGGCGCCTTCCGGCAGCAGCGCGAAGTAGTACCGGATGAAGTAGCCGGGGACGCCCGTGACGTCGTACATCGTCAGCAGCGTGCGGACGCCCTTTTCCATGCGCTCGTAGTCCGCGTCCGTGCCGGTCTGCGAGTATCGCAGGATGTTCCCGACGACCGTCCAGCCGGTCCAGATCCCCGAATCGCCCATGCCTTCCTGCGAACTGACGCGGTCGGGCGACGACCACTCGGATTCCGGCGTGCCGGGAGGCGTCGCCGCATTGAACACGATTTCGGACGTCAGGCCGTCGGGACTGCTGTACAGGTCCCGCCAGCGCTCGAACAACAGCACGCGCCGCAGCAGCGGATCCGGTTCGGCCACGAACGCGCTGGTCGCGGTGTCGTACACGCCGCAGACCTGCTGGGCTCCGCCCTCGCAGCGCGCCTGCTGGTACACCGAGCACGAAACCTTGCCCGTGTTCAGCAAGGGATCGGCGGGCGTGACCAGGGGCGCCTTCAGGGGCAGGGGAGGGATTTCCTTCACGTCGGGCGCGTCCGGCGTCACCGGCGCGTCGGCATCGTCCTCGACGTCGGTCGGCAAAACGTCCGGCACCGCGTCGGGAAGGGCATCCGGCACGTCCGTGACATCGGGCGTCACGGAGTTGTCCACCACGTCCTGCGACCCCGATCCGCCGCCACAGGCAGCGGCAAGCACCAGGGCCAGCCCGCACAGGAATCCGATCCCGACCTTCATGACCTGCTCCGATTGGCGATAGACGAAGGCCCGCAGCGAGCCCACGGGCGCATGGTATTCCGGTGTTGGCTTCCAGATCAACCCCGCGCCGCGGGAGTTTCCAATCAGGAGGTCAGGCAGAGGGTTTCGTAGGCGACCCGGATCGTGTCGCCCGGGCCGGGCATGCAGGCGCCCGACAGGTCGAAGATGATCGAGTTCGACGGCGCGTCATAGCGCCAGCCGGCGGTGCAGGCCTTGTCGTTCACCTGGACCGACACGGTCGCGGGATCGGCCAGCCGCGACAGGAAGAACTGGGACTTCGGGTGGAACGACACGTCGCCGATCTTGTTCATGATCGGGGCGAACGACGACGCGCAGACCGAACCGGTCAGGCCCTTGGTCTGGTTCGCCGCTTCGACGTACCGGTAGCCGCCGGCCGCGTCCCCGCCGTCCGTCGAGCCGCAACTGCCCGCCGTGCTGCCGTCCATGCCCACGATGGCGTTGAAGTGCATCATGTCCACGTTGAACCAGCCCTTGATGTTCTTCAGGAAGTCGATGTACAGGGGCAGCCCGCCCGAGGACTGGTCCTCCTCGTCGGACAGGACCAGCAGTTCCAACTGGGCGTTGTCGCGCAGGAACCGCGAGTTGAAGCCGCCGCAGGTCCCCTCGATGCAACTGTACCCGCAGACCCCGCCCGACGGGCAGATGTTCAGGTTGCCCGTGCAGTCGGCGTCGGTGGAGCACGCCAGCCCGGTGTCCGTGGACAGCGGGGCCGACAGGGCATTCTGGGCCGCCTGCAGCCCGGACTCCTGGTTGCTGGAGTTCCCGCCGCCGGAACTGTAGTCGACCAGATCGGCGAACGACCCGCCGCTGGTCGGGGTCATGAATCGCGGCGTGACCGTGGGGACGCCGCGATTCAGGCGGCCGACGACCCCGTCGTCCACGACATTCACGCTGATGGCGCCCAGGTGGAAATCGTTCTTCCACACGTTCGCCTGGGCGATGAAGTCGTTGAAGGACTCGGCAAGGCGGGTCTGCTCCTCGGCCATGGACCCCGAGTCGTCGATGATGAACAGGATGTCCACTTCCTGGCCCGTGACCTGCGTGAAGGTGTCCACCTGGTTCGCGTCGTAGGTACCCTCGCCGGACAGCATCACCGCGACCGTCGGCGCCGTCCGGTCGGTGGCGTCGATCTGCAGGACGCAACTGTCCTTGCCCTCGTCCTGCGGGGCGTAGACGGCCTCGATGCACTTGGGCGCGCCCATCGGGATCGCCACCGGCAGTTTCGGGATGTTCTTGACCTTGAACTCGGGGCTGCAGCCCATCAACCGGACGTCGTTGACCAGCAGGGGCGCGTTGCCCGAGTTGTAGATGCAGACCTTGTAGGTCTTGCTGAAGCACCCGATCGTCGTGACGCCGAACTTCAGTTCGCCCGGGAGGACGCTGATCTTGGCGATGCCGGACGCACCGACGACGTTCGGCGCGTAGGTCGTGACGGGCGGCGTGCCCGTGGTCGCGCCCTTGGGCAGCACGATGTCCTTCTGGAGCGTGTCGTCGCGGACCTTCACGGCCAGCAGTCCTGCGTCCTGGTTCAGCAGGCTGAACAGCGGGGCCGAGGTCGGCGGGTTGTACGCGATGGTCATGGAGGTGGTGGAGCCCGGAGCCAGCCCCTTCAGGACGATCGGGGGAGTTCCCGTCAGGACGAAGACCTTCGACGGGGTGCCGGTCAGGACGGCGAGGGGCTCGGGGCAGGTCGCGCCGCCCATGATGCTGGTGGTGCAATCCCCGATCTTCGCCCCGCGGAACGAGCAGAAGCCGGTGCCGATGTTCACCAGGTTCACGGGCATCGTCTTCGGCCAGCCGATGGCGACGGTGCCGAAGTTCACGATGCCGGGAACGATCGCGACGTTGCAGACGGGCGCGCCGGAGCGGCACACGGAGATCGGCACGTCGATCGTTTCATGGCCCGCGTAGTTCGATACGATGCGCAGGGTGGCCGTCAGGCAGCCGGTGTCCGGGCCCTTGTTCGTGAAGACGACCTTCAGGGAGTCGGCGCCGTTCCCCGCGATGTCGAACGGGCCGATGATCGCGGCCTTGTCGCTGCCGTGGACGATCTGGAACTCCTCGCCATAGGTCGTGACCGATGCGTCCACGATGGACATGCCGGCGATGTTCAGCAGACCGTGGCCCTGGTTCAGCAGGGTGACCTGGCGCTCGACCGGGGTCATCTGGGCGCCGAAGCCCATGTCCACCACGTCGGGCATGACCACCAGGATCGGGGCGTCCGCGCGGCCGAAAACATCGATGGGCGTCGGGCTCTGGGCCAGGTCGCTGGAGGTGATCATCAGTCGGCCGATCGGCTTGCCGTCGTCCAGCAGGGCCTCGGTGGGGGTCCAGCCGATGGTGAACTCGACCGTGCCGTCGGGGGGGATCGTGACGTCCGTCGTCGGGGGATCCTTGACCACCAGTCGCGGGTCGGAGTCCCCCCAGAAGGTCAGGCCGCCGGCCGGGATGACGAGGTTCGCGTTGCCCTGGTTTTCGATAACCAGCAGCCGGGTCGCTTCCGTGTTCAACGGGACCCACTGGAAGTCGATCTGGCCGGGGCTGGCCACCAGCAGGGGCCCCATTTCCTCGCCCAGGACGTCGAAGGACCAGACGGCATACTGCCCCTGGGTGTCGCCTTCGATGACCAGCGTGGAGGTGTCCCTGCCGCCGGCGGTCGGCTTGTACTTGACGACCAGGCCGATGGACTGGGTCGGGGCCAGGGTGAAGGGCATCGTCTGGCCGTCGGGCAGGTTGATGGTTTCGATCGTGAAGTCGGCGCTGCCGTCCAGGCGCAGCGACATCGAGTTCAGGATGACCGAGTCGGATCCGGTGTTCTGGACGACCACGTCCAGCATCGCGTCCTTGCTGGTTTCGACCTGCCCGAAGTCGATCGGGTTCGGGTTGACGACGAGGTCGCCGACCTGGCCCAGGGCCGTGACCGGGATGCGCGTTTCGAAGTCGAGGGATGCGACGTTGTGCCGGATGACGAGGTAGCCGAGGCTGGATGTCGCGACCGTCGGGCTGTAGGACACCGTGATGGTGACCTCCTCGCCCACGACAAGGCTGGTCTTTTCAGGCGGGGAGAACGTGAACTCCTCGTTCAGGTCCTCCAGGGCGACATTGACGATGCGGATCGTGCCCGAGGTGCCGACGTGCTTCAGCGTGACGGTGAGGGCCTTGGTGTCCCCCAGCGCCACCGTTCCGAAGGGCAGGTTG
>CAINDP010000150.1 GCA_903847405.1 uncultured Myxococcales bacterium | reverse complement strand
CGATCTGTCGCGGCGGGCGGCGGTGTCACGGGTGCCGGGGCGGCCACGGGAGCCGGGGCCGGGGCGGGCTTCGGCGCCGCCGCGACGGGCTTCGCTTCGGGCGCCTTCACGGCCGCGGGGGCCGCCTCGTCGGTGCCGCCGGAGTTCAGGTACAGGGCCACCGCGCCGCCACCGACGGCCACGAACAGGCCCAGCAGGACGACGAATACGACCCACGAACCGCCCTTCTTGGCCGGGGCCTGCGCCGGGGGCTTCGGGGTATGCAGCTTCGGAACCGGGGCCTTGGCCGGCTCGACCTTCCGCGCGACGGGCGGCGGCGGCGGTGCGGGCGGCGGCGGCGGCGGTGCGGTGACCACCGGCGGGGGTGCCGGCGGCGGCGGTTCCGGCAGCGCTTCGACCCGCGACGGCTCCCTCACGGGGACCTTGCCGTTCCGGGCCGCCTTCTTCGCGGCGCGCTTGGACAGTTGCTGCTGGCCCTGCAGCCGTTCGAACGGCGCCATCACGGGCATCGCCGAGACCGGTTCCTCGACCAGGGACTCCATTTCCAGCGTTCCGTCCCCGGCCGCCTCGGCGGGCATCGGCGGCGGCTCGTCAACGGGCGTGCCGGGGAGGGGAGGCATTTCCTCGCCCAGGACCTCGATCCCCTCGATGTTCTCCTCGCCGCCCGAGGGCGCGACCTCGATCCCCTCGATTTCCTCCTCTTCCAGGATGAGGGGCTCCTCCTCGACGGGCACGATTTCGACCTTCGAGCCGTCCATCTGGAACGCCATGGGGGCGATGATGGTCTTGTCGTCGTCCCACGTCGGGGGCACGACGGATGTCGGCGGGGGCGCGGACTCGGTTTCGACGAAGATGTCCGCCTCGTCCATCGGGGGCTCGACGGCGGGCGCCTCGTCCAGGACGGCCTCGGGCGCGGCCTCGACGACCTCCTGCACCGCCTCGAAGGTCACTTCCTCCTCGAGGGCCTCGGGAGGCGGAGGCGGCGGCTCGGGCGCGGCCACGGGGGCCGGCGGGGGCGCATAGGCCACGGCGGCGGGCGCGGCCTCGTAGGCGGGCTCCGGCGCAGGCGTGGTCGGTCCCAGGTACGTGGGAATCGGGGTCAGCCCCGACTCCTCGCCGGGACCGCGGGTCAGTTTCAACGCACGGAACGACCCGGTCTCGTGGCCGCGGCGGACCCACAGGCCCTCCGTTTCCACGACCGCGACAGCCTCCCGGAACGCCTCGGCGAACTGCTCGACCGTGTCGAACCGGTTGGCCGGGTCCTCGGCCGTGGCCACCAGGAACAGGTCGTCCAGCCGCCGGGTCAGGCGCGGCACCTGGGCCGACAGCGGCACTCCGGGCTTCACGGGGCTGATGGCCAGGATCTCGCCCAGGATCAACGCCAGGGCGTACACGTCGGTCTGGGGCAGTTCGACGACCGGGTCCGTCAACTGCTCGGGGCCCCGGTAGTAGTCGCTGACCGGGATCTGGTCGCCTTCGGCCAGGGCCTTGATGACCAGGTGGAAGGGGTCGGACGCCACCAGGCGCTCGGGCAGGACGAAGAAGTTTTCGGGCTTGAGGTTGCCGTGGATGGCGCCCGCCCGGTGGATGGCCTGCACGCTTTCGATCATGCGCTCGGCGAAGGAACGGATCTTCGTCAGCGGGAAGGCTTCGCCGCTTTCGTCGTGAAGGTCGATGACCTGCCGCAGCGACATGCCTTCCACGAGGGAGCACGTCAGGAAGTGCACGCCCGCGTCCTCCTGGACCTCCTGGATCTTCAGCAGGGAGGGGTCCTGGAAGGTGCGCGCACGGTACAGCCGGAAGAGGTTCTGCTCCCGGAACGTCGACGTGAACAGTTCCGGCCGGAACACCTTGACGGCGACCGGCAGGTCCAGCGCCAGGTCCAGGGCCTTGAACACGAAGCCCGACGGGCCTTCGCCTCGACCGAACACCAGGCGATACCGACCTCCCAGTTTCGTCCCGATCGCAGGCAGCTTCGGCGTGTCCATGGACTCCCCCCTCCACAACGTTCAACGGACCGTAATCGGACGGAGGGTAGCAGAAGGATCCTGGCGTGACAAGCGGAGGAAAGGGCTTGTGAAGCGGGGAGATCCGCACGGATT
>CAINDP010000149.1 GCA_903847405.1 uncultured Myxococcales bacterium | reverse complement strand
GTCCTCGTCGCTGCATGTGGCGAAGGGCAAGGAAGTGGACGTCATGGTGTCCTTGAACAGCCCCCGTGCCCTGCAGAACGCCAAGGTCCACGTCGTGTTGCCGAAGGGCCTGACCTTCTCGGCGAAGGCCCATCCGCAGCATGAGGACAAGCAGGTCCTGACCCTTCGCGACAACCTGCCCCGCGGCGACAAGGACTTCAAGTTCCGCGTCAAGGGCTCCCGCGTCGGCAAGTGGGACGTCGTGGCCGTGGTCGAGGCCGGCGACTCCGTGGTCGTTTCGGACGCCACCGTCGAGGTCGGCCCGGACGACGACGACGAGGAACGTTTGTAGAACGCGCCCCCCCTTCGGATGACACCCCCGCCCCACTCGGATATAATGGCGCGCGATGTCGGACCAGCAGCACCGCCAACGAACCACCACCATTCTCTTCTGGGCGGCGTTCTGCCTTCTGTGCGCGGCCTCCCTGATCCCCCTCTGGTCGGTCCGGATCCCTCCCATGCAGGACATCTGGCAGCACCTCGCCCTGGTGAACGTGCTGCACACCTATAACGACCCCGGTTCCATCTTCCCCGAGTTCTTCATGCTTCCGCAGACGCCCAAGCCGAACCTGCTGTACTACTACGGCACCCACTGGCTGGCGTTCCTGACACCGACGATCGAGGACGCCAACAAGGTGGTCCTGTCGATCTACGTGCTGACGTTCCCGCTGGGCTTCCTGTACTTCCTGCGTTCCTTCGGGAAGTCCCGGTGGCTGTCCTTCTTCTCGTTCCCCCTGATCTACAACTCGATGTTCTCGTACGGGTTCGTGTCGTTCCTGCTGGGGATGCCCATCCTGCTCGTCGGGGTGGGCGCCTACCGCCGGTTCACGGCCCGGGAGGGGACGGACCTGGATGCCCGTTCGGGCGTGATCGCCGCCGTGGCCATGCTGCTGGCGTTCTTCACCCACGCCCACATCTTCCTGCTGCTGTGCTTCCTGTGCGGCATCCTGTTCCTGCTGCATCGCGACAGGGGTTGGGGCGCGCTCCTTCGCCTGGCGCCGTTCGCCCCGGGCCTGGTCTTCTTCGTGCCGTGGTTCGTCGTGTACTTCCTGGAGCACACGCCCTCGACCACCGGCATGTCGTTCGGCTCGTTCGACAAGTTCTTCGGTCCGACCTTCTACAAGCCCAGCCAGATCCTCGGCTCGTTCTTCTTCTACGTGGGCGACTACTTCCGCGGCGAGCGCGACGACGCGCTGTTCGTGGCCCTGATCCTGGCGGCCATGACGCTGCTGATGCTGCGGTCGGGGCCGACGATTCCCCCGGGCGAGCGCCGCAAGATGCGGTACTACGACCTGGAAATCCTGACGCTGGTCCTGTCCCTTTCCGCCCTGCTGCTGCCCCAGCACATCGAGTCCCAGGCGATCGTGTCGCTGCGGCACGTGGTGTTCGCGGTGCTGTTCTTCTTCGGGTGGCTGGGCGTCGAGAACGTGCCCAGGCGCGTGGCGGTGCCCGCCCTGGTCACGGTGATGGGCCTGCATCTCGCTGGCGTCGCGAACCTCGTGTCGGGGTTCAAGTCGTTCGAGCACGAGATCGGCGACTACCCTGCCCTCTTCGAGCGCACCGACCCCGGGAAGCGCCTGCTGAAGATCACCTACAACCAGGAAAGTCGCGTCGTGAACCACGGCGCCCTGTGGCACATGCACTTCTTCTACACCATCCTCAAGAACGGGGTGTCGGACCTCCAGTTCGCGGAGTACCCCCACAATCCGATCCAGTACCGGCCCGGGATGGTCCCCCCCCAGACCGGCGTCGAGTTCAACAAGAGTCCTGCGTGGCGATACTACGATTACGTGCTGCTGCGGAAGTCGTCGCAGCCCCCTCTGAAGACCGTCGAGGACCGCCTGGAGCCGATCGGCGAGACCGATGACTGGACCCTGTACAAGGTGCTCGATTCGCCTGCCGCACGCGGGCCCGAGGTCGAGCCGCTTGCAAAACCGCGCCGGACCGATTTAGATTCGGCGGGAACAGTGATAGTGCCGAAGGTTCCGAAAACCGAAGCTGGAGTCCTGCATGCGACGCCGTTGCAACGTGATGGTCCTCGGCTCCCTGTTGGTCCTCGCGATCTCATGCGGCGGCGGCTCGGGGACGGGGAACCTGTCCGACCTGCCCCCGGGCGACCAGCAGGTCACTGACAACGGCGCCGACCTGGACGATCCGGGCGCGACCGAGGACGTACCCCCGCGGGACGAAGGGGGGGACGTGCCGCTCGAGGAGGTCCTGCAAGGGGAGTTCCTTTCGCCCTGCTCGACCAACGGCGACTGCTTCAGCGGATTCTGCGTCGAAGGGCCGGCCGGGAACATCTGCACCCGGACGTGCATCGGTGAAACGTGCCCCTCGGACTTCGTCTGTTCGGGCGTCGTGAACACCTTCCCGGACACCACGTTCATCTGCATCCCGAAGTTCGGAAAGGTCTGCCAGCCCTGCACTGCCGACACGCAGTGCGCGGGCGGCAAGTGCATCGCCACGCCGGACGGCACGTTCTGCAGCGTCGAGTGCTCGGCCGAGGAGTGCCCGAACCCCTACAGTTGCATTCCCCAGGGGACCGGGGGCGAATCCTTCTGCCTGCCGCCCAGCGGGACCTGCCTGTGCCGCCAGGCGAACGCCGGCATCAAGCGCCTGTGCCAGGTGACCACGACCGACGTCGGCACATGCTACGGCTACGAGCAGTGCGATCCCGCCCTGGGCTTCGTGGGTTGTGACGCCCGGACCCCCGCGGCGGAAACGTGCAACGGCATCGACGACGACTGCAACGCGACCCCCGACGACAAGGTGACCGTGGGCGAGGTCTGCGACCTCACGAACGAGTTCGGCACCTGCCATGGCGTCACCCAGTGCCTCGGGCCCCAGGGGCTCACGTGCACGGCGCTGACGCCGGCCGCCGAAGCCTGCAACGGCATCGACGACAACTGCGACGACGCGATCGACGAGCCCTTCAAGGTCAACGGCGTGTACGCCACGCTGGAGGACTGCGGCGCCTGCAACCGGTCCTGCGTGGGGCTGTTCCCCAACGCGACCCCGGCCTGCGACGTCACCGGCGCGGCGCCCCGCTGCATCGTCACCACCTGCGACAACGGCTACTTCCGGCTGAACGACGTCCAGTGCGTCCCGCTGTCGTCGCTGATCTGCACGCCCTGCGTCCAGGACGTGGACTGCCTGCGCGAGGGTTCGCGGTGCATCCCCATCGGCACCGACGGCGGTTCCTACTGCGGCCAGGCATGCACGGTCGACAGCGAGTGCCCCTTCAGCTTCCATTGCCTGCCCGCGGCCGGCGGCACGAACCAGTGCCAGCCCGATTCGGGGACCTGCTCGTGCACCGGCGCGACCCAGGACGTTTCCCGCGGCTGCTCGGTGACCTACAGCGTCCCGGACAAGCCGACCTACACGTGCTTCGGTCTGCAGAAGTGCCAGACGGGCGGCTGGGGCGACTGCGCCCTGCCCTCGGAAGTCTGCGACGGCCTGGACAACAACTGCGACGGCCTGATCGACGAAACGTTCGTCGAGCCCGGGACGAACAAGTACATCGACGACCGGAACTGCGGCGTCTGCGGCAACAACTGCACCACACAGACCATCGCCAACGGCCACGGCGTCTGCGACACCAACCGGACCATCCCGGACTGCAAGGTCGTCTGCAGCGCCGACTACTTCAACATCGACGGCAACCCGGGAAACGGCTGCGAATGCCACCTGCTGGCGGGTGCGGACCTGCCGGGCGGCGGCGACACGAACTGCGACGGCATCGACGGCGACGTGACCCAGGGCATCTTCGTGGCGAAATACGGCCACGACACGAACCCGGGCACGATCGACGCGCCCCTGCTGTCCCTGAAGGCCGCCCTGGACCTGGCGACCTCCTCGGGCAAGCGGGACGTCTACGTGGCCACGGGCGTGTACCCCGAGGCCGTGTTCCTGCGGGCCAACGTGGGCCTGTACGGCGGGTACTCGGCCGACTTCCGCGTTCGGGAGCCCCTGGCCTATGAAACGGTCATCCTGGGCCAGACGCCGACGACCGACGTCCCGGGCGCCGTCAACGCCATCGGCATCTCGGGCGGGGCCGCGGGTACCACCACGCTGGACGGCTTCGTCGTGATCGGGGCCAACAACCGGACGCCCGGCGGCAACAGCATCGGCGTCTACGTGCGGGATTGCGACGCATCGCTGGCGATCCGGGGCAGCCGCGTCGTCGGCGGCCAGGGCGGCAACGGCGTCCAGGGCACCCCCGGTGCGGCGGGCGCGGGCGGCACCGCAGGTTCCGCCGGCGTGAACGCGAAGGACCTTCCCAGCACGGTCTGCGCCGCCGCTCAGTTCAACGGGGGCGGCCAGGGCGGCACCCGGACGTGCGGCACCGACAACGTGGACGTGTCGGGCGGCGCCGGTGGCACGGCCGTGTGCCCGGTGTTCGACGAGTCCAAGCCCGACTGTCCCCAGGACCAGAACCAGACCCGCCAGACGCTGGAGAACGGCGTCAGCGGAAAGAACGACACGACCGGCGCAGGCGTGGGCGGCGAGGCCGGGCTGGATTCGATGATTTCCTACAACTCGTACTCAACCGGCCTGTTCGGCGGGTGCACCTCCAGCGGCAGCGCCTCCAACTGCGGCCTGTGCATCGTTCCCGACGACTCCAAGCAGGGCGCCAGCGGCGTGCCCGGCTCCACCGGTCCCGAGGGCGCAGCCGGTACTGCCTGCGCGGGCGCGGGCGCCATCGTCAACGGCGTCTGGGTCCCGCCGGCGGCCGGGAACGGCGGCCTGGGCGTCGCGGGCGGCGGCGGCGGTGGCGGCGGCGCGGCCGGCGGCGTTGAAACCAGGGACTGCAGCACGCGCAGCCGCGGCAATTCCGACATCGGCGGCAGCGGCGGCGGCGGCGGCTCCGGCGGTTGCGGCGCGGCCGGCGGTACCGCGGGCGGCAGCGGCGGCGGTTCGTTCGGCATCTTCCTGGCGTTCGCCACCAACCCGGGCACCATTCCGACCGTTGCGGACTGCACCATCGAGTCCGGCCGCGGCGGCGACGGCGGCAGCGGCGGGAACGGCGGCGTCGGCGGGCGTGGCGGCGCGGGCGCTGCCGGCGGCCTCGACGGTGCCAGCGACGGCGTGACCTTCTGCTCCTCCGCCGGCGGGTTCGGCGCGAATGGCGGGCCCGGCGGCCACGGCGGTGGCGGTGGCGGCGGTTGCGGCGGTCCTGCATACGGCCTGTTCGTGAACGGCGCCGCGGCGGCCCTGACCGACGCCTACAAGGCCGCGAACCTCCAGTTCACCGGCACCGGTTCCGGAGGCGGCGGCGGCTTCGGCGGCGGGTCCCTGGGCCAGCCCGGCCTGAACGGCGACGTCGGCGTCGCGGCAACCACGAACCTGTAGGCCTCCCCTCTCCCCTGCCCTTTCGGCGTCCGTCGGCACTCTACTGTTTCGATAGTTGGAAGGCGGCTACAGGCGGTAGATGGCCAGATTGTCGAAATAGATGTCGGAGTTCCAGTTGTTGAACCCGAAGTACTTCCCCTGCAAGGGCGCGTCGTCCGGGTAGGCGAGGATCAGCTTCCCGTCCAGGTACCAGCGCAGCGAGCCTTCGGTCCGGACCAGGGCGAAATGGTGGACCTTGCCGATGTCCACCTTCACGTCGCTTTCCATCCGGTCCACGCCGTGCTCGTCCAGGCGCGCCAGAACGCTGAGGGCGTTCTTCCAGCCGCCCAGCACCGCGATGTACCCCGTCGAGTGGCGCGGCTCGGCGTTGAAGACTTCGCACTTGATGTCGCCCTCGGGCGTCATGCTGCGGGCGTCGAATTCCACCCGGACCCGCTCGGGCAGGGGCGCGGTCAGCCACAGCCCCTCGTTGCGATCGCCCTGGATGTGCAGCCAGCCATCGACGATCGACCACTTCGTGGACTTCGTCAGGTACTGGTCGCCTACGGACTCGCGCTGGAAATCATCGGACAGGACCAGGACGCCCCCGGTCAGCCCCTCGTTGTTTCCCCCGCCCTTGCGCTTCTTCTTGCCGCAGGCAGGCGTCGTGGCCACCGCCAGGGCGACGGTCGCCAGCACCAGCACGCGACCCGCCTGCGCCCAGCGGCGCGGCTCAAGATTCCGGCGTTCCATCGGACTCCTCCCGTTCCAGCGACCGGAGGCCCTCGGTGGGCGTCAGGTCCGAATCCACCGGCACCAGGTCTTCCGTGAGGATGTCACCGGTTCTGAACAGCGGCGTCACGACGCTTTCCCGCTCCAGCAGTGTTCGCAGGATGGCGGCTTCGTCGTTCGCCGTGTGCAGGCGGTGGGCCAGTCCCCGGGCCAACTGGCGCAGCAGGCGCACCGCCATCAGGGGCGAACTGGCGGACAGCGCCTCGAACGCCCGGCGTGTCACGACGGCGACGTCCGTCGTTTCCAGCGCGACCACCGCGAAATCGGGCACCTGGTCCTCGAGGAGGGACAGGTCGCCGAAGACGGCCCCCAGCCCCAGGCGCACGCCGGGCTGGGTGCCGCGGCGCATCGCCACCGAACCCGAAAGCACCACGTGGAGCCCCTCCGGGCGCACGGCATCCCGGACGATCGCCTCCCCCTGGCGGAATCGGCGGTGCTCGGCGGTCGACAGCAGGCGCAGCAGTTCGGACAGGGTCAGTCCCTGGAACAGCGGCATGGAGCGCAGGCGCAGGAACGACGCCCGGGCCGTCGCAGGATCCGCCCCCAGGGACTTCACCTCGGCGATCACGGCCGAAATGTTGTCCGCGCCACCCCCTGCGTTGGCGAAGGCCACCAGCCGATCCGCGACCGCCTGCAGCCCGCCTTCCCCGGCCAGGCGGGGGAGGCGCTCGTCCTCGACATACCCGTGCAGCCCGTCCGAGCACAGCAGGATGCGGTCCCCCGGAAGGACCGGCAGATCCATCACGTCGGGTTCCACCGGTCCCCGGATGCCCAGGGCGCGGGTCACGACGTTCTTCATTGGGAAGCGCAAGGCCTGGGCGCGCGTCAGGCGGCCCTGGCGCAGCAGTTCGAACAGCAGGCTGTGGTCCTCGGTCAGGAGCACCGCGGCGCCGTCGCGCAGGAGGTACGCGCGGCTGTCCCCGACGTGGGCGACGAACGCGCGGTCGCCCGCGAACAGGACCAGGACCACCGTGGATCCCATGCCCTGCAGTTCCGGGGTCTGCTCGGCCGTCAGGACGATGCGATCGTTCGCGGAACGGATGGCCTCGGTCAGCAACTGGAGCACCTGGCGACGGCGCGTGGGCACCGGGTCGTCCTGGAAGCCGGCGACCAGGTACCACTTGCCGCGGATGTGCTCCTCGATGCCTGCGCACGCATGCCGGCTGGCCTCGTCGCCGCCCTGGTGGCCGCCCATGCCGTCGGCCACGATGTACAGGTTCAGGTCCGGCGCGCAGGCAACGCTGTCCTCGTTGCGGCTGCGGACCCGTCCCACGTCCGTGCGACTGGCCGATTCGACGATCACTCGGTCCTCCCTCCCCCGGTTCGCGGGGACCTCACAGGCTCAGGGTCGCCTCGATCCAGACCCGGTGCGCCATGTCGTTGCCCATGCGGTAGTCGCGCTTCCAGTAGGGCGTCGTGACCTCGCTGCCGTCCACCGTTGCCGTGCGCTCGCCGACCGAGAGCACCTGGCCGCGAAGCGCCGCGGCCCCGGCCTTGAAGAACGAGTATCCCAGCCCGAGGGCCAGGACGTCCACTGGTTTCCAGGTCAGTTCGACATCCATCTCCTGGCCCAGGAAGCGGCTGCCCCCGGCCGGGACGTTGAACGTGCGGTTCACCAGGGCCGACGGGTACGGATCGGACGCACGGGCCATCTGGGCGTCGAAGCCCTGGAGGTTGCCGCCGTCGGTGGTCATGGAATAGACGTGGTAGTCGAACGACAGGCGAACGTTGGCGGCGGGATAGAGCCCCACGGTGGGCCCGATGTCCCAGACGCCCTGCCAGCGGAACAGTTCCATGTTGCCCATGTTGCCCTTTCCCGACGGGAACAGGGGGCGGTAAGCGACGCTGCTGCCGTCCCAGGGGTTCGCGTCGCCCGAGGCGCTGTAGAAGAACAGGCCGATCCACGGGTCCGTCTTGATCGGGGCCGTGTACTTCGCCTGGAGGAAGTAGGCGGTCGCCAGATGCGACGCATCCCGGAGGACCGCGCTTTCGTCCCGGACCGTGACGCGACCGACCTGCACGGCGGCCTCGCCCTCCAGGGTCAGGCCCTTCACGGGCCGGGCGACCAGTCGCGCGCCGATGGTGCCGATGCTCTCCCGCTGGGTCACGAAACCGTTGTCCTGGTAGAAGCCGTACAGTTCGGCGTCCAGCCAGGACACGGCGTCGGTGGAAAGGTACATCCCTGCGAACACCGAGTACCGGTCCTGGCCCTGGGGCTGGAACACCGGGGCGAACCCGTTGCGATAGAAGGTCACGAACGCGTCGGCCGCCATCACCCGGGCACGGCGCCACCCGATGCGGACGCCGTCGAAGGCCTGGCCGACGTTGTTGAAGTCCTTGACCGAAACCTGGCGGTTTGCGCCGTACTTCATCGCGAAGCGGCCGGCCTGGATCCATGCGCCGGAGCCGGCGATGTCGTCGAACAGCAGGTAGCCCTGGTACAGGTCCAGGCTGTGCTGGTTGGACGTGGTGGATTTTTCCTCGCCCCATTCGCGGGAGTCCTGCAGGACCAGGACGCCCTGGACG
>CAINDP010000148.1 GCA_903847405.1 uncultured Myxococcales bacterium | reverse complement strand
CCGGCCACGCGGGTGACCAGCAGCGACAGACCGTCGCCGTCGCCCCAGCCGGCGGGGTCCGCAAGAAGGCCCCGGGCGGCGGCCAGGAGATTCGTGTGGGGCAGGCTGCGACGCGGGGTGCCGCTGAGGGCTGCGGCCGCGTGGGAGTGGGCGCCGTCGACGATCAGGCGGCCGACCATCCGGCCCACCGCGCGGAACGGCATCGTGACCTCCAGGCCGTGGCGGAACAGGTCCAGGGGGACCGCGGGGGTTTTGTTGGGAAGGCGGCCCGTCGCGCGATGGACGGCGATGAGGGCCACCAGCGCCCGGCGGAGCATCCCCAGGCGGCGGCCATCGAGGTGGATTTCCCGGGCGTCCAGGTAGGCGCCCACCTGGTCGGCGTAGGTCGAGGCCTGGGCACCGACGCGGGATTCGGCCCAGGTCATGTGCTGACGGATGGACACCAGCAGGGCTTCGAGGTCCGGCAGGGGCTGGGGGAGCGCCTGCGAGGCCGGTAGCGGGAGGTCGGGACCCATCGCGACGGCGTCGGCGGCGGTGCGGTTTTCGATCACCCTGCGACGGTCCACCGGGGTCATTTCGCGGATCTCGGGCACGTCCACGATGAACGTGAAGCGGCCGGCCAGGGCCTCGTCCAGCGGCGAGGTGCCCAGCATGCCGACGGGATTCATGGCGGCCAGCACGAACTTCAGGTCGGGCAGGGCCATCCCCATCACGCGGCGCGAGCGGATGACTTCCAGCCACTTGTTCTGCATGCCGATGGACGCCCGGGACAGTTCGTCGATCAGCACGATTTCCTTGTCCCACAGCGTCAGGGGCGTCTGGAGGTAGCCGATCCGGCCTTCCTGCATGGAGCGGGGGTCCGGGAAACCGACGACGTCCTCGAACATCGCCTTGCTGGCGTCGTAGGCCCAGAACACGCGACCCATGGCCGCGGCCAGCCGTTCGGCCAGGGTGGTCTTGGCGGAACCCTGCGCGCCGATCAGCAGGATCGGGTCGCCCAGGGCCAGGCCCGCCAGGATGGCATCCTCGATGGCGTCGCAGCCGAAAACTCCCAGTTGATCCAGGATCCGCGGGGTGGGCATGGGTTTCTCCTCGTTCTTGATGTCAGGGAGATGATGACGCACGGAGCGGCATGGAACGTGCCGGATGCGGCGTTAGGGTGTGGATGAATCGAAGGAGGCCGCCATGCCGTTCGTCCATCTTCACGTTCGTTCGTGCTACTCGCTGTTGGACTCCACGATCCGCGTCGAGGAACTGACCGCGCGGGTGAAGGCGCTGGGGATGGGCGCGGTCGGATTGACCGATCACGCGAACCTGTTCGGCGCAGTGAGGTTCTGGAAGGCGTGCCGGGGGAACGGCATCAAGCCGATTTTCGGGGTGGAGTTGCGGGTGCGGGAACCGGGGTGTCCCGAGGAAGGTGGACAGTTGGTGGTTCTGGCCCGCGATGGGCAGGGCTTCGCCAACCTTCGGGTGCTGGTTTCCAGGGCTGGGTTGGACGGTCCGCGGGGCCGGGGGTCGATGGTTTCCCGCGATGTGCTTGCGACGCATGCCGCGGGGTTGATCGGGCTGTCCGGTGGCCGGTCCGGGGAGATTCCGCGGGCGTTGGCGGCAGGGGATGAAGCCGCCGCGATGGCGTCGCTGGAGTTCCACGTGCGGACCTTCGGCGAGGGCAATTTCTTCCTGGAGTTGGGGAGCAACGACGCGGCACCGCAGCGCGAGTTGAACGCAGCGCTGGTCGATTTGTCGCGCCGCACCGGCGTGCCCCTGGTGGCGACCAGCGATGCGCGTTGCCTGGAGCCCGGCGATAGGCTGGCGCGCGCGGTTCTGGTGGCAATCGGTCGCAAGCAGAAACTGACCGACGAACTGCGCGGCCAACTGCTTGCGGGAACGTCCCACTTGGCGATACCCGAGGAGATGGCCGCCCGGTTCGTGGATCTCCCGGAGGCCTTGGAGAACAGCGGTCGAATCGCGGATCGAATCCAGGACGATGCGTTCCTGCCTGCGGACCGGATGCATTTCCCGATGTTCGCGACCCCCGCGGGGCAGCCGACCGCGGAGCACCTGGCCGATCGGGCCCGCCGAGGGCTGGAACTACGCCTGGATCAACTGCGCGGCCAGGACCCGGAACCCGACGAGGCAACCTACAAGGAACGACTGGAGCACGAACTGCGCACCATCACGGGCCTGGGCTTCGACCCGTACTTCCTGGTCGTCGCGGAGTACGTCCAGTGGGCTCGGGAAAACGGCATTCCCGTCGGCCCGGGTCGTGGGTCGGGTGCGGGATCCCTTTTGGCCTGGGCCCTCCACATCACCGACGTCGATCCAATGCGGTTCGGGTTGGTGTTCGAGCGCTTCCTGAACCCCGAGCGGGTGTCCCCCCCGGACTTCGACATCGACTTCTGCATGGAGGGGTTCGAGCGGGTGCGGCGGCACGTCGCCCAGAAGTACGGCCGGGACCACGTCGCGGACATCGTCACGTTCGCGTCGTTCCATGGCAAGTCGCTGGTCCGGAAGGTCGCCGGCACGCTGGGCATCCGTCCCGCGAAGGCGAATCGCATCGCGAAGATGGCCCATCAGAACGTGTTCATGGACCATCTGGAGCGGACCCGCGCCCGGGAACCGGAATTG
>CAINDP010000147.1 GCA_903847405.1 uncultured Myxococcales bacterium | reverse complement strand
CGTGTCCGGGGCCAGCGCCGGGACCTGCGTGGCCGTCGGGGCGACCGACTGGTCCTGCACCTGTGCCTCCGGGAACTGGGAACAGGCGACCCACCTGTGCAAGGTCCCGGACGCCTGCACCCCGAACCCGTGTACCGGGCTGGCCAACAGCACGGGCGTCTGCACGCCGGACGCGCTGGACTACACGTGCGGCTGCAACAGCAACTACCGCTGGGACCCTGTGGCGATGGTCTGCTACAAACTGGTGCAGTGCTGCAATTCGAAGGGTTGCTCGGGGGGCGCGACCTGCGTCTACGAGGGCGGCGAGGAAACCGTCGACATCGGGACCGACGATTTCACGAGCAACAGCGGGAACTGGTCCCTGGTCGGAGACGCCACCATCGACACCGCGACGGGCACGCTGAAGTTGACCAGCGACGCCACCAACCAGGCCGGCTGCGCCTGGTACACCTCGGCCGGGATCACCCCGTGCCAGGTCCGGTTCAAGTTCACGATGAAGATTTCGGGGACGGCCTCGAACGCCGCGGACGGGCTGGCCCTGGCGATCCTGGGGGACACGACCGGCACGACCTGCGGCGGCGTCGGTTCGGACCTGGGCGTCGCGGGCCTCACCGGCGTGTCGTTCCGGTTCCGGCACTTCCAGGGCGCCTTCACGGACGTGGGGTTCTGGGACAACGCCACCGACACGAAGAAGTGTACGGGAACGCTCCCGACCTTCCAGATCGACCACGCCTACGCGGTCGAGGCGGACATCCTGGCGGGCCGGGCGATCCTGACGGTGGACGGGACGAAGTTGATGGACTGCGATGCGGCGGCGTGGCTGCCGACCGCTCAAACGGTGATCTACGGGTTCACTGCCGCCACGGGCGCGCAGCAGGCCTCGCATGTCATCGACGACCTCCAGGCCACCGGAGCCTACTTCTTCAGTTCCACCGGGATCGGCGCCTACTGCACGGCCCCCTGATCCCCGGCGGGACACGTCCCCCATCCCCCCGAAGCAGTGATGGTATCCTCGGTGCCGGCATTGGCGACAGGAGCAGTCCCATGAAGATCGTGGCGTTCAACGGCAGTCCGCGTCCGACCGGCAACACGGCAATCCTGCTGAATGCCGTGCTGGCCGAGGTGGCGAAGGAAGGCATCGACACGGAACTGGTGCAGATCGGAAACCAGGCTCTGCAGGGATGCCGCGCCTGCGGACAGTGCGCGAAGCGGTTGGACCGCCGGTGCGCGATCGACGGCGACCCCATGAACGGCTACATCGCGAAAATGGTGGAGGCGGACGCGATCCTGATCGGATCCCCGACCTACTTCGCCGACATGTCCACCGAAACGAAGGCGCTGATCGACCGGTGCGGCTATGTCGGGCGCGTGAACGGCGACCTGTACCGACGCAAGGTGGGCGCCGCCGTGTCCGCGGTGCGCCGCGCCGGGGCCCTGCACACGCTGGACTCGATCCAGCACTTCTTCACCATCGCCCAGATGGTCGTGGTCGGCTCCAGCTACTGGAACGTGGGCATCGGCCGCGGCCGGGGCGAGGTGGAGCAGGACGAGGAAGGGATGAAGACCATGGTGACGCTGGGCGGCAACCTGGCCTGGGTGATGATGCGCCTGAACGGGGAGGCACCGTGAAGACACGCATCCGCCTGCTGCAGATCTCGGTGGCCCTGGCGCTGCTCGCCTCGTGTGCCGGGTCGCCGGCGCCGACATTCCCGGCGGCCCTCCAGGAGGCGCAGGACGCGGCCGACGACGTCCTGCGGCACGGGGGCGACGCGACCTCCCTGGGCATCGCGCTGGTCGGCAAGGACGGCCTGATCTGGGCCCGCAGCTACGGCCTGGCCGACGTCGCCGCGAAGGCGCCGCCCACGGCCGAAACGATGTTCAGCATCGGCTCGGTGTCGAAGGTGTTCGCCGCCGTCGTCGTGATGCAACTGGTGGAGGAGGGGCTCGTCGACCTGGACCAGCCCCTGGTCCGCTACGTGCCGACGTTCACCATGGCGGACCCCCGGTACCGCGACATCACGGTGCGGATGCTGCTGGACCACGCCTCCGGAATCGCCGGAACGACGCTGCGCGGCTCGAACACGTTCGCCCCCGACGTGCGGTATGGCGATGACCTGCTGGAGGTTCTGGCCCAGCAGCGGCTGAAGGCCGATCCGGGGACCATGAGCGTCTACTGCAACGACGGCTTCACGCTGCTGGAATCGCTGGTCAAGGCCGTCACGGGCGCGGCCTATGCGGACTATGTGCAGCAGCACGTCTTCACCCCACTGGGGATGCGCCACTCCGCGTTCACCCGGACGCCCTTCCCGGACGGAACCTTCGCCCGGGCTTATCGCGCCGGCATCCTGCAGCCGCAGGAGTTCACGAACGAGCACGCGTCCGGCGGGGTCTACTCGACACCGACCGACATGGCCCCCTTCGCCCGGATCTTCCTGAACCGCGGCACGGTCGACGGCGTTCGCATCCTGCAGGCCGGCTCGCTGGCGACCATGGCGGTGGACCAGACCGCCGGCGCGTTCAACCCCGTCCCGTCCGCCTCGATGGCCTACGGACTGGGCTGGGACAGCGTGGCCGAGCCGGCGCTGCACGCGGTGGGCGTGGCGGGCTGGACGAAGAACGGCGGGGTCATCCACTACGGGGCGCAGCTCCTGGTCGCGCCGGACGACGGCCTGGCGGTGGTCGTGATGGGGACGCTGGGCGGCGCCTATGACGCGCTGACGATCGCCCAGCGGGTGATGCTGCGGGCCCTGGCGGAAAGCGGCCGGATCCCGGCGGTCCCCGACCCCTTGCCCGCCGTGGCCGCGCCGGAAGCGGCCGTTCCCGACGGCCTGCCGGCGTCCGTCGCGGGGTTCTACGCGCGGGACGAAAACGTGATCCGGTTGCGCGCAGAGCCGGACGGCACGCTGACCCGGCTGGTCTTCACCGGGACCGACTTCGTCCCCGACCTGGCGGGCCTCCGCTACCGCAGCGACGGCTGGTTCACCGGCGACGCCTTTCCTCTCGCCTCGCTGCGCGTCGTCCAGGGAGGG
>CAINDP010000146.1 GCA_903847405.1 uncultured Myxococcales bacterium | reverse complement strand
TCCATCCTTCGCGGCATCCTGCTGAAGGGGAACGGGTTCGAGGTCCTCTGGCCCCACATGCTGGCCATGGCCCTGTTCTCGCTGATCGTCCTGACGGCGGCCACGCGGCGTTTCCGGCGGAGGGTGGCATGACGCCGGGACTCATGGCCGTGATGCGCAAGGAGGTCCGGCAGGTCACCCGGGACCGCCGGCTGATGCCGATGCTGCTGATCGCCCCCGTCATCCAGTTGATCGTCTTCGGCTCGGCCGTGGACTTCGAGGTCGAGCGCCTGGGCACCGTCGTCTGCGATTCTGACGGCACCGCCGAGTCCCGGGAACTGGTGCGCCGCTTCACGGCCGACCAGTCCTTCGCCAACCTGGGTCCGGCCCGGGACTGCCACCGCCCCGAGGAGGACGTCCGGGACCGGCTGGCCGACGTCGTGCTGGTGGTGCCGCCGGGATACGCCCGGGATCTGGCCGCCGGGCGCACCGCGGAAATCCAGGTCCTCGCGGACGGTACCAACCCGCTCTATGGACGCTTCGCCCGGGAGTCCGCCACCGCCGCCATCGACGCCATGTCCGCCACCATCCTGGTCCAGCGGGCCGAGCGCGCCCGGGGCCTGCTGCAGGTCGAGCCCCTGGTCCCCCGCCCCGCCGCCCAGATCCGTGTCTTCTACAACCCGCGGATGAAGTCGCCGATCTTCATGGTCCCGGGAGTGGCCGCGATGATCCTGCTGGTCGTCACCACCATCGTGATGGCCATGAACCTGGCCCGCGAGCGCGAGATGGGGACGCTGGAACAGGTCATCGTGACGCCTCTGAAGTCCTGGGAACTGGTCCTGGGAAAGGTCCTGCCGTTCGTGGCCGTGGGCTGCTTCGACGTGCTGCTGGTGCTGACCGTCGGGTCCTGGGTCTTCGACCTTCCCCTCCGAGGGTCCCTGCTGCTCCTGGCCCTCGGAACCCTCCTCTACATCCTGTCCACGGTGGGCCTGGGCCTGCTCATCAGCGTGTCGGCCAAGACCCAGCAGCAGGCCTTCCTGGTGGCCTTTTCTGTGATGATGCCGGGCCTCCTGCTGTCGGGCGTCATGACCCCCATCGAAAACATGCCCCACTGGCTCCAGCCCCTGACCCTCCTGAACCCGATCCGCTACTACGTCGAGATCCTCCGGGGAATCCTCCTGAAGGCCTCGGATCTCCAGGACCTCGCCTTCGAGTTCACCGCGCTGGCCGCTTTCGGGGTTCTCGTGATGGTGGCCGCGGGCCTTCGTTTCCGGAAGCGCCTGGGCTGATTCCGGCCGGACCGCGCCAGACCTCATCAGAGCCGAATCCCCCCCAGGAATCATTTGATGACCGGCCGTTTCGATGTATGCTCCCCGACGCAGGTGGGAGAAATATCGTCATGGGAAATGCGCCGCACGGCCATGGGGCAGGTGTACAGTCCGGATCCGGGGCCTACCTCCTGGGCCGAATCCTCGACGGACGCTACTCCATCACGTCGCTCCTGGGCGTCGGCGGCATGGGGACCGTGTACCGCGCCGAGCAGTTCAGCATGCACCGCGACGTGGCCGTGAAGGTGGTGCGGCAGGACCTCCAGAACGAGAACTCGGTGCGCCGGTTCCTGACCGAGGCCCGGGCCGCCAGCCGCCTGAAGAGCCCCCACACCGTGACCGTCTTCGACTTCGGACGGACCGCGGACGACATCCTGTTCATCGCGATGGAACTGCTGGAGGGGTGCACGCTGGCGGCGGCGCTCCGGGACGAGGGCAAGCCCTTCGAACTGGGGCGCGCAGCAGGGATCATCAACCAGGTGCTCAACTCGATGGAGGAGGCCCACGGCCTGGGCATCCTGCACCGGGACCTGAAGCCGGACAACGTCTTCCTGCTGGACATCGCGGGATCGCGGGATTTCCTGAAGGTCCTGGACTTCGGCGTCGCCAAGATGCTGGGCGACACGCCGCACGGGACCACGGTCACCGGCGTGTCGTTCGGCACGCCCATCTACATGAGCCCGGAACAGATGATGGGCCGCAAGCTGGGCCCGTCGACGGACCTGTATTCGGTCGCCATCATGCTGTTCGAACTGCTGGCGGGGGCGGCGCCCCTGGAGGGCCTGAGCCCGGTCGAGAACGCCATGAAGAAGATCGAGGCGAAGATCCCGACCCTGCGGGAGGTGAACCCCAGGGTCGAGGTCGTGGCGGGGCTGGACGCCTTCCTGCAGCGAGCCCTGGCGCCGGACCCGGCGAACCGGCCGCCCGACGTCAAGACCTTCCGCGCCGAGTTCGAACAGGTGGTCCGCAACGCGAGGGCCCGGCCGGTTTCACCGGATCGACCCGAGGCGCCCACGCCCACCGGAACGGTTCGCGGGGTCCCCGTCGTGACGATCGAACGCCCGGCGAGGGTGCCCCGCCTGACGCCGAGGTCCGCGTCGCGCGTGGCGGCCCGCCCTGCGATCCAACCCGAGGCGCCGCTGGACGTGGTCGCACCCGGGGCGACACCCCAGGCCTTCCGTGGCAAGCCGCTCCACCCGCCCGTCCCGGTGCGCCGCGTCGAGGAACCCCCCGTGCCCCGGACGCCGCCTCCGCCCGCACCTCTTCAGCCGCCGAAGCCGAGCCGGGCCGCCGAGCGCCGCGTCCGTCCCAGGATGACGCGCCTGAGCAGCGTCGTGTGCATGTGCGCCGACGGGGCGCGCCACAAGGCCCTCGTGGCCGAGGCCAGCGAGTCCGGGGGGTACCTGTACTGCCAGTGGCTGCCCAACCTGGGCGACAACGTCAGCATCCTGTTCCGCCCGTCCGACGACGTGGTCGGCCCGGCCATCATCATCGTCGCCCGCGTGGTGCGCATCGTGGACACGCCCGTCACTCCCGGGGGCGTCCGAGGCTTTTCCGTGAAGTGGCTGGTCCTCCGCACCCAGGGCCACCTGACGCGCCTCCAGACCTTCTACAAGGGCCGGTTCGGCGTGGAACTCCCGGTGACCAGCACCCACACCGAGGCGCGCCTGTGGGAGTTCTGGTTCGAAACGCGGATCCTGCATCGCGACGTGGTCCGGCGAACCGGCGCCTGATCCTGCGCCCGGGCCGCCGCCCACCCTTCCCCTTCGACATACCTTGACCTCGCCGGCGCCCGCCCCATGGTGGAGTCCGTCGACTCATCACGGAGGACACAATGATCGTCGTCATGGGAGCAACCGGGCATACCGGTCGGATCATCACGGAAACCCTGTTGAAGGCAGGCGAAACGGTCCGGGCGCTGGGACGGTCCGCCGAGCGGCTGGCGCCCCTGCAGGAACTGGGCGCCGAGGTCCTTGCCGGCGACGCCGGGAGCGCCACGTACCTCGTGAAGGCCTTCCACGGTGCGGATCGGGCCTACACGCTGCTGCCGCCCGACCCGCAGTCCATCGACTTCCGGGCCGAGCAGGACCGGGTGGGCGAGGCGATCGTGCGGGCGGTCAAGGACAGCGGCGTGCGCCACGTCGTGTTCCTGAGCAGCGTCGGCGCCGACCAGAAGCAGGGCACGGGGCCCATCGCGGGCCTCCACGCCCAGGAGGAGCGCCTGCGGCACCTCGACGGCACGCACGTCCTGTCCTTGCGGGCCGCGTTCTTCTTCGAGAATTTCCAGGCGACGCTGCCCCTGATCAAGCACCAGGGGATCAACGGCGGCGCCATCGCCCCGAACCTGCCCGTCCCGATGATCGCCAGCCGGGACATCGCCGAGGTGGCCGCCAAGGCCCTGCACACCCGCAGTTGGAACGGGCGGGTCGTGCACGAACTGCTGGGCGAACGGGACCTGACGCACACCGAGGCGACGCAGATCCTGGGAGCACGGATCGGCAAGCCGGACCTGAAGTACGTGCAGTTCCCCTACGGCGACTATGCCGGCGCCCTGGTCCAGGCGGGCCTGTCCCAGGACATGGCGGGCCTTTACGTCGAAATGGCCAAGGCGTTCAACGAGGGACGGGCGAAGTCGCTGGAGGGACGGCGCCCCCAGAACACCACGCCCACGCGGTTCGAGGATTTCGCCGACGAACTGGCGTCCGCGTACCGGGCGCTCTGATCCCCGACACCCAACGCAATGCCGCCGCTCATCCCCGTTGAATCCAAGCCGTTGCCCGCGTCACCGGGTTGACCGAGGGTGGAGGTGGTACAATCTCGGCAGACTCCCGGGAGGCTTATGAGACCCATGACGGCTCGTGCGATGCAGATGATGGCGATGGCGGCGACGGCGGTAGTGCTGGCGATGTTCGGGGGGTGCAAGGACGGCGGCGCCGCCGAATCGGCAGCCTGGTATCGCATCGATGCAAAGGAACTGACGCTGGCCCCGGGTGCGGAAGGCGCGGCGCAGGTCCGGTTCATCCCGCGGAACGGCTACCACTGGAACCCCGAGTTCCCGGCCCGCCTGAAGGTGTCGGACGCCGGGTCCGTCAAGGCGTCGAAGGTCGACTTTTCCCTGTCCAACGGGGATTTCCTGGACGAGGGCGGCACGGGCGCCCTGACGATCCCGATCGCAGCCCAGGCCGCCGGCGCGACGGCCCTGAAGGGTCTTGCGGACTTCTCGGTGTGCAACGACAAGGAATGCCGCATCTTCAAACAGATCGCGGTCGAGGTGCCCATCGATGTCCACTGACGGTCGCCGCTGGGAGCCGGCCACCTTCCTCGCGGACCTCTCCCACTCGGTCCGCGACGACTTCATCCTCAAAAAGCGCGTCCTGTCGTTCGAGGAGTACATCGCCCTCGTGACGGCCAACCCGCGCCTGCACACGCGGAACTCCGCCCAATATGCGGTGGACTGCTTCCGGCACTTCGGCCTGGTGGACGGCGACCGCTTCCGCCTGTTCGACGTGCCCTTCGACGACGGCGTGGACCGCCTGGTCGGCCAGGAGCAGAGCCAGAAGGACGTCTTCCGCTGCCTGGAGAAGTTCGGACGCCAGGGCAAGGTGGATCACCTGATCCTCCTGCACGGCCCGAACGGCAGCGCCAAGAGCACCATGATCCAGTGCATGGCCCGGGCACTCGAGTTCTACTCGTCGGCCGACGAAGGCGCCCTGTACCGCTTCAACTGGGTCTTCCCCAGCCTGCGCCTGGAAAAACAGGCCCTGGGCTTCGGACGGACCTCCGACGCGACCACGGATGGCGGCCCCCGGCGCTCGTACGCCTACCTGGACGAGGACCAGGTGGACTCGAAGATCCAGACGGCCATGAAGGACCACCCGCTGTACCTGGTGCCGAAGCGCCAGCGCCGGGACCTGCTGCGGGACCTGCTGGCGGACCAGGAGGATTACCACCTGTCCGAAACGATCGGGGAAGGCGACCTGTCCCCGATGAACCGCCTGATTTTCGACAACCTGCTGGTGGCCTACAACGGCGACCTGGAGCGCGTCTGGCAGCACGTCCAGGTCGAGCGCTTCTTCCTGTCGCGGCGCTTCCGGCGCGGCATGGTCACGGTGGAACCGCAACTGCAGGTGGACGCGAACCTCCGGCAGTTGACGCTGGACCGTTCGCTGGAGTCCCTGCCGAAGGTGCTGCAGAACGTCACGCTGTTCGAGCCTTACGGCGACCTGGTGGACGCGAACCGCGGGATGATCGAGTACAACGACCTGCTGAAGAAGCCCATCGAGGCCTTCAAGTACCTGCTGGCGACGTGCGAAAAGAGCACGGTGACCCTGCCCTCGGCCATCCTGCACCTGGACACGGTGTTCATCGCGTCGTCGAACGACCGGTACCTGCGGGCGTTCCTGGAGCACCCGGACTGGCCGTCGTTCAAGGGGCGCATCGAACTGGTGCGCGTGCCCTACCTGCTGGACTGGGTCGCCGAAAGCAGGATCTACGAGTCGCAGGTCCGTCCCGACGCCGTGGGACGGCACGTGGCGCCCCACACGATGCGCGTGGCCGGGTTGTTCGGGGTCCTGACGCGCCTGGTGAAGCCCCGGGGAACCGGCGTGCCGGCCACCGCGGCCGAGGCCGTCGGACGGCTGTCGCCGCTGGAAAAAGCGGACCTCTATGCCCTGGGCAAGTCGCCCGAGTGGGCGCCGCTGGCGGTGGCGATCGAACTGGCCTCGGCCCGCGAGGCCTTGCGGAACGACGGCGTCTCCCGGAGCCCCTACGAGGGCGAGGTGGGCGCGTCCCCGCGGGAAATCAAGACGATCCTCTTCAACGCCGCCCTGTCCGATCGGTACCGCTGCCTGTCGCCGCTGTCGGTGTTCGACGGGCTGGAAGAGCTGCTGAAGGACCGGACGCTGTACGAGTTCCTGCGGGTCCAGCCCGACGGCGACTACATGGACCATCCGCGCCTGGTCGCCACGGTCCGGCAGCGCTACCTGGAGTGGGCCGACGACGACGTACGGCGCTCCATGGGGCTGGCCACCGAGGAGCAGCACGTGGACCTGATGGCGCGGTACGCCCAGACCGTGAACGTGGTGCTGCGCGGCGAAAAGGTCCGCAACCCGATCACCGGCAAGCTGGAGGAACCGGACCCCCACTTCCTGGAGGACGTCGAGCAGATGCTGGGCGTCGGCCACGACCCCGGGGCCTTCCGGCGCCAGGTCCTGGGCACGATCGGGGCGTGGTCCCTGGATCACTCCGGCACGCCCGTCCCCTACGCCACGCTGTTTGGAAACATCCTGCAGCAGATCCGCACGGCCTACTTCCAGCGCCACCAGCCCATGATCCGGCGCCTGGGCCAGTCGGCCCTGCAGGTCCTGGGGGGCGAAACTCCGTCCCTTACGGCCACCGAGCGCGCCCGCGTGGACGCCGTCATCACGGATCTGGAAACCCGCGGCTACTGCCGGCACTGTGCCGGCGAGGTCCTCGGCTTCGTCCTCCACGAAAAGTACGGTTGATTCGCCTGTTTTTCGGAAGTCACGGCAGACAGGGCAGGAAGACGGGGGCTGGTGGTGGGTTGCTGCGGCCTAGCTGCCGTGGCAGGCGCGGCAGGCCGGGCCCGTCTGGGGATCGCCGTGCCACCCGGCCGGGTGCGGGCTTCCGCCGATGCCGCCCTGCTTGTGGCACGTGACGCAGTTCGACGAGGCGCCGCGGTCGTGGCACGAAGCGCAGGCGACGATGTCGCGACGGGCTTCGCGGCCGTGGAAGTTCGACGACGCCTTGTCCAGGGTCCAGCCCTGCGGATGCGGCGACACGCGGTCGAAGCCCCGGGCGGACTGGGCGATCCCGGTCTTTTCGTGGCACGTCGTGCACTGCGTGACCGAGTGGCAGGACGTGCAGGACGTCGGGTCCGCCTTCGCGTCGATGGGATGGCGCGTCAGGAAGTCCGCCCGGTGGACCAGGGACTTGTCCACGCGCTCGGCGTTCCGGAAGGCCGGCGTCAGCGGGTCCAGCCGGTTGTGGCAATCGCTGCAGTCCGTCTGCTTGTGGCAATGGCTGCACACGGTGTCGTCGCCCCGGGCCAGCGTGCCGTGGCGCTTCAGGAAGTCGCCGTCGTGCGAGAACAGTTCCAGCGGCGCCGACGGGTTTTCGACCAGGTCCTCGTGGCACTTCTTGCAGTCGATCTTCCGGTAGTCCTTCCGATGGCACGACATGCAGGTGTCGTGGTCCGGGTTCGACTGCTGGGAGGGCGACACGCGCTCGGCCATGGCGCCGTGGCACGTTTCGCACTTCACGTCGGGCCGCGCCAGGTGGGACCGGTGCGAGTAGCTGACGCCGATGCGATGCCGGTCTTCCCAGGTGCCGGGACGGGCGGGGTCGGTGTGGCACTGGCCGCACTTGCCCTCGACCTTCTCGTGGCACTCCAGGCACTTCGCTTCCTTGGGCACCCCGATCCGCAAGTTGCTCGAGTCGATGACCTCGGCGTGGCAGTCCTTGCAGTCCAGGCCCTGGTTCGCGATGTGTTCCTTGTGGCTGAACTTGATGTGGTCCTCCCGGCGCACCAGGGAGGCACAGGCGTAGACGGTCACCAGGACCAGGCAGGCCGCGGCAACGGCCCACAGTCCCCGGCGCATGCGAAGGCGGTTCATGTGCCTCACCTCACTTCACGTAGGTCGAAAAGGCGTACTGGAACTTCACCAGGCCCGACCAGCGCTGGGTGAAATCGGGATTCACCGTCACCGCCACGTCGCCCTGCACGCGCCCGCCACGGCAGACGTCCACGCCGGCCGTCATGCCCACCACGTGGGACCGCGCATAGCCGCCGCTCCCGGTGTAGTGGTACGCGGTCACGCCGTTCGGGTCCGCCCGGCGCCAGGCCTCCCAGCCGTTCACCGCATCGTCGTAGAAGAAATTGTCCACGTCCAGCGTCAGTTCGAAGATGCGATGGGGCCGGACCGACGTGAAGATCCGGGCCTCGGTGTAGCCGTTCGTCGCGCTCTTGACGCGCCCGACTTCGAGGCCCGTCGTCGACACGACCTTGCCCTTCGTC
This sequence comes from uncultured Myxococcales bacterium, assembly GCA_903847405.1. Taxonomy (GTDB): domain Bacteria; phylum Myxococcota_A; class UBA9042; order DTJE01; family DTJE01; genus CAIZWN01. Next base: position 5,136 of record CAINDP010000146.1, on the reverse strand, counting down.
CGCAGGGTCGGCTTGAACCCCAACTGGTAGCCGTTGCCATCGCCGCCATAGTTGAAGTAGCGGCCGAAGAGGTCCATGCCCAGCATGCCCGGGGATCGCCACGCCACCTCGGCGCCGACCTTGTGGTGCCGGGCGGCGGTGAAGACCCGGAAGATCGACGTGGCAGGCAGGCGCGCGGCGGGGTTGAAGTACCCGTAGTCCAGGGACACGCGCCAATCGCGGTTCGGCTTGTACGAAAACGAGTTGCCCGTTTCCTGGAAGCCGCCGGCCCGGGGGTCGTAGGCCGCCCAACCGGCGAACTCCAGTCCCCGGACCAGGCGCAGGGCGTAGTCCAGGGCGACGGTCGCACGGGAGATGGTGCCCTGGTCGTGCTCGCCGGCGAACGACAGGCCGATGCGACCCTTTTCCCAGGGGTCGTAGGCGATGCGGCCGCCGAAGGCCACGCGATCCTTGCGGTACCCGAACTGGGCGTCGGGCATCCAGCCGCCGTAGGCCTGCAGATCCATGTCGGCGCCGGGCCGGACCTTCACCCACACGCCGTCCATCAGCACGAAACCGCTGGCGACGGTGGTGACCAGTTGCCGACCCGCCGTCAGCGCCCAGAGGTTCCGGGGGGCGCGATACGACAACGTTCCGATCAGCAGGTCGCCCGTGAAGACGTCCTCGCCGAAGCGATGGGCCGGCTGGATCATGCCGAAGCCCCGCACCTGCAGCGACAGCCCCGGAACGCCCACGTTGTCCGCGCCCACCGTCAGGTATTCGTAGATCGGGAACTGGTACAGGCGCGACGACGGATCGTTCGGATCCAGGATCTGCCGCTCGGTCATGAAGGTCGCGGTGGATCCGTAGACCCGCGTGGCCGGTCCCGCGGTCGCGGCCGTGTCGGCCCGGGCGGGCGCGACCCACGCAGCGGCGACGATCGTCCACGCTACGACGGCGACGGCCCCAGGGCCGATCCCGACGCGGCACCACCTCGATGCACGCCGTTGAGCCATGTCTTCCCCCTCCTCCCGGATCCGGGCGCGCCCGGCTGCCGGAGACCCCGTGCAAACCCGCCGCTGGGCGGGCGTCCTCACCAGTCCTCGGACCCGTGACACGAAGGATCGCACGACCGGTTCGTCGCATTCCAGTTGAGGCTGGTCACCTGCATCTCGACCGTGCCGTTGATGTGGCGGGTCTTGTCGCTGATCGCCGGCACGTTGCTGTTGGTCGTCGTGGTCCCGTGGCAGACCGTGCAGCGGAATCCGGCGTGGTCCCCTTGAACGCTGGGGTGCTGGCCGGTCGTCGGCGACACGCCATGGCACGTCCCGCAGGCGTCCTGGGAGTTGTCGACGACGGACCAGGTCGGCGTGCGGTTCGTCGCACCGCCCACGGGCATCGTGGCGCCGTGGCAGTAGGTGCCGGAGCACTTCGCCGTGGCGTGGTTCCACGACGGGGACGCGCCCTTCAACTTCGACGTCGCGCCGAAGGTCAGTTCGGCGGGTTGAGCCGAGTCGATGTGGCCGACCGAGTCGAGGGCCGCCGGCACCGTGTGGCAGTCCGTGCAGACCAGCGCCACGGCCAGGTTCGACGTCCCCTTCAGGTGGGCCTGGTGGGCACCGACGGACACCCGCGTTGTGGCCGACTGGCCGGAGGCGTCCACGGGCGGCGCGTTGTTGTCGGCGCTGCCGTGGCAGGAGTTGCACGCGAAGGCCGTGCGGACATCCAGCGTGCCGTCGATGTGGTGCGTCGCGTCGGTGATGCTGCCGTCGACCGCGGCGGTCGGGGCGTGGCAGGTCCCGCACAGAGGCGACTGGACGTGCGGCGCAGGCGGCGGGTTCCCGTGGCAGGTTCCGCACGCCTTCTGGCTGCCGTTGACCGTGGTCCATACCGGGGCCCGGTTCGTGCCGCCCGTCAGCGTCGCGCCGTGGCAGTAGGCGTCCGAGCAGACCGCCGTCCCGCGGTTCCAGGACGGGTCCGCCCCGTCGGTCTTCGACAGCGCCCCGAAGGTCAGTTCCGCGTTCGCGACAGCGTCGATGTGGGTCGGATCGCTGACGTTTCCGGGCACCACGTGGCACTCGGCGCATGCGACCGGCTTGCCGAGGGTCGCGCCCAGGTGCGACTGGTGGGCGCCGACGGTCACCAGGGAGGTGGCCGAACCGCCGTGCGTGTCCACGGGCGGAGCGTTGCCGGCGACGCCGCCGTGGCAGCCGTTGCAGGCGGTGATCATCTGGACGTCGACCGTCCCGTTGATGTGCTTGTCCGGGTGGCCGATCGCGTTGTTCGAGTCCACCGTGTCGGCGTGGCACGCCGAGCAGTTGGTCTGGGCCGGGTGGGGCGACGGCGGCGGGAAGCCGTGGCAGGAAGCGCACGCGATCTGGGAGGCGTCCGTGACCGTCCAGACGGGCGCCGTGACGGCGCCGCCGGCGTTCAGCGTCGCGCCGTGGCAGTAGGTGTTGGCGCACTTCGCCGTGCCGCGATCCCAGGCCGGGGCCGCACCGTCGGCGCCGGCCAGGCCGCTGAAGGTCACCTCGGTCGGGCTGGGGGTGTCGACGTGGCCGGCCGCGTTGAAACTGGCCGGCACCTTGTGGCACGTCGCGCAGGTCACGGCGCTGGAAAGGCCGGCCAGTGCCTTCAGGTGGCCCTGGTGCGCGCCGACGGTCACGCGCGTCGGGTCGGAACTGCCCGTCAGGTCCTTCGGTGGCGCCGGGTTGTCGGCGTTGCCGTGGCAGGTGTTGCACTTCGTGATGTCGGCAACGTCCACCTGGCCGTTCACGTGGTTTTCGGGATGGGCGACCGTTTCGTTCGGGCCCATCGTCGCGGCGTGGCACACCATGCAGTCCAGGTCCGTCGCCGGATGCGGCGCCGGCGGCGGAACCGAGTGGCAGGTCCCGCAGGCGACCTGGGTCCCGTCCACCTGCGTCCATTTCGGCGTGGTCAGGGTGCCGCCGCCGATCGTGGCGCCATGGCAGTAGGTGCCGGAGCATTTCGCGGTGCCTTCGTCCCACGACGGCACGGCGCCGGCCGCCAGGGCGTTGCCGTGGAACGCCACTTCGATCACGCCGTCGATGTGGGTCGGGTCCGTCGTGGAACCCGGAACGGTGTGGCAGGACGTGCAGGACACCGGCGCGAAGATCCCGGCCGGGACCTTCAGGTGCGACTGGTGCGCGCCGACCGTCACCTTCGTCGTGTCGGAGGAGCCGTCCAGGTCCATCGGCGGAGCCGCGTTGTCGGCGTTGCCGTGGCAGACGTTGCAGTTCGAACCGGTGATGACGTCCACCTGGCCGTTCACGTGCAGGGAGGGGTTCTTGAACGTGCGGTCGGCGTTGATGACGTCGCCGTGGCACTTCGAGCAGTCCGCCACCTGGGGATGCGGCGCGGGCGGCGGAGAGCCGTGGCAGTTGCCGCACACGGCCTGCGTGCCATCGACCTTCGTCCACTTCGGGGTCGTCAGGGTGCCGCCGGACAGCGTGCCGCCGTGGCAGTACGCGTCCGCGCAGGTCGCCGCGCCGGCGTCCCAGGCCGGGTTCGCGCCGTCCGTCACCGCGCGCCCCGTGAAGTTCACCTGGGCCGTCCCGTCGTTGTGCCCGGCGTCGCCGACCGACGACGGCACCTTGTGGCACGTGCCGCAGGGCACAGCAGCGAAGATCCCGGCCGGAACCTTCAGGTGCGACTGGTGGGCGCCGACCGTCACCCGGGTCGTGTCCGACGAACCCGTGGTGTCCACGGGCGGCGCGGCGTTGTCCACGTTGCCGTGGCAGGTGTTGCAGGCGAGGTTCCCGCTGAGGTCCACGGTCCCGTCCACGTGCCGGGTGGCGTCCTTGAAGGAGCCGTCGGAATTGATGACGTCCCCGTGGCACGTCGAGCAATCGGTGCCGGCCGGGTGCGGGGCGGGCGGGGGCGCGCCGTGGCACGTTCCGCAGGCTGCCTGGGTCCCGTCGACGACCGTCCACTTCGGCGTGGTCTTCGTCCCGCCGGTCAGCGTCGTGCCGTGGCAGTACGAGCCTGCGCAGGTCGCCGCGCCCGGGTCCCAGGCCGGGGTCGCGCCATCGTTCACGGACAGGCCCTTGAAGGCCACGTCGCCCTTGCCGTCGTTGTGGCCCGGGGCATCGATGGACGCGGGAACGTCGTGGCAGGCGCTGCACGCCACGGGGTGGGCGGCGGTCGCCTTCAGGTGCGCCTGGTGGGCGCCGACGGTCACCAGCGTGGTATCCGAGCGGCCCAGCGGATCGACCGGCGGCGCAGGATTGTCCGCGCTGCCGTGGCACGAATTGCAGTCGCCGCCGCCCGTGACCTGCACCACGCCGTCGGCGTGCTTCGTCGGGTCCTTGATCGTCCCGTCTTCGGCCACCACTTCGCCGTGGCAGGACGAGCAGTTGTCGCTGGCGGGATGGGCCGCCCCCTTGCGCGTGGTGGCCGGCGGCAGGCCGTGGCAGGCGCCGCACTTGCCGTACTTCGCCGCGTCCGCGGCATTCCACTGGGGTTCGGTCGCGGTGCCGCCCTTCAGGGAGGCGCCGTGGCAATACACGTTCCTGCAGGTCACGATGGCCTTCTCGTCGCGGCTGGCGGCCTCGGACGAGGCCTGCAGCGCGTCCAGGATCGAGCGCCCGGCGAACGCCACTTCGGCAGGCAACTGCGTGTCGATGTGGCCGGTGGAATCGACCCGCGCCGGAACGACGTGGCAGGTGTCGCAGGCAACGGCGGCGCCGATCCCGCCGGCGAGGTGGATCGAGTGGGCGCCGACGCCGCGGTATGCCGGGTCGTCATGCCCGCTGCTGTCCGGCGGCGGGTTCCACGGAGACTGCGTGCCGTGGCAGCCGGCGCAGGCTGTCGGGCTCACGTCCCCCAGCGGCAGGTCCGCGCCGATGCCCAGATCCCCGATGCCTCGCCCCGAGGTGCATCCGGCGATCAACAGCACCAGCGCCCCGATGACCACCACGTTCCGCCGCGCCATCTCCAACCTCCCGCAACCCTTTCGACCATCCCGCACCGTGCTCGGGCAGGCAGGACGCCCCTACCGGAACACGCGAACCCGGATGAATCGTGCCGAGTATAGCGTCCCCCCGTAGGGGGCGTGTCGGATTTTTCCAAAACCGGTTCCAATTGTTCCGAAACACCCGCCCGGGCGCCGCTCCTTGACCCGCGCACCTCGAAACC
>CAINDP010000145.1 GCA_903847405.1 uncultured Myxococcales bacterium | reverse complement strand
GGCCGTCGGTGAACTGTCGACCGCGCAGAAACTGCAGGCATTCGCGGCGTCCGACTGCCCGTCGGCGTAGCAGGCGCCGTCGATCATGCACAGGCCCGGCAGCAGGGTGTTGCTGCAGCCGCCCAGTCCGTCGCAGGCGTCGGTGGTGCAGGCGAGGTTGTCGTCGCACGAATACGCGGTCCCCGCACAGCCGGCATCGTCCGATCCGCCCGAGGCGCACTGGTCGTCGGCGGTGCAGGCGTCGATGTCGTCACAGGCCTTCGAGGTGACGTAGGTCCATGAATCCGCGCTGGCCAGGGGCACGCACTCCAGGCATTTCCCGGACGTCGTGCCCTCGATCACGCAGGCCCCGTCGATCAGGCAGGTGCCGGGCAGCAGGGTGCTGCTGCATCCGGCCGCCGGATCGCAGGTGTCGGTGGTGCATCCGACCTCATCGTCACACGAGGACTCGCCGTCGCCGACGCACGCTCCGCCCAGGCACGACTTCGGCCACACCCAGGTCAGCCCGTTGCACACCCCGGGCACGCAGATCGTGCCGTCGTCCGCGATCCCGTGGGCGCACCCGGCAGCCGCGTCGCAGGTGTCGGTGGTGCATTCGTTCCCGTCGTCGCAGTGCTGGACCGGATCTGGAACGCAGACCCCGTCTGCCGAGCAGGTTCCGGCGGGCGTCCACGACAGGCCGTCGCAGGCCCCGGTCGGGCACACGCCACAAACGCCTCCGCAGCCGTCGGGGCCGCATTCCTTGCCCAGGCAGTTCGGAACGCACTCCTGGCAGGCCGTGTCCGCGCATCCGTAGGGGCAATCTGCGACCTTTTCGCCGACGGTTCCGCAACTGTCGACCCAGCAGACCGCCTGGTCGCAGCAGGCCTTGTGACCGCTTGCCACGCAGATGCACAGCCCGGCCTGGCAGACCTTCCCGCCGGTGCAGGTTCCGCAGGTTCCGGCACAGCCGTCGTCGCCGCATTCCCGGTTCAGGCACGACGGCTGGCAGACGTCCGGGGGACCAGGGTCCGACAGGACGGGGCCGGGATCGTCGCCCGGATCGGAACCCTGGTCGAATCCCGGATCCACCCCCGGATCGCTGCCCGGATCGTCGGGTGGCGACACGTCCACGTCCACCGCCGGGGTATCGGCCGAATCCGGCAAGTCCGTCGTCCCGTCGTTCAGGTTCAAGTCCGGTCGATGCTGCACGTCGTCGGGCGTGTCCGGCGCCCCGGGGTCGGGCAACGTGTTGTCTGTGTTGATGTCAGCAATGTCGTCGTCGGGGAGCACGGTCGTCGTGCCGGACCCGCAACCCGTCATCAGCAGCAGAAGAACCGAGGCGCCCACCAGCGCCCCGAGCCGCATGCAGCCGGTCATCCGGAAACCCGAGAGCACGAGGCGGCTCGAGTGCATGGCAGACTCCATGGCACGTGCTGATTGAAGTCACCGTAGGGGGGGGGGCTTCATGGTGTCAAGCGGCAATGTAGTCAATTGACTACGTTTGGTCGGAGCGGTTCAGGATTGTCTCAACTCCCATACTGTGGACCGGAACGACCCGCGCAACGTTTTCAGGGCACGCAGGCGCCGTCGGTGCAGGTGCCCGAGCAGTCTTCGACCTTCGCGCCCAGGATGCCGCAGGTATCGACCCAGTAGACCGCGTTGTCGCCGCAGATCATGTGGTCTTCGGGAAGGCAGGCGCAGACCCCGAATACGGCGTTGAACAGCAGGCAGGTTGTGGGGGACGTGCAGTCGGTATTGTCCGCGCAGAACGCGTAGCACAGGTTCCCGTTGCCGTCGTCCATGTCGATGCACTCGCTGCCCTTGTCGCAGTCGGACGGGTTGAAGTGCTCGGGATCGGGTTGGTCGCCGCAGGCATCACCCGGCTGGTTCGGAGTCGGGTCCGTGACCATGATGCACGCCGTGTCGAACGGGGTTGTTGTCGGGTCGGAAAGGAAATAGCAGGCCGGCTGCACCTCATAGAGGACCGGGCAGTCCTGTCCAACCGGATCGCACCCGACGTCCACGCAAACGAATTGCTCGCTCTCCTGGACGCATGCGCCTTCCGCGCACGTCCAGACCAGGTTGACGTCGTCCCACGTACACGGTCCGTACGTGCCATCCCAGGGGCCGCAGAATCCGATCCCTGCGCTGGCCATGTTGCACCTTTGACCCAGGCTGGCATAGGTGCATTCAGGATCTGTCTGGCAGCTCAACATGCACTTCCCGTTCGTGCCGCCGTTCTGGGACATGCACTGGAGGCCCGCGGCGCAATCGGTTGGGTGGGTGCACGTAATGCCTTCGCCCACTGCGGATGCGTTGGGGGGCAGGCACAATTGGGTGACCGGAGAGGACGCGGCGTTGGAGAAGATGTAGCAGGACAGCGGGGTGTCATTCTCACCGACTTCTGGGCAACGGGTTCCGGGAGGGTCAGTAGATACGACGGGGTCGGTCAGAACACAGTTGGGATAGCACAGGTTACCCGATGGATGGGTGACACATTGCCCGAGATCAGTCGTGCCATCCGGGTGGTGGCAGGGGGTGCCATCCGGACCCGAGCAGGTGCCGTAGGTGCCGTGGAAGGCTCGGCACCCCAAGGTGGGATCGCAGTACTCGCCAGAAGGGCAGGGGGCGGGAGTACACGGTTCGCCGTAAGAGTAGAGGGCCGCGGACAGATGCTGCACGCCTGCCTCCCCGCCGCCGGCACCCCCGTCACCCGCGTTGCCGCAGGCCAGAGCCAGGCACACCAATCCCGTGATCGCGAGCAGGCGATTCATAATGGACCCCTCGTTCGAGTTGGTCACCGGCGGTACTTACCGACCGGCATTACCCTCAGCTATGTCGACCATCGGCCTCATCAACCCCCCGTGTATTCGCATTCCTGCTGTGCGTTGCATGAAGCCACGCCGCGCGGCATCGTCGGGCAAGCGATGCCGCCGCAGGTCGCCCGAACGGTCCTGAAGCCCCACATGACGAAGCAGCCGATAGGTGGAACAGTAAAGCGTCTCGCGGCCCGTATCGAACGGGCGTCGTCGCCCCACACGCCGCTGCGTCCCACCCGATACGTGCCGGTTGCCGCGCCCGTGGGATCTGCCGCCGGTCCGACGGGGTAGGCGCCATACCAGTCCCAGCAGTATTCGCCGACGTTGCCCAGCATATCGTACAAACCCCAGGCGTTCGCCCGCTTCCCTTTCACCGGCTGTGGGGACGAATTTCCGCAAAACCACGCGATCGGATCCAGTACCGGGTTTGGCGTCTCGCAAAGCATCGAGGCGCTGGTTCCGTTGTATGTTGAGGTTGTCGTCCCGGCCCGGGCGGCGTATTCCCACTCGGCTTCCGTCGGCAGCCGGTACCCGGTGCAGGACGGACCCACGAGCGTCACGCCGCTGCAATGGAACGTGTTGAGCGCGGTCCCCGGCAGGCCAGCGCACCCGGTCAATGTGTAGCAGGGCCGAAGCGCTTCCTGCACCGACCGCTGGTTGCAGTACCAAACGACATCCCACCACGACACGGTCGCTATCGGGCAGGCGCCTTCGCACGGCCTGTACGACGGATTGTTTCCCACCACCGCCAGCCACTCCGACGCCATCACCTCGGTCGTCTTCATGCAGAACGACTGGGAAATCGTCACCTCGTGCTGGGTTTCGTCGTCGTTGCGGCCCGGCTCCGTTTCAGGGGATCCCATCGTGAAGGTCCCCGGCGGGATGAAGGCGTAACCCGGCGGGCAGGCGTTTTCGACGCAAGAGCTCGCCTGGCAGTTCATGCCTTCGCCGCAGGACGTCCAGTCGGCGAGGTGGGCCCAGGCCGTCGGTGAACTGTCGACCGCGCAGAAACTGCAGGCATTCGCGGCGTCCGACTGCCCGTCGGCGTAGCAGGCGCCGTCGATCAT
>CAINDP010000144.1 GCA_903847405.1 uncultured Myxococcales bacterium | reverse complement strand
GCCGACCTTCGTCCGGTGTCCGAAGGCCAGGCCGCGATACCTCGAAAGGTCGAACAGGCTCCACGCGGGCGGGGGCAGTTCGTTCAGGTCGATCGTGTCCCGGCGGGGCGGCGTCAGAACGATTTCCCCGTCGGCCCGGAAGGCGATCCCCTCGATGGACGGCAGCCCGGCAGGCGCCCCGTCACACCGCACCAGGTCCCGCAGGGGGGCTTCGCCTTCCCCCACGACGGCGATGTCGAAGTTCCCGAATTCCCGCAGCGTGGCGACGGGGAGGCTGGTCGCGTGGACGCCTCCGACGACCGTGAGGATGCCGCCGTCGATGCCCTTGACGACCGTGGCGATCCGATGAGCCGCGTCGATGTTGTGGGTGTAAGAGGTCACGCCGACGAACCGCGGCCGGAAGGATCGGACCAGCGCGCGCAGGGCCTCGACGGAGGGCGTCAGCAGGCCGTCGAACACCCGGACGTCGATCCCGTCGCGGGCCAGGAAGGCCGCGATGCTGGCCAGGCCCAGGGGCACGGGGTAGTAGTCGTGACGCAGGCCGCCCACGCGATCGGTCGGGATCGGGGCGACCAGCAGGACCCTGGGCGCCCCGGAGGTGGTCATGGAGCGCACCGCTGGATGCGGGACGGGCAATGCAGGTTCTCGTAGATCCGTGGGCGGCAGCGTACCGTACGGGCGTACCCGAGGCAAATCGAATCGGCGTCCCCGGGAGCGGCGGTGCAGGGGAGGGTGTGGACCCTAGTCCACGGCGCAGACGCCCCAGTAACTGTTGTACATCTGGCACAGTTTGGGGGCAGTGCAGTCCGCCTCGACCGTGCAGATCTTCAGGCACCGGCTGGCCTGGCCACCGAACCCGTCGCAGACCAGGCCGGACGCGCACTCGCTCTTGGCGCTGCAGGGTGCGTCCTCCTGCTTCGGAGGGTCGGCCGTGATCAGCAGGCACATCTGGATGACCGGCCAACTCGACGGGTTGGTGAAGAAATGGCACGCCGTCTTGGCGCCGCCGTCGGTCGGGCAGTTCCTGGCGACGACGTCGCAGACGGGCAGGCAGTACCCGTTCGGCACGCAGTACCCCAGACCGCCGTGGCAACTGGTGCCCGCCGCGGGATCGCAGGTGCCGTAGGTGCCGTCCCACTTGCCGCAAACTCCCATGCCCTCGCCGACGAGGTTGCAGACCTGGTCGGTTGGACATTCGGATATGTCCAGGCAGTACCGGACGCATTTCCTTTCGGCGCCCACGTTATCGCACCGCAGACCCAGATCGCAGTCGGTGACCAGGTTGCAGGCCTCGCCGTCCTGCTTCGGCGGGGTCGCCGTGATGGGCTCGCACACCTGGATCCAGGGGGGCGCCGCCGGGTCCGACGACAGGTAGGTGCAACCCAGCGTGCCCCAGGTGATGTAGGGGCAGACCGGGGACATGACGTCGCACCGGGGCAGGCAGATCCCGCCGGGAGTGCAGTACCCGACCCCGCCGTTGCAGTCCGCGGACGCCGGGTCGCATTCGCCGTACGTGCCGTTCCACGGCATGCAGACGCCCACGCCGCCGCCCAACTGGTCGCACTGCTGGTTCGCGCCGCAGTCGGCCGCGTCGCGGCACAGCGCGAAGCACGACGTCTGGCCCGTTCCGACGTCCATGCACTGCAGGCCCCGCGCGCAGTCCGTCGCCAGGGTGCAGGCGTCGCCCTCCTGCAGCGGGGGGGATTGGGTGATCGGAAGGCAGGCCTCGACCAGCGGGGCCTTCCTGGGGTCGGTCATGACCACGCACGTCAGGGTGCCGCCGACGATCGGGTCGCAGTCCCCGGCGAACACATCGCACAGGGGCAGGCAGCGGCGGCCCGGGTGGCAGTAGCCCAGCCCGCCGGCGCAATCGGGAGTCGCCGGATCACAGGGCCCGTAGGTCCCGTCCCAGGGACCGCAGAACCCGACGACCCCGTCCTCGATGTTGCAGACCTCGTTCGCCGCGCAGGTGGTCGAATCGCGGCAGATCTTGCGGCAGGTCGTCGGCTCCAGCACCGGGGTGCATTGCAGGCCGGCCGCGCAGGCGTTGCTGGAGGAGCAGGGCTCGCCAGGCGCCAGGGGAGGCTTGATGGTCTGCAGGCAGGTCTGGCGATAGAGGGGCCCGGTCACCTGGTCGTAGGACATCAGAATCAGCAGGCAGGCGCTGCCGACCAGCCCGCAGTCCTGCGTGAGGGCGTTGCACAGGGGATAGCACAGGCCCGTGGGGAAGCAGGTTCCCAGCCCGTCGGCGCAGAGGGATCCCATCGCACCGGAGCAGGCCCCGAGGTTGCCGTCCCATTCGGTGCACCGGGCGTCGGACCCGTCGATCACGCACTGCTGGTTGGCCTGGCAGGCCACGTCCAGGGTCCCTGTCACGCCGCAGGAGTCGACCCAGTAGACGGCGTTGCCGACGCAGGTCCGGGACTCCCCGGTCCTGCACTGGCAGGTGCCCGCCATGCAGAGCTTGCCGCCGGTGCAGGCCTCGGCCAACACCCCCTGGATGCCGCAGGAATCGAACCAGTAGTACGTGTTGCCGATGCATTCCTTGTGGTCCAGGGGGCGGCAGGTGCAGACGCCGGCCTGGCAGGTCCGGGTGGCGTCGCAGGCGCCGCACGATCCGCCGCACCCGTCGTCGCCGCAGTCCTTCCCGAGGCACTGGGCCTCGCAGGCGCCCAGGCAGCCGGTTGCCGCGGCGTTGCAGCCCGTGGGGCAGTCCTCGCTCCATTCGACATTGCCGCCGCAGGAATCGGCCCAGTACATGGCGCCGTTCGCGCAGAACTTGTGGTCGTAGGGCAGGCAGACGCAGGCGGCCGATCGGCAGGCCTGGCCGCCGGTGCAGTCCTGGACCTTCAGGCCCAGGGCGCCGCACGAGTCGATCCAGTAGATCGCGTTGCCGGAGCAGGCCTGGTGGTCCTGGGGCACGCACGCGCAGACGCCGTCCTTGCAGATCAGCGCGCCGGTGCAGTCCATCACCTTGGACCCCAGCGCACCGCAGGAATCGGCCTGCCAGACCTGGTTCCCGACGCACGTGGTGTGGTCGTCGGGGATGCAACTGCAGGCGCCGTCCGTGCAGACGCGGCCGACGGTGCACTGCTCGAGGGTGGTCCCCGGCAGGACGCAGTCCACGATCCGGTGCACCGCGTTGCCCACGCACGTCGTGAAGTCCAGGTTCGTGCACACGCAGGCGCCGGCCTGGCAGGTCTTGCCGTCGGCGCAGGTTTCGACCACGTCGCCCGGGTTGCCGCAGGTGTCGACCCACTGGACCGTGTTCCCGATGCAGGTCGTGTAGGTTTCCCCGGCGCAGGCGCAGACGCCGTCCTGGCAGGTCGCGCCGCCGGTGCAATCCTGGACCTTCGCCCCCTGGACGCCGCAGGAATCGACCCAGTACACGGCATCGCCGACGCAGGTCTTGTGGTCCTGGGGGACGCAGGCGCAGGCCCCGGCCTGGCAGATCGTCCCGCCGGTGCAGTCCTGGTCCTTGTCGCCCTGGACGCCGCAGGAATCGACCCAGTACGTGGCGTTGCCGACGCAGGTCTTGTGATCCTGCGTTACGCAGACGCAGGCGCCGGCCTGGCAGGCCGTGCCGCCCGTGCAGTTCTGGCGCAGCACGCCCAGGACGCCGCAGGAATCGACCCACCAGGAAGCGTTGTCGACGCAGGTCGCGTGGTCCTGGGGAACGCAGACGCAGGCGCCGGCCTGGCAGGCCGTGCCGCCCGTACAATCCTGGACCTTGTCGCCCTGGACGCCGCAGGAATCGACCCAGTAGGCGGCGTTTCCGACGCAGGTCTTGTGGTCCTGGGCCGTGCACAGGCACTGGTCCACGACGCAGGCCTTCCCGCCGGTGCAGGTGCCGCAGGTGCCGCCGCAGCCGTCCTCGCCGCACTGATGGTCGGTGCAGGCGGGCGTGCAGTCCAGGCAGGAGGGGCCCGCCGGGTCGCAGCCGTTCGCACAGTCCACGATCTTCGTTCCCTGGTTGCCGCACGAGTCGAACCAGTACAGCGCGCTCCCGCCGCATCCGCGGTGATCCGCCAGCACGCAGGCGCACGTCCCGTCCAGGCAGGCCTTGCCGTCGGTGCAGGCGCCGCACGATCCGCCGCATCCGTCGTCGCCGCAGGTCCGGGCGCCGCAGGCGGCCACGCAGCAGTCGGCCGCGCACGTCACGGCGCCCTCGCCGCAGACCAGGCCCGCGCAGGTCCCGTCGCCGCAGGTGC
>CAINDP010000143.1 GCA_903847405.1 uncultured Myxococcales bacterium | reverse complement strand
CAGGTCGTCCCGGAGGGCCCGACTGTACAGGTCCGCCAGCCGCCGGCGGGTCTGGGGGCGGTCGTCGGTCGAGGCCAGCGCACGGTCTTCCGCCTCCCGCCGCAGGGCGCCATCCCCTGCCCGGAGGGCGGCATCCACGGCCTCGAGGGCCGCCGACGGATCCAGCAGGAACCAGCGGGAACGCTCGAACAGTGCCCGGGCACGGCCGCCTTCGTCCCCGATCTCGAACCGCAACCCCGCCAGGGCGGCCTGCACCGCGGCCGGATCCTCGGTGCGCCCGGCGATCGCCTCCTCGACGGCCTTTTCGGGGTGGTGGGCCTGCATGCGTCCCGACACCAGGGCCAGCCGGGTCGCATCCGCTGTGTCCGCGTCCCTCGGCAGGACCTTCAGCGCCCGCAGGGACAGGGGCTCCGCCTCGTCCCAGCGACCGCACTCGAACGCGGCCCTGGAGGCCGCCAGAAGGGCCCGCGAACCGACGGGGTCCTCGCCGGCCAGCGTCTTGCGTGCGTCGTCCATGCGGTCGCGCCGTCCCGCCAGGCATGCCGCGAGGTACCGTGCCTCGGCCGCCCGTACGCCCCGGATGTTCCCCAGGTCGTCCGCCAGGCTCCCGCCGAGTCCCGCACGTACCTCGTCCCGGACATACCGGAAGGCCTCGTCCGACGGGCCGTCCAGGCCGGGCAGGATGTCCAGGAACTCCCTGCGGGCCGACGGGATCGAATCGCCTCCGATCTGCAGGCGAAGGCGCGCTCGCAGCAACCTCAGGTTGTTCGACGCCTCGGGGACATCCAGGGTGCGGTCCAGGACGGCCACGGCCTCGACGGGCGCACCCTCGGACAGGAAGAACGACAGGACGGCCCTGGACCAGGGCTTGTCCTCGTTCCCGGGCCGCTTCCGAGCCTCCCCGTCGAAGCCGGACAATGCCACCGACAGCGACTCTGCCCGGCGTCCCAGGCGCCACAGGGCGATCATCAGCGCGGCGCGGCCTTCATCCGAAAGGGACCGCGCCGGGACCCGGGACAGGGCGCCCGCAGCCCGTTCAAACCGACCCAGGGTGGCCAGCACCCGCCCCGTCGTCTCGTCCGCGGCCGCGATCCCCTCGTTCCCCTTCCGGTAGCGCTCGAGCAGCGATTCCAGCAGGCTTTCCCCACCCACCCGGGCCAGGTCCTCCGCCACTTCCGTCAAGTCCCGCGAATCGATTTCGGCGATGGAGTCCTCGTGGGCCCGGGCCAGGAGGGCCTCGGCGCGGTCCCGGTAGCCGGCGCGCACCCATTCCAGATAGGCCCGCGCCTCCCCTCCCCTTCGCGTCGCGAGGAATGCATCGAACGCCAGCGCCGCGCCCGGCAGATCGCCCGCCGACAGGAGCGCCCGGGCGGTTTCCGCCGCGATGGTCGTGTCGGAGCCGTTGCCTTCGGCCCGGGGCACGTGCCGCAACAGGTCGGCCCACGTCGTCGCAAGGCCGAAGTCCCGGAAGGCCTCCCCCAGGCGCGCCAGCAGCATCCCTTCGGGCGGGACTGCCAGCGTGATGGCGCGCGCCAGTTCGATCGCCCCGGCGCGATCCCCGGCCCGCAGCAACCGCACGGCCAGGTCCGCCTTCAGTGCCCTTTCGCCGCCTCCGGTTGCCACCCGCGTCGCCACGAGCCCGGTCGCCAGGACCGGCAGATCCGCGCCTTCCAGCCGGTTCGCAGCAGCCAGGCAGCGGGTGTCGCCCGCCTCCCCCGCCGGATCCCGGCACACCTCGCGGGCCCGGTTCATCGCACTTTCCGTCCGCCCCGCCCGCAGCCACAGCCCGATTTCCAGGTCTGCCAGCAGCGGGCGCTCGTCTTCGCGGACCGAGTCCCGCCCCTCGACGACCATGCCGGCAGCCTCGGCGAAGCGGCCCGTGGCGGCAACGGCCGACGCGGCGGCCTGCAACGGTCCGGCCCGTCGCCAGTTGGCCCGAGCCAGCGTCGACAGAAGCCCCCTCAGGGCGTCATCGCGTCCCAGCCACCACAGGCAGTCCACGTAGGGCGGCACCGCCTGCAACCGCACCGCTTCGTCCGTGTCGGCGACGGCGCGGGCATACCCGGCGGCCGCCCGGGACAGGTGCCCCAGCGACTGCATCTCCCGGGCGATCCGCAGGGGCACGCCCCGCTTCTTGCCCGACGTTTCCAGCGCCTTCAGGAACCGTGTCTCGGCCTCCGACGCCCGGCCCGCCAGCAGCAGCACCCGCCCGGCCTGGATTTCCACTTCCCAACGCCGGTCGGGCGCGGCCACCCGGTTCGCCCGGTCCAGCGCCGTCAGCGCAAGGTCGGTGAGGCCCTCGGCCGCCAGCGCGCGCGCCAGGGCCTCGTGGTCGAAGTCCAAAACCATCGGCCCCGACAGGAAGATTTTCAGGAACCGCGACGCGCAGTGGACGTCCCCGATGGACAGGCAGGCCTGGCCGACGGCCTGGGCCAGCGGCGGCGTCACGGCGCCCCGATTTCCCGCCTTGCCCGCCAGGTCCAGTCCGATTCCGAGCGCCCCGCCGCGGATCAGGCTGGTGACGGCTTCGGCCAGGGCGGAGGGCCGATCCGGGGCGGTTTCGACGTATCGCTCCCAGGCCTTCGCCGCGTCCGCCTGCCTGCCGGCGTCCAGGCGGGCCATGGCCAGGCGTTGCCAGAGGTCGGCGCGACCCGGTTCCCGACGGACTGCGCTTTCCAGCACGGCGATGCGCAGCGAGCGGTTCTCGCTGACCCGCGCGGCCACGCGCTCGACGCGGGCCAGCACGTCCGGGTCCTGGGTCCCGGTTTCCAGGGCGGACAGCAGCACCTTCTCGACGGCCGTCCGATCCCCGGGGGCGGCGATCAACGCTTCCGCCAGGCCGGCCAGGGCCTTCGCCTTCCGATCCGCGTCGGTCGACGCGCCTGCCGCCTCCCGGAACGCGTCGGCGCCGCCCCGGGCGTCGCCCTGTCCCAGGAGGTGCTCCGCGACTTCGGACCAGGTTCCGGAGGGATCGGTCGATCGGGCTGCGGCATCCCGGTATGCCTGGTGTTCCGCCGCTTCGTCCCCCGTCTGGTGCAGCGCCCTTCCCAGGGCCAGCCACAGGTCCACCGGCAGCGCCCCGGCGCCCGACGCGGTCGCCGCCCGGAGCACCGCCACGGCGCGCGCCGGATCGCCCAGGAGGCTCCACTCGCGGGCAACCTCAACGGCCGCAGCGGGCATGCGTCCTCGGGCGTCCAGGTAGGTGTTGAAGGCAGAGGCGGCGCCGTCCCTGTCGCCGGTCGCGCCCCGCAGGGCTCCCAGAAGGCGTCGCGCCTCCGGGTCCGTCACCTCGTCCTGGTCCAGGGCGGTCCCCAGGAACGTCGCCGCGACGGCCGTCATGGAGTGCCTTCGGAGGGCTTCCACGGCATCCATCACGGCCCGGGCCCGATCGGCGGGGGCGGCGGCGTTGCGCAGGGCAACTGCAGCGGCCCGCGCCAGTTCCGGGTCATTCGCCGCCGCGGCGGCCACGATCGCGGCATCGGCGTCCTCCACCGTGATGCCGTCGTGGTGCATCAGGGCTCGCGCCGCAAGGACTGCCGGGCCTGCCCGCCCATGGCGCGCCAGCAGGATCACGATGGCCCGGAGCGCCTGGCGATCACCGGACAGGCGTCGTTCCGCGGCCTCCGCAGCCCGTGCGGCGTCGCCGTCCCGTCCCGCCTCCAGGAGGTCCTTCAGATGGCGGAGGGCAACGTCCGAATCCTCGGGGGCCAGGGCGGTGGCCTCGGCCAGGAAGTCGGCCGCCATCCCCGGGCGTGCCCGCGATTCCAGCAGCGACGCGGCGGCCTGAATCGCCCGCAACCGGCCCGGGGCGGTGGTCTCCTCGGCGATGCGGCCCTTCAGCAGTTCCCGCGCTCCCTCCAGATCCCCGCGAGCCAACCGGGGGCGCGCGCAGATCAGGCGGACCTCGCCCGCCATGCGTCCGTCGGCGGCCAGCCTTCGGCAGGCGGCAAGGGCGCGCCCGAAGGAACCCATGGCATCGGACTGGTCGGCGATCCGCGCCAGGATCTCGGCCACCTCGGGGCAGGTTCGAACGGCGGCAGGACGTTCCTCCAGGAAGGCGTCCACCCGGGCCATCAGCGCCGCCAGATCCGCGTCCGCGGCCTGGTCGGACGGGGGTTCGAACGCGCCGCAGGGAGGGGATTCCGGGGCGCCGAGGGCGGGGGTCACCCATGCCACGACCAGGGTGGACGCCAGCACGAGGGGGAGCATCCGGACGAGGAGAGGCGCCTGCGCGCTCGGTAGGAACGGATCGTCAGCGGTTGTCGTCCTGTCCGCCGTGGGGGGAATACTGGTCCTCGACCGGCACGGGGTAGCGCCCCGTGAAGCACGCATCGCAATAGCCATCCCCGCCCCCACCCGATACCACCCGGTGCATGCCTTCGACCGACAGGTAACCCACCGAGTCCGCCGTCAATTCCCTGGCGATTTCGTCCAGCGATTCCAGGCGGGCTGCGATCAATTCCTTCCGGGACGGGGTGTCGATGCCGTAGAAGCAGGGCCAGCGCGTGGGGGGGGAGGAAATGCGCATGTGCACTTCCCGGGCGCCACGGGCCCGGACCATTTCGACGATCTTCTGGGAGGTGGTCCCGCGAACGATGCTGTCGTCCACGACGACGACCACGCGATCCTTCAACACTTCCGGTACGGGCGCCAGCTTCAGCTTGACCCCGAAATGCCGGATCCGCTGCTCGGGCTCGATGAAGGTCCGGCCCACGTAGTGGCTGCGGATCAGGCCCATCGCGAACGGGACGTTCATCTGCTCGGCGTACCCGATTGCCGCCGGGGTGCCCGAATCCGGCACCGGGATGACCACGTCGGCGTTCGGCACGGGTTGTTCGCGGGCCAGTTGCCGCCCGAACTCGGTCCGGGTCGTGTTGACCTGCTTGCCGAACACGATGCTGTCGGGGCGCGCGAAGTAGATCTGTTCGAAAACGCAGCGGGCCAGCCTGGGCGACGTGATCGGCTGGGAGGACGTCTCGCCCTTCGGTCCGGCGACGAAGATCTCGCCGGGCTCGATTTCGCGTTCGTAGGTCGCGCCGATGAGGTTCAGGCTGGTCGTTTCGGAGGCCACGACCGGAGCCCCGTCCAGCCGCCCCAGGACCAGGGGCCGGAAACCGTGCGGATCGCGCACCGCCAGCATCTGGTCCGCGGTCAGAATCACCAGCGAGTAGGCCCCCCGGGCCTGGGTCATCATGGCGGCGACCCGGTCGGTCAGCGTCGGGGCGTAGTGCGCCGCGACCAACTGCAGCAGGATTTCGCTGTCCGAGGAGGACTGGAACAGGTGCCCGCGGGCCAGGAGCTGGTGCCTCAAGGTCGCGAAATTCGTCAGGTTGCCGTTGTGCGCCAGGGCGATGGAACCCCCGGCGTACATGCACTTCATCGGCTGGGCGTTCAGCAGGGTCGAGGAACCCGCGGTGGAGTACCGGACGTGCCCGATCGCGGACGTCCCGGTCAGGGTCTTCAGGACGTCGACGTTGAACACGTCGGCGACCAGGCCCATCTGCTTGTACAGGCGCACGTCCTCCCCGTCGGAGGTGGCGATGCCGGCGCTTTCCTGGCCGCGGTGCTGCAAGGCATGGAGGCCGAGGTACCCGAGGGTCGCGGCATCCGGGTGACCGTAGATCCCGAAGACGCCGCACTCGTCATGGATGTCCTTCACGATGTCGTCACGCCCCCGCTATGGATCTGGGAAGATCACCCCCCAGGATCCGGTTGTCCTTTTCACTCCATCATCGATCGCGGCATTGTCTGGTGCGGGGGACCTGTCCTTCCCTAGATGTCCTCGGCCTCGTCGCCGGGGATTCCGAGGACATCCTCCACGGGCGCCGGGAAGATGGCTTCCAGTTCACGCTGGACGCCGTCCATCGGCCCCTGGGTGGCCACCGACAATTCCTTCACGAGCAGTTCGCGGGCGGTGTCGAGCAGGCGGCGCTCACCGAAAGACAGCGGCTTCTGGTAGCGCAGCAGGTACAGGTCACGCAGCACTTCGGCCACGTCGAACACCGACCCGGTCTTCAACTTCTCGATGTACCCGCGGTACCGGCGGTTCCAGTTCTGCCGCGCCAGTCGGGGCGGCTTGGTGCGGAGCAGCCCGAAGACCTCGGGAACCTGGTCGCAGCAGATGACCTGCCGCAGACCGACGCTGGGAGCCTTGCTGAGCGGAATCATGATGCGTCGGTCGGAATCAAGCAGCCGGAGCATGTAGAAGGTTTCCTGGTTGCCGGAAACCTCCCGGCTCTCGATGCCCATGACCTCCGCGACACCCTGGGCGGGATAGACCGCCTTGTCGCCTACCCGGAAGTGCGTTAGCATCCGAACCTCCCTTGCTCGAGCCGCAGTATTGATCACCCGCCCTTCGGCGGGGTCGTCCACGTGCACAAGCGCGTCGCGCGGGATCGATGCTTCCCCGACGGGAAGTCCTCGATGTACGCGGCGCACACGGTCGCCAGGGAGGCGTCCTTGGAAGCGGCAAGGGCCTCCACCAGTGCAATCCGCGCGTCCTCCAGCCGCTGGGCCGTGGGGACGTCGCTGACCAGGCGCTGCAGTCGGCTGGCGGCGCCGACCGGCTTTCCTCGTGACATGTAGAACCGGGCGACCTCCATTTCGAACGACGCCACGACCGCGGTCATGCGGTCCTGCATCTGGAGGGCCTCGACGATGTACGGGCTGTCGGGGAACCGGAGCGTGAAGTCCCGCAGGGCGCCCAGGGCCGACCGCACCCGCTTCTGGTCGCGGCGGTCCGAGGGCGGGACCAGGAAGAAGTCGCCCGAGATGGCCTTCACGCGGGATTCGGCCAGGCGGTAGTACGCATAGTGCAGGTTCGGGTCGCCGGCCGACGTCTCGATGAACGCGCGGTAGCCTTCGACCGCCTCGTCGTACTTTTCCTGGTAGAACAGGGCGTCGGCCAGCCGCAGCCGGGCCAGCGGGGCGTACACGATGTAGGACGGGCCACGGGAAACCCGCTGCAGGATTTCCATCGAGGTCGCGTAGTCCGCGTTTTCCAGCGCCTTCAGGCCCGACAGGTATTCGTCGCGACTCTGGCTGAGCGTGGTCGTGGGACGGCCGGTCGTTCCGCCGGTCGCCTGGGTGGAGGCGCAGCCAGCCACGAAGGCAGGAATCACCAGGAAGCCAACGATCAGATGGAGCCGCTGCATCCTCACCTGGGTAAAGCCGAGGCGGGTGCAGGATATCGGATCCGCTGCGCATCTGTCAACCGATCCGGCGCTGCGAGGGATCGGCGCGCGGCCCCATTGGTCGGGCCGGGTGGAAGGGCTGAAACGGGGTGGGACGACCGGGCCCCGCGGATGTCAGGGGGCCGTCGCGCTGCTGCCCGTGCCCGTCGGGGACGGCAGCGACGCGTACTTCCGGTAGCGATCGACGACCTTGCGGACGTAGATCACCGTGGCCTCGTCCGGCGGCCCCCCTGCCCGCTTCACGGCGGACGCCCCGGCGTAATAGGCCGCGACCGTGCGCTCCAGGTCCCCGGCGAACCGGTCCGACAACTGGCGCAGCAGCCTGGCGCCGGCCCGGACGTTCTGGTCGGGGTTGAACGGATCCTCGACCTCCAGGGAATCCGCGGTCAGCGGCATCAACTGCATCAGCCCCTGGGCGCCTGCCGGACTGATGACGTCGGGCCGGAAGCCCGACTCGACCTCGATGACCGCCTTCAGCAGCGCCTCCGGGATGCCGGCCTCGCCGGACGCGATTCGGACGATGGCCGCCAGGGACTCGTCGGGCCCGCCGCGCCCGCCCATCCGGTCCGGTCCCCCCTTCGTCGACGCGCCTGAACCGGCGCCCGGCGCCGCGGCGACGGGTTCGGCGGGCCGCGACGGGCCGTTGACCGGCCGGTTGTAGACCCACGTCACGCCGTCCTTTTCGCAGCGGTAGAACACGGTGTCCCGGAATCGCAGGGTCCGGCACTTCGCCCCCGCCGGCGCGCCGCGATCCTTGGCCTCGGACGAGCCGCTGATGGCCTTGCATTTCGCCCCGGCGGGCTTCGTGTTGATGGTGTAGAGCGGGGCGCCGTCCTTGAACCCGCAGTTGTAGATGGTGTCTGCGCGGACGTCGGCGGCGAAACCCGCGACGGCCAGGGTCGCAGCCAGGCAGGCCGAACGTCGCGTCGCGCGGCTCATGTCGCGGGATCCTCCTCGCCCTGGAACGCCCCGCCGATGGCGAAGGCCCGACGGAAGGATACCTGTCCGCGGACGATGAACCAACCGCCGAAGATCAACAACTGCAGCAACTGCAGCGTCCACACGGTCAGGGCGTAGGCCAGCGCCGCGGGATTCCCCGGCTGCACGCCGTACAGTTCCAGGGGCTTCAACAGGAAGTACCAGAACGACCCCACGTTGGCCGGGGCGTTCGGGATCATCATGCCGACCACGATCGCGGCCATCATGGCGAAGGCGCCCAGCAGCGGTATCCCGAAGGAACCCCACCCGTCCGGGGTCATCACCTCGAAGCCGCTGGCCAGCAGGTACAGGCCGATGCCGTTCGAAAACCAGTAGAAGAACGACAGGAACAGGAACCACAGGACGTTGGGGACGTCCGGGAAGATGGACAGCCCCAGCAGGAAGCGATCCACGAATCCGCCCAGGCGCACGGCCCATGCCCGGCCCGAAAGGCGCGTCGTCAGCACCCGGACCCCGTCCGCCACCTGCTGCCGGAAGGCGAACATCACCGCCAGGACCGCCACGGCCACGCCGAAGATCAGGAGGGTCAGGTAGGTCGCCAGGCGGATCTCCAGGAACGAGCCGGTGTTCGCCCGGGGCATGAACACCAGGGCGACCGCCAGGAACCCCGCGACCATCACGCCGTCCACGACGCGTTCGACCACGATGGTGGCCAGCGCCGGGGTCCGCCGCACCTTCACTTCCGTGCTGATCAGGGCCGGACGGACCAGTTCCCCCAGGCGCATCGGCAGCAGGAACACCGCCATGAACCCCACGGAGCACACGCGGTTCAAGGTCCAGAAGTCGACGTTCGCCAGGGGTTTCATCAGCGGCTGCCACCGCCAGACGCGGAAGACGTGCATGCAGACCAGGGTCACGAAATACAGGCCCAGCGTCACCACGGGGACGCGCCAGTCGTCGGTCGCGAGGTACCCCGCCTCGATCCGCAGGCCGCCTTCCAGCAGGCGGTCGATGGGCCACTCGTCGAAGGCGAGCCACACGAACAGCCCGCCGACACCCAGCGATACGAACCACTTCAGAAGCGTGCGCGCCGTTTGCGCCATGAAGGTTCACCTTCCTCGGGGGCCTGTCCGAACGACAGGGTCCCAGGGGTCAATCGGGGGAGTCCTCGGTCTCGGGGGCGGTCCGGGGCGGTTCGCCGTCCCCTTCCCGGTCGGGACCACGCGTCTTGGCGATCTTCTCGTCCGCCAGGATCCAGCGTTCCCCATTCTGTTCCCAGAGCTGGCGATACCGGATCGCCTTGATGGTAATCGAATCGTGCGCGCGCACGTCGGCGCCCACCATGACCACGGCAGTCTGCTTCGCCTTGCGGTCCTTCACCGGCAGGAACCGCACCGACAGGATCTGGAAATCCTCGATGATCACCGGGTGCTTTTCGTCGCCGTGGACCGCGAAGAACGCGTCCAGGGCCTTCGAGGCGACGTAGGCCGTCGCCCGGTCCAGGTCCCCGCCCAGGAGGTG
>CAINDP010000142.1 GCA_903847405.1 uncultured Myxococcales bacterium | reverse complement strand
CTGCGTGACCACGAACGTCGAGCCGGCGACGGCCTCGTCGAGGTCCAGCGTGTCGCGAACGCGAAGGGTGGCGCCCGCGGCCGCGGCCATGCGCCGGCAGAAACCGGCGACGGGTTCCAGGCGGGCGGGGTCGATGTCCTCCAGGACCACCTCGGTCAGGCCCAGTTCCGCCTGCCGGGCCAGCAGCCCTTCGAACAGTTCGGGGGTGTACGTCGACCCCCCGCCGATGACCGCGACCTTCACGCTGCGACCCCTCTTGCGAGGCCCGACCGGGGGCCTCGAATGCGCGGGTATTTTGCATCAACTACCGTGCGCGCGTCTAGGAGGGCGGCGAGGGGTCCGCGGCTTCGAACACCAGGATCTCGGCCTCGATCGTTCCGTTCGCAGGGTTGGTCTGGACGATCCGGTCCAGCAGGCGCAGGCCCAGCGGGCCCACCTCCTCCGGCGCCGCCGTCCGGGCCCAGATGCCCAGGGTGCCCCAACTGGTCCGTGCGAATCCCGGCAGCAGGCGATCGGTCGCGTCCACGTACAGCGTCGGGTCCCGGCCCAGCAGCCGGGCCTCGACCCGGATCTCCTCCGGGTGGGGCGGCAGCAGGACCACCCAGCGCACCTTGTCGCGGCGCAGCATGGCCGCCGCCGTCGCCGGGTCGCCCTCGTACAGGAAGCCCAGGCACTCCCGCAGGGCAGCGTCGTTTTCCGGGGGGCCGAAGAAGTTGTCGCACACCGTGGGCACCCCCGCCCGCCACTGCACCAGGTGCCCGTATCCCCAGGGCACCAGGGCGCCCGCTCCGTCCGCCCCGAGGTCCTGCCTGCGTCGCTCGATCAGTGCCGACGCCTTCAGCATGGCGCGGTCCTGGCCGCCCAGGGGCTGCTGGCCGGCAATCGTGGACAGGTCCAGGGCAACCGCGGCCGTCACGACGGCGATGGCGATACCGATCCGCAGGGGAGGGCGGACTCCGAACGCCGCCAGGCGCGGCCCCAGGCGCCTTCCGATCTCCCCGAGGGCCTCGGCGACGCCGATCGCGATGAAGGGCGCCGCCACCGTGGCGAACCGCCGCTGGAACAACGCCACGCCCAGGAAGGCCAGGCCCAGGAATCCCACGGCCCGCGCCGTTCGCCGGGGAGTTTCGCCGTCGTCGCCGCCTCCCAGCGATATCCGGGCCAATCCGACGAGCGCCAGCGGAGACAGCACCCCCAGGATCAGGAGGGCCTTGTAGGGATCGGACAGCAGGGGGCTTGCCTCCCGGGACAGGGACGCGAACCCCTCGGAACCCAGGTACGCGAAGCCCTGGGTGACCGATGTCAGCAGGTCGGGGAACACCAGGACCGCGGCCGTGGCGCCGAGGCCCGCCATCACGGCCCCGTTCGACAGCCGCCGGACGGCGGAGGCATCGGGGCGCACTCGCGTCATCACGGCCGTCGCGATCACGCCGGCGGCGACCAGGCCGATCAGCGCCACGTGGACCAGCGACGGCGAATAGAACACCCATTCCGCGGCATGGGGGGACACCAGCAGGGAGGCCGCCGTCCCGACCCATGTGGCTGCGGCATAGGCGATGGCGGCGCCGGGAGCCTCCAGGGCCAATGCTCCGCCCACCAGGACCAGGGCCAGTGCGACCGGATGCAGCGCGGCCGGAAAGAAGGCGAAGGCCGACCCCGAGGCGATCCCCGAAAGGATGCAGGCAGGGAGCCAACGACGTTTCGACCATGCCGCCAGGGGACCCAGCAGCCCCAGGACCGTCAGCAGGGGTTCCATGACGTGGTGGTCCACGCGCCCGGCCATCGTGTATTCGACGTGCTTCGGCAGGACGGCGATGAACAGGGCCGCCAGCAGGGCCCGTCGCCGGGTCGTCACGCGGGCTGCCACCAGGTACGTCAGGAAGACCAGCAGGGCTCCCAGGGCCGGGATGGCCCATGCCGTCGCACGCCGGGCCGCCTCCCCGTCCGTCCCCGCGCCGGCCACGTCCGCGATCAGGTGCAGGAGGTGGTCGAACCCCCAGGGCCAATGCGCGACGGCCCCCTGGGGGTGGGCCACCATCGGGTCGATGGCGTCGGGCGCGATCGGGCCCTGGAGCAGGCGTTCCAGGCGCATCCAATGGTAGGGCGGGTCGTCCGGGAACGGCAGGACCCGGGAACCGTCCACGAGGTCGGCGCCCAGGCCCGCCCGGACCAGGAAGGCCGCCGCGGCAATCAGGGTCAGGACCGCGACGCGCAGCGCCATGAAGGCCTCGTCGATGGGCGCATCCACCATATACGGCCGGCCCGGCGTCGGTCAACGGCGGCACGGTCCGGATCCGGCGGCGGGACGGGTCACACGTGCTCCGCGGACCCATTGCCCCCCTCGGGCGGCACCCCGACGAAGGGGAATCCCAAGGGCCTCGGTGACGTAAAATGTCACTTGAGGCTGTCGCGAAACGTCAGTCTGCGGAGATCCGTCGGAGGTCTGCTCCTGCAACTGCATGTAACTACAGAAATACAGGCGTGGCACGCCAATTGCTTTAGATAGTGACCGAAGATCGCCCCGGCGAACCGTGGGCGGTGGGTTGCCGGGTTGCTGGCAAGGTGGTTTCAAAAGGAGGGTGCCATGTTGAACAAGTTCCGCAAACTGAACCTGAAGGGCTTCACGCTGGTCGAGTTGATGGTCGTCGTGGCCATCCTCGGCATCCTGGCCGTCATCGCGGTCCCGGCGTTCATCAAGTACATGCGCCGCGCCAAGACGACGGAAGCGATCGACGAACTGGACAAGATCTACAAGGGTTCGGCGTATTACTACACCGCCCCCCACGTGTCCGCTGCCGGCACGCGCATTTACTGCCAGTTCCCGACCAGCCAGGACCTGACCCCCGGAACGACCTGCTGCGGTACGCTCGACGGCGACAGCGACGGCCGTTGCGACACGAACGCCGCTGCGTGGAACACCGCCACGTGGTCGGCCCTGACCTTCCAGATCACGGACCAGGTCTACTTCGTGTACTCGTACAATTCGGACGGCAAGGTCCTGAACTCGGCGCACGCCACGGCGAACGCCCACGCTGACTTGGACTGCGACACCGTCAAGTCCACGTTCCAGCGGATCATCTTCCCGGATCCGAACGCGATGTACGGCGAGTGCAGCCAGGTCGGCGCGTCTGCCTACTTCGTCGACAACGAGACCGAGTAGTACTTCTCTCCTTCCACCGGCACGCGGGGGCGCCTTAGGGCGCCCTTCGCGTATCCGGGCCTCCCCGTTTTCCCCTTCCAGACCGTATCCAGACCGTTGACGGTTCCCGCGGAGTTGGGCAGGATTGCGTCGACGTGAGGGACCTCATCGAATCCCCTTCAGCAGGAACGGCATCATGGTGGCGGTGATCGTGCGTGCCCTGTTCCCGTTCCTGGGATTCCTCCTCGTCGCCTCCCCGGCCCTGGCCCAGGAGCAGGAGGGGGAGGACTTCACCCGTCGTGACCGGACGGCCCTGCTGTACCAGACGAAATTCCTGTTCACCAAGGACAACGTGCCGATCGTGACGGTCGGCCTGGTCGAGGGCGAAACGCAGGTGGTGTTCGAGTCGGAGGGGCCCTTCGAGTTCCTGCCCGAGGGCATCGGCGGGCCGTCGACGCGGATCGGGAAGGGCAAGACGACCTGCACGGCGCGCCTGGAGGACGGGATCCCGGCGCGGATCCGCTACTGGGTCGGGCTGTCGCGCCTGCCGTCCCGGGACCTGGACGGGTTGCGTCGCGAGCGGGCCTCGTGGGAGGGCCGGGCGTCCGGCGTGCGGACCTTCCAGCGGGGCAGCATCTTCGGCTTCTACGGGCGTGTCCTGGACAATCGCACGACGACCCTGGTGGAGGACGCACCGTTCGATGCGCCGGATCCCGCCCGGGCGCGCCGGGACGAACTGGCGGCCAAGACCGGCATGGGCACCCTGGAGGTGTTCGAGGAGGTCGTGGAGCGTCCCCGCGGCACGGTGCGGGTCGGCTGCGCGGGCGTCGATGTGGCGCTGACGGTCCCGGGCATGGTGATGATCGCTCCCGCGGAGGGACGGTCGTTCACGGTCCGGTCGGTCGAGTTCGGGAAGGGGTTCAACTGGCACGGACGGGAGGATCGCTCCTACCGGGGGCGCCTGGTCCTGACGCCGGATCGGAACGGCAAGCTGGCGGCCGTGAACGCGGTGGACGCGGAAACGCTGCTGAAGGGGCTGGTTCCGTCGGAAATCTACGTGGATGCCCCGCCGGCGGCGCTGCGGGCCCAGGCGACCTGCGCCCGGGGCGAACTGTTCGCCAAGCTGGGGAACCGGCATACCGCGGATCCCTACATGGTGTGCGCCGACGTCCACTGCCAGGTCTACAAGGGGCTGACCCGGGAGGATCCGCGGACCAGCAAGGCCGTGGAAGACACCCGGGGCCGCATGCTGTTTGCCGGTGGCGGGCTGGTGGATTCGGTCTACGCTGCCAACTGCGGCGGCCACTCCGAAAGCGGCGGCGCGGTCTGGCAGGGGTCCGGGCACGAGTACCTGAAGGGGGTGCCGGACGCGCCGGACGGGACGAAGGTCTATGACGGCGAACGGTCGGAGGAGGCCGTGAAGGCGTTCATCCAGACGCCACCCAAGGGGCTGTACTGCGGCAGCACGAAGTACGGGAAGGAATCGTTCCGGTGGCGCAAGGCCGTGACCGCCGATGACATCCGGTCGGGGATCAAGGAGCAGACCGGCACCGATCCGGGCGAGGTCCGCGGGATGCGGGTCGTCGAGCGCGGCGTGTCGGGGCGCATCCTGCGCCTGGAAGTGAAGGGGGACAAGGCCACGGTGCTGCTGTCCCCGGAACTGCGGATCCGCAAGGCGCTGGGCGGGTTGAGGTCGTCCCTGTTCGTGGTGGACGAGGCCTCGGACGGTCGCGGCCGCGGGTTCGCCTTCACGGGCGCCGGGTTCGGTCACGGTGTCGGCATGTGCCAGGTCGGCGCGATCGGCATGGCCCAGGAAGGCATTTCGTTCGAGGACATCCTGCGGCACTACTATCCCGGCAGCGACATGCTGCAGATTTACTAGGGCGCAGGCGGCGACTTCGGCTCCGGCCCGTACAACACCCAGGACGAACCGGCGGCGCGCGGCACCAGGGACGGCGGGATTCCGGCGCCCAGCAGCGCGCGTGCCGTGTCGGGGGTCGTGACGACCCACCGGCACCGGGCCTGGGCCAGGAAGGCGGTCCGGGCATCGGGCGGGGCCGGATCGGAAAAGAACGACTCGACCGCGCGCAGGCGCTTCCCGAACTGCGGCGTCACCTCGTGATGCCCGATGAACACGCGGGCCCCGGCGAAGGCTGCCAGGTACAGCCCGGCCCGCGGAGCCGCCAGGACTCCGTCGTCCCCCGCGGATTCGTGCACCGCCCGGGCCAGGTCGGGCCAGTCGGCATCCACGTAGCCGGGGTTGTCCGTCATGCACTCGCGCAGTGCCGTCGCGATCGATCCGGGAGCCGAGGCGACGACGACGAAGGCGGCCAGGATCGCGGCCGACCCGCGGGACCGGCGGGCCAGTTCCGGCGCGATGGCCAGGGCCGCGAACACCGCCAGGGCGATGTGGACGCCCTCGATGCAGCGCCGTTCGAAGGGGATCACCGGCGCACCGTAGGCCAGCAGGGCCGCGACGGCGATCCAGGCCGCCAGCAGGCGCAGGGCCGGGGTCCAGGCCCGATCGCGGGTCAGGCGCCAGAATCCCACGAGGGCCATCAGGCCCGGGAAGCCGAACCCGGCGACGTACTGCCAGGGGGGAGGCGAGGGCATGACGTTCTGGCGCGCCCAGGCCTGCAGCATGGGGCTGGACACGACCTGCGCGGCCGCCAGCGCGAACGCGGCGAAGGCGATCGCCAGGGCGATCGGGACGGGGCCGCCGGTGACGGTCGGGGACGTGGGCCGCGTGCCGATGCCTGCTTCGGCGGGCCCGCGCGCCGCGACGCGTCGTTCGAGCACCCAGGACACGGCCAGGGCCAGCGACAAGGTCAGGGCGGTGTACGGGTGCACCTGGACCAGCAGTGCCAGCGCCAGGCCCGCGGCGATTCCCGGCCCGCGGCGACCCGAGGCCAGGCCCCGCGCCACCGCCCCCAGGGTCGCGGCCACCAGGGCCAGCGACGCGGCGAAGTGGGGGAAGTGCAGCAGGGACGGGAAGGACCACAGTTCGGTCATCCAGGTGTCGGCGGACTCGACGGGCAGGCCCAGGTCCTGCAGCCAGCCGAAGCCGCTGCCCACCGCGACCAGGGCGAACGCCAGCGCGGCCGACCGTCGGTCGGGCACCAGCCGGCCCAGGGCGGCCCACAGCAGCACCAGGTACAGGAAGGCGAGGGCGGCCCGGCCTCCGTGGTAGGTCGCCACGAGGGAGGCCCCGGTCACCCGGGACGCCAGTCCCAGGACCATCCACACCGGGTTGCCGTAGAACCGTTCGTGCGGATCGGTCGTCATGCGGTTTTCGACCCGCAGCGCGCCGTCGCGATGCTGGCCCATCCACATCAGGTACGAGGCTTCGTCCGGGAGGGGCGTAGACAGGCCGGAGAAGACCTGGCCGGCCGGTGCGTGGCGGTCCAGCCAGGCGTAGGGCAGGAACGTGGCGCAGACGACCGCCAGCGCGGCGACCCAGGCCGCGACGGTTCCCGGCGAGGCGCGCATCGACCGTCCGTTCATGAGGCGTCCGGGGCGGGGCCTTCGTCGTCGCCGGCGACCATCGCGCCGAACTCCTCCTCGGTCAGGACCGCGACGCCCAGGTCCCGGGCCTTGTCCAGCTTGCTGCCCGCGTCGGCCCCGGCCACGACATAGTCCGTCTTCCGGGACACCGAGCCGGCGGCCTTCCCGCCCCGGTCCGCCACCAGGGCCTGGGCCCGCTCCCGGGTCATCGTGGTCAGCGACCCCGTGAACACGAACGTCTTCCCGGCGAACCGCGGGTCGGTCACGGCGCCGCTGGACGCATGGGTCATCCGCACGCCGGCGCCGGCCAGCCGGTCCACCAGCGCGCGGTTCGATTCCTGGCCGAACCAGTCCCGGATGCTTCTGGCGACGACCGGGCCCACGTCCTCGACCGCGGCCAGGGGATCCGTCGCGCCCTCGGCGGGGGCGCCGGTCGCCGCGGCGGCCAGGGCGTCCATCGTGTGGAAGCGCGCCGCCAGCGATCGCGCCAGCGCCTCGCCGACCTGCCGGATCCCCAGGGCAGCCAGGACCCGGGCCAGGGGGCGCTCCTTCGACGCCTCGATAGCCTCCAGAAGGTTGCGGGCGGACTTTTCCGCCATGCGCTCCATCGCCAGGACGTCCTCGAAGCGCAACTGGTAGACGTCCGCCACGTCCTTCACCAGGCCCCGATCGACCAGTTGGTCCGCCAGCTTGTCGCCCAGGTGCTCGATGTCCATGGCCCGCTTGCCGGCGAAGTGGACCAGGTGCTCGCGCAGCTGGGCCGGGCAGGATGCGTTGACGCAGCGCCGGACCGATTCGCCTTCCTCGCGGACGACGGGACCGCCGCAGGAGGGGCAGGCGTCGGGCATCGCGAAGGGGCGCTCGTCGCCGGATCGCCGGTCGGCCAGCACGGTGACGACCTCGGGGATGACGTCGCCGGCCCGCTGGACCTCGACGTAGTCGCCCACGCGGACGCCCTTCCGCGCCACCTCGTCCTCGTTGTGCAGCGTCGCGCGGCGCACGACGACGCCGGCCACGCGCACCGGTTCCAGGACGGCGACGGGGGTCAGCGCGCCCGTGCGCCCCACCTGCACCAGGATGTCCAGGACCCGGGTCACTTCCCGCCGGGGCGGGAACTTGAAGGCGATGGCCCACCGGGGGCTGCGGGACACCTCGCCCAGTTCGCGCTGCAGGGCGAAGTCGTCCACCTTGACCACCGTGCCGTCGATTTCGAACGGCAGCGTGTCGCGCAGTTCGCCCAGGCGCCGGTATTCGCGGATCACGGCCTCGATCCCCGTGACGCGCCGGGCCAGGTCCGTCACCGGGAAGCCGAGGTCCCGGAGGGCCTGCAGCAGCGCCCACTGGGAATCCACCGCCAGGCCATCCACCACGCCGGTGGCGTAGGCGTAGAAATCCAGCGGGCGCGTCGCCGTGATCTTCGGGTCCAGTTGGCGCAGGCCGCCGGCGGCCGCGTTCCGGGGGTTCGCGAAGAGGGCGTCGCCCCGGGCGTCGCGCTCGCGGTTCATTTCCTCGAACCGGGCGATGGGCATGTAGACCTCGCCCCGGACCTCGATCAGGCGGGGCACCGGGGACGGGGCGAACAGGTCGCCCGGGCCGGGGGGCGCCTGCAGGCGCAAGGGGATCGTGCGGATGGTCCGGGCGTTCGCGGTGACGTCCTCGCCGGTGGTCCCGTCCCCCCGGGTCGCGGCGACGGTCAGCACGCCGTCCTCGTAGACCAGCTCCGCGGACAGGCCGTCGAACTTGGGCTCGATGACGTAGGTGACCTCGTCCGGCCGGCCCAGGAACCGGTGGATCCGCTCGTCGAACGCCCGCACCTCGTCCTCGCTCATCGCGTTCTGCAGCGACAGCATGGGCACGCGGTGCCGGACCTGGGCGAACTCGCCGGCGGGCGCCGTGCCGACCCGCTGGGACGGCGAGTCCGGGGTCACGAGGTCGGGAAAGAGTGCCTCCAGCTCCAGCAGGCGCCGGAACAGGCGGTCATAGTCGGCGTCGGCGATCTCGGGCGCGTCCTTGAGGTAGTAGAGGCGGTTGTGGTGCTCGATTTCGGCGCGCAGCCGGCCGACTTCGTGCAAGGCATCCGTCCGTTCCATGGGCCCGCTCCGCTGGGAATCATTGGATCGTCCCGAGTCGGCTTCGGCTCCGGCGAGAGTTTCCTACGGAAACCCATCGCCTCCGCCTGCGCGCTCGGGAAGGCAGGATATCACGGGTCCCGGAGGGATCGGGCGAGGTTGTCGAACTGCGGGTCGCCGGTGCGTCGGCCGGCATCCTCCAGCCAGGGCAGGGCGACGCTGCCCAGGCCATGGGTCGCCAGCAGCCGCGCGAGGGCCGGCAGCATCCCGACGTCGCCCTTCCGCAATCCATCGTCGGCCAGGGCCGTGGCCGCCACGCCCAGCAGGTCGAGGCCCGTGGCGTCCAGGGACGGGCGCCGCAGCGCGACGAACGTGACGAAGTTCCGGTGGAGGTCCAGGTCGACGGGGCCCGCGGCAACCTGGCGCAGGAACAGCGCCAGGGCCCGGTCCGCCGGCAGCAGTTGGGCGAACCAGCCCACCATGATGCTGTCCATCGCGCCTTCGCGGATCGTCGTTTCGACCAGTTCGGGCGTCACGGCCACGGGCCGCTCGATGCCCGAGGGTCCGGACCAGGCCTGCGCGTAATGCCGGAACACCACGTGGGAGGTCGGATTCGCTTCCAGGGCCGGGGTCCACAGGGTGCGGCTGGATTCCCACAGAGATCGCTGGTGGGCGGCCTGGAACGCCAGCAGCACGGCCAGGACCACCACCGCGGCAACCACGGTCGTCCGGCGGGCCGTCCCTTGCAGCCAGCGTTCGGGAACCAGGACGCAGGCCAGGGCGATCAGGGGCACCAGGGGCAGGTACATGTAGCTGTCGGCGATGAAACGCTGGATGGGGACCACGCCCGACACCGGCAGGTAGAACAGCGCGAACAGCGCCAGGAACAGCCGGGGCCGCGGGTCGGGGTTCCGGAACCGGACGACCGCCAGGACCAGCAGGCCGGCGATCACCAGGACGCCCGTCACGTGCAGCACGTCGAACGCGGGCAGGCCCACCCACCGCACGTAGAACGGCTGCAGATCCAGCGGCACCAAAAAATGACGGGCCTGCAGCGCGACGGCCTGGAGCACGCCGCTGAAGTACGACGCCGTGAAGAAGTGGGACGTGTGGATCGCGGCGGACGACACCGACCAGGCGACCGCCATCACGGCCACGAACGCCGCGGTTCCGACCAGGGCGCCATAGGCCAGCAGATTCCGCGGGTGCCATTTGGAGTATCCCGAGTCGGCTTCGGCTGCGGCGAGAGTTTCCTGCGGAAACCCATCGCCTGCGCCTGCGCGCTCGGGAGGAACACGGGTGCCCCGGGAGCCCAGGAGCGCCGCCTGGACCGCCAGGGCCGCCGGAAGGACGCAGGCCGAGGGCTTGGACAGGATGGCCAGGGCGCCCGTCAGCACGACCAGCAGCAGCCACCGGCCCGGGGGGCCCTTGCCGCGCAGCGCCCGATCGTTGGCGGTCAGCGAAGCCAGCGTGAACCCGGCGGCCAGGAGGTCCTTCGTGCTGGTGCACCACGCGACGGCCTCGGCCTGGATCGGGTGGACGGCGAACAGCAGTGCGCCCACGGCGGCGCGGCCGACGGACAGGTACCGCGACAGGAACAGGAAGACCAGCAGCACGTTGATGCCGTGCAGCACCAGGTTCAACAGGTGGAACGCCCCGGGATCGAAGCCCGCGACGGACGCCACCCACCGGTACGCGACGATCGGGACCGGCACCGGGTAGTTCAGCGACCGCGTCAGCAGCAGGCCGGAATCGGGCTGCTGCGCGGGATCCACGGCGGGGTTTTCGGTGATGTAGAGGTCGTCATCCCAGTTGACGAAGCCGTATCCCACCACGGGGCCGAACACGAGCCCCACGGTGGCGACCAGCACGGCGGCGATTGCGAGTCTGCGCACCCGGTTGATCCTCTGGTGGCAGGGTCATTCCTGGGCGGCGGCGTTCTTCTTCCGCAGGCGCGCCATCAGGCCCGGGAAGCCTTCCTTGACCATGATGTCGTGGAACTGCTTGCGATAGTTGCGGACCATGCTGACGTCGTCGATCACGACGTCGAAGGCCAGCCATTTTCCCGCCAGGGTGCGCAGGACGTACTCGACCTTGGCCTCGGATCGCCCCGAGCGGATGGTCGACGGCACGGTCACCGCCCCTTCGGCATCCGTCCGCTTGTCGCCGGCGTAGTCGATCGTGAACACCGTTCCCGGGTCGAAGCGCTTGACGTAGGACCGCTGGATCATCTTCTTGAACTCGGCGACGAACTCGGCCTGATCCTTCTTCTTCAGCTTGTCCCACTGATCCACCAGGGTCCGCCGCGACAGTTCCGGGTAGTCCACGAACGTCTCCATGACGTCGCGGATGCCCTTCTGCATCGGGGCCTTTTCCGGGAACTTCTTCACGACTTCCTGCAGCTCGTTGTACCGGGCCTTCACGAAGTCCAGGGGGTCGCCGGGGTTGGCCGCCGCCGCGCTCCAGGGAACGCCGATCAGGACTGCCAGGGTTGCCAGGAACGCCTTCATCGGCCGCACGTGCATCGTGATCTCCTTGCTGTAGCCCGGGCCGCTGCCCGGGGGTTCGCGGGACTTCGACGGCGGGTGGGCCGGCCTATTCGCGGCCCACGCCCGGCGCAGTCCCGGCAGCCGCTGCGGCCACGGGAACCAGGTCGAGGCCGGCGGCGCGCTCCAGTGCCGCAACCGCAACATTATAATCGTGAATTGCCTTCAGCAGGTCCAGTCGGCACTGGAAGAACTGCAGCAGGCCGTCCAGAACGTCCCGCAGGCTCGCCAGGTCGTTTTCGTAGAGGTCCAGCTTGGAAACGACCCAGCCCCGGGCCGCCTTCAGGGCGTCCGTCTGGGCGTCCACCATCGTCTTCATGTCGCGCATTTCCAGGAACAGCTTTTCGACTTCCAGGCGCACGCCGCGCTCGGCATCCGCGAGGTCCGCCGACAGTTTGTCGCGGTTCGCCCGGGTCTCCCGCAGTTCGCCCAGCTTCCGGGCCAGGTCCATGTCCCACCGCAGGGCCAGGCCGCCGCCCGCGCTCCACCCGTTGTAGGGATTGCTGGCGAAGGGGCTGTGCTGGGCGTCCGCGACGTTCGAGTAGTGGAAGCTGAACTGGCCGGCCAGGACGAAGTCCGGGTACATCATCCAGTACCGGGCCCGGGCCTCGGCGCTCCGGGCCTTCACGCCCAGCCGCAACGCCACGAGGTCCGTCCGGTCCTGGACCGCCGCGGCGATGGCCTGGTCCAGGGTGACCTCGCGCAGGGGCGTGAGGGCCTCGAGGACCGGCGTCAGCACGTCCGGACCGGTCTGGGGATCCTCGCCGAATGCCTGCCGCAGGCCGCCCAGGGCCTGGGCGCGCTGGCGGATCGATTCCAGTTCCCGCCCCTGCACCTGGGCGTCGTACACGCGGATCTTCATCTCGTCGATCGGATCGAATGACGGGTCGTCCTCGGCCTTCGTCTTTTCGACATGGCGCTTGGCCTTGTCGAAGTAGCCCCGGCCTTCCTCCATCACCGATTGCAGTTCCCGGGCCAGGGCGAGGTCGAAGTATCCCTTCATCACGCGGAAGCGAACCTCGGCCCGGGCGATGTCCTCCAGGGCCTTCCCGACCTCGACGCCCAGGCGCGCTGCCTTCTTCAGGTGCTGGATCTTGCTGAAACCGTACAGGGGCACGTAGCCCGTCAGTTCGACGGAAGCCAGGACGCCCCAGTCGGACATGTCCGTCCAGCCATCTTCCGGAGTGCCCCGCTTGGCCGGGGTGGGACCCAGCATCGAATCCAGCTTGACGCGCGGATACTGGAACGATTCGGCCTGGGCGACCTTCGCCTCGAACACCTCGGTGCCGGCCATGGCCGCCTCGATCAGGGCGGATTGCCGCATCGCGAGGTCCAGCACCTTCGCCAGGTCCAGGGCGCCCGGGGCCGCATCGATCGTTCGCGCGGAGGTGCTGACGGTGACGTCGTCCGCCGGGGCGGGCGGAATCGCGGCTGCGACGACGGAGGGGTGCAGCGCGGCCGCCAGGGTGATGGTCAGCAGGGCGAGGAGCCGGGTCCCCCGCATCACAACCCCCCTTGGGTCGTCAGACGCCGCTTTTCAGCGGGATCTTCTTCTTGAGGATGGAGAAGGCCTGGAAGGCCGACATGAAGGCGCCTTCGAACCCCAGCGGACCGGCCGTGCCGTCGCCCAGGTGCAGTACGTTGCCGTACGCCGTCCGGACGGGCCAGGTCGCAAG
This sequence comes from uncultured Myxococcales bacterium, assembly GCA_903847405.1. Classification (GTDB taxonomy): domain Bacteria; phylum Myxococcota_A; class UBA9042; order DTJE01; family DTJE01; genus CAIZWN01. The sequence goes on along the minus strand of CAINDP010000142.1, from coordinate 53,386 downwards.
GTCCAGGCTGCGGGGCAGGACGTCGGGGTAGACCGGCACCAGGCCGGTGGGATCGATGATCGGATCGCCCGACTTCGGATGGATGGCGACCGACGACACGGAGGTCGCGATCAGGTGCTGGTCCAGGAAGGGCAGCAACTGCTTGAGGCCCGACAGCAGTTCCCTGCCGAAGGCCGCCAGCGTGGCGGGCTTGCCGTCGAAGCGCACCGCCGGTAGCAGGCCGCACACGGCGATCGTCGTCCGTTCCGGGTCCAGGGAGTCGGACGGCGGCATGGCCGGATCGCTCTGGACCACCAGGAGGTTGCTGCCCTCGAGGGGCTTGTTCGGGTCGCCGATCACGAACACGGTCTGGGCCATGCCCTCGGGCAGGACCGCCCGCCGGGCGCCGACGTTCACGGTGACCAGCAGGTGGGACGGCTGGATCTTTTCGACCCGGGCGCGGTACCGGCGCTTGGCCGAGCCGACCGGCACGAGGTCCAGGACCGGCCCCAGGTCGGTGCCGATGACCAGCATCCCGACGCCGATGGCCTCCTCGCGGGCCCGGATTTCGACTTCCCGGACGCGGCCCCGACGGACGACCAGCATGTCCACCGAATCGGTGGATCGCACGTCGCCCGAGTTGTTGCGGATGCGGTCCAGGAACAGGTTCTTCAGCGCGTCCACGCCCCACTCGACGTAGTGCAGGCTGCGCAGCAGGTGGTTCGACAGGCGGACGAAGGGCAGGGGGTGGCGCCACGGTTCGGTCAGGCCGGACATCAGGGCCAGCGGCGCGGCGAAGAAGGCCCGCATCCGCGGATCGTCCCCCAGGGGCGCCAGGGCGTCGGTCGCGTCGTCGCCCAGCAGTCCGTCGAGGCCCTTGCGGTACCGACGGAAGGCCAGGTATTCGCGGATGTTCCCGGGGGGCAGGATCGGCGTGTCGCGAAGGATCGGCTCCAGGGCCTTTTCCACGTCGCCGATGCGCCGGACGAATTCCCGGAACGCCTCGATGCGGCCGGGGAATTCCCGCTGGATTTCCTCCTCCAGGATCCCCTTCATGTGCGTCACTTCGACGCGGGCATCGGGGAGCACCACGTTGGCCGTCGGCGCCATCGGGCGCGGCAGGTTGCGCATCTCGGGCGCCAGGGCCAGTTCGCGGAACACTTCCCGGATGGGGTTCGATTCGGCGAAACCGAACAGCAGGTGGGGGCGCCGGACGAAGTGGAACCCTTCGAAGTCGTAGATGTTGTCCTTGCCGCCGTGGCCCAGGACCAGGACGCGGTAGCCCTTCTTGGCCGCCAGCGCCCCGAACACCAGGGCCGGGAGGTCCGTCCCGACGATGACCACGTCGTAGGAAGACCTCAGCATCCGGTTGCCTCCCGGGCGCGCAGAACGCGCCGGCCCTCGAAGCGCAGACGGCCGCAGAGGACGTCGTCCAGGGCCTGCGGGTACAGGAGGTTTTCCTGCTGCAGGATGCGGGCCGAGAGGGTGTCCTCGTCGTCCTCGTCCCGGATCTGGACGGCCACCTGGGCGATGACGGGGCCCGTGTCCGTGCCCTCGTCGACGAAGTGGACGGTGCAGCCCGTGATCCGCGCGCCGTAGCCCAACGCCTGTGCCTGGGCATGGATGCCGGGGAACGACGGCAGCAGGGCAGGGTGGATGTTGATCACGCGCCGCGGGAAGCGGTTCAGGAACGTCGGCGTCAGCACGCGCATGAAGCCGGCGAGGGCCACGAATTCGACCCCGCGCTGGTCCAGCGCATCGGCCAGTGCAGAATCGAAGGCCTCGCGGGTCGGGAAATCACGGTGGTTCAGCACCAGGGTCGGGATGCCCAGTTCGGCGGCCAGCAGGAGGCCCCCGGCGTCGGCCTTGTTGCTGACGACGACGCGCACGTCGGCGTGCAGGCGGCCATCCCCGGCGGCACGGACCAGCGACACCATGTTGGTGCCGCGACCCGACAGCAGGATGGCGATGGGCACGCGTCGGGACTCGCTCACGTCCACTCCACCACGCCGGAACCGGCCGCCAGCGTTCCCAGGCGGAACGGCTGGTAGCCGGCGTCCGCCAGGGCCTGGGTCGCAGCCTCGGCGTCACCGGGCGCCACGGCGAACACGAAGCCGACGCCCATGTTGAACACGGACCACATGTCGGCGTCGTCGATCCGCGGCTCGCCGCCTTCGTTCTGCAGGAACCGGTAGATCGGCGGCGTCGGGATCGAGGCCCGGGACACGATCGGGTGCAGGCCTTCCGGGATCACCCGCGGGAGGTTGCCGTCGATGCCGCCGCCCGTGATGTGGGCCATGGCGTGCACGTCGAAGCGGCCTTCCAGGGCCTTCCAGGCGTTGACGTACATGAAGGTCGGGGTCAGCAGGACCTCGCCCAGCGTGCGGTCGAAGCCCTCGTAGGTGCGCTGCAGGGACAGGCCGCGCGCCTCGACGACGCGACGGACCAGCGAGAAGCCGTTCGAGTGCACGCCCGACGACGCCAGGCCGATCAGCACGTCGCCTTCGCGGCATGCAGCGCCCGTCAGCATCTTCGGCTGGTCCACGATGCCCACGCAGAAGCCTGCGAGGTCGTATTCGCCCGGCGCGTAGAAGCCCGGCAGTTCGGCCGTTTCGCCGCCCACCAGGGAACACCCGGCCTGCCGGCACCCCTCGACGATCCCCTCGATCACGCCGAGGGCAACGCCGGGCTGCAGCCGACCGGTGCCGAAATAGTCCAGGAAGAACAGCGGCCGGGCCCCGGTGGTCAGGACGTCGTTGGCGCACATGGCAACGAGATCGATGCCGACCGTGTTGTGGATCCCCGTCGCGAACGCCAGTTTCAGCTTGGTCCCGACACCGTCGGTGCCGGAAACGAGCAGGGGACGCGTCATCCCCGTGAAGTCGGGCGCAACCGCCGCGGCGAAACCACCGATCCCTGCAACGACCTCGGGCCCCCGGCTGCCCGATACCATTCGGCCAATAGCGTCCGCGAAGTGATCCTGCGCGTCTGCGTCGACCCCGGCATCTTTATACGTTAGCGTCCCCATCGGGCGCGGAGAATAGACCATCGGGCGGCCCCGCGTCAATCGACCTCCGCTTCCCCGCGTGCAGGGAGATATTGCTTCCCGAAGCCCACCGGTTCTACACTACTGCCCGTGAGCGAAAACGACCCACTGCTTGACACGATTCTCGGGGACGATTTTCGGGTGGTCCGCCAGATCGGGTTCGGCGGGTATGGCCGGATCTACCTTGCCGAGCAGTTGAGCGTGGGCCGGCGCAAGGTCGCCCTGAAGGTGCTGCACGCGATGCACGGCGACCAGGTGGCGGCCGTGGCCGGGCTGAAGCGCGAGGCGGCGTTCCTGGCCTTGCTGCGCAGCCCGTGCTTCCCGCGCATCCTGCGCACGGGCACGACGCCCGCGGGTCTCCCCTATTTCGCGATGGAACTGGTCGTCGGACGGACGCTGGACGCCACGATCCGCGAGGGCGGCCCCCTGGCGCTGCCCACCGCCGCGCTGGTCCTGGACGCGGTCCTCGACTCCGTCGCGGAACTGCACGCCCGGGACATCATCCACCGGGACATCAAGACCGGGAACATCGTGCTGGAGCAGATCCCGGGCGTGGGCACCCGGGTGCGGGTGCTGGACCTGGGCAGCGCGCGCCCCGCCTACGAAAAGGATCCCGTGGTCAGCCCGACCCGGCCCCTGTCGATCGGCAGCCCGCCCTTCGTCGCGCCGGAAACCGCCCGCACGGGCGTGACCAGCGACCTGTCGGACATCTACAGCCTGGGTGCGGTCGCCTACGAGGTGCTGTGCGGCGTGCGCGCGCTGCACCTCAAGGACACGACCCCCGATTCCTACGTCCAGTACCTTCTGTCGGAAAAGCCGATCCCGACCTACCGCGTCGGGACCCTGAACCCCGACATTCCGGAATCGCTGGAGGCGGTGGTCCAGAAGGCCCTGGCCCGCGAGCCGCGCGAGCGGTACGCGTCGGTGGCCGAGTTCCGCCAGGCGCTGCTGGACGCCGTTCTGCCGATCGTCGGCGCCACCCGGGACGTGGCGGCCCTGGCGCTGGCACGGGCCCCGGGGAACTCGGTTCCGGCCGCACGTCCCCCCGCGCAGCCGTCCGAACCCGAGAAGGGAGGCCGTCTGGCGAGGCTGCTCCCCTTGCGCTTCCGGAAACCATGATTACAAATTGACCCGCGGATGAGGACCGCAGGCGAGATTCCGCCTGCGGGTCTGGTTTGGGCCGACGGAACCGTCAGGCCCGGGTTGTCGGACACAGCATCTAGGAGGAACGACATGAGCGTGAAGCCCCTGCAGGACCGTGTTCTGGTAAAGCGCCTCGCGAACGAAGAAAAGACGGCGGGCGGGATCATCATCCCGGACACCGCGAAGGAAAAGCCCCAGGAAGGGCGCGTGGTGGCCGTCGGTCCCGGCAAGGTCTTCGAGAACGGCACCCTCCGCGTCCCCGCGGTCAAGCCCGGCGACAAGATCCTGTTCGGCAAGTACGCGGGCAGCGAAGTGAAGATCGACGGCGACGAGCACATCATCATGCGCGAGGACGACATCCTCGCCATCCTCGACTGACGTCCGTCGGCATCAATTCCGGGAGGAGAACATCATGGCAGCGAAGGAACTGGTTTTCGGCGAGGCCGCCCGCGCCCGCATCCTGAAGGGCGTCAACGTGCTCGCCGACACCGTCAAGGTCACCCTCGGCCCCCGCGGCCGCAACGTCGTCATCGACAAGTCCTGGGGCTCGCCCACCGTCACCAAGGACGGCGTGACGGTCGCCAAGGAAGTCGAACTGAAGGACAAGTTCGAGAACATCGGCGCCCAGATGGTCAAGGAAGTCGCGTCGCGGGCCTCGGACGAGGCCGGTGACGGCACCACGACGGCCACCGTGCTGGCCCAGGCCATCTACCGCGAAGGCGTGAAGATGGTCGCGGCGGGCCACGGCCCGATGGACATCAAGCGCGGCATCGACAAGGCCGTCAAGGTCGTCGTCGCCGAGTTGAAGGCCATTTCGAAGCACACCCAGGACTTCAAGGAAATCGCGCAGGTCGGCACGATCTCCGCGAACAACGACGAAACCATCGGCCAGATCATCGCCCAGGCGATGGAGAAGGTCGGCAAGGACGGCGTCATCACGGTCGAAGAAGCGAAGTCCATGGAGACGACGCTGGACACCGTCGAAGGCATGCAGTTCGACCGTGGCTACATCAGCCCCTACTTCGTCACCGACGCGGAACGCATGGAAGCCGTCGCCGACGAACCGCTGATCCTGATCTACGACAAGAAGATCAGCCAGATGAAGGACCTGCTGCCGCTGCTGGAGCAGACGGTCAAGATGGGCAAGACGCTGGTCATCGTCTCCGAGGAAGTGGAAGGCGAGGCGCTGGCGACGCTGGTCGTGAACAAGCTGCGCGGCACCCTGAACGTCATGGCCGTCAAGGCCCCGGCGTTCGGCGACCGGCGCAAGGCCATGCTGGAGGACATCGCGATCCTCACCGGCGGCCGCGTGATCAGCGACGACCTGGGCATGAAGCTGGAAAGCGCCAAGCTTTCCGACCTCGGCCGCGCCAAGAAGGTCGTGATGGACAAGGACAACACGACGATCATCGAGGGCGCCGGCCAGGCCGATGCCATCAAGGGCCGCATCGCCCAGATCAAGGCCCAGATCGAGGACACGAAGTCCGACTACGACAAGGAGAAGCTGCAGGAGCGTCTGGCCAAGCTGGCCGGCGGCGTTGCGGTCATCAAGGTCGGCGCGGCCACCGAAGCCGAAATGAAGGAAAAGAAGGCCCGCGTGGAAGACGCCCTGCACGCGACCCGCGCGGCGGTCGAGGAAGGCGTGGTCCCCGGCGGCGGCGTTGCGCTGCTGCACGCCCAGAAGGCCCTGGACAAGCTGTCCGGCCTGCCCATCGAGGAAAAGATCGGCGTGGACATCGTGCGTCGGGCGATCGAAGAACCGATCCGCATGATCTCCGAGAACGCCGGCGTCGAGGGCTCGGTCGTCGTCCAGAAGGTGCGCGAAGCCAAGGAACTTTCCTACGGCTACAACGCCCTGACCGACACGTACGAGGACCTGGTCAAGGCCGGTATCATCGATCCGACCAAGGTCACCCGCGTCGCGCTGGAAAAGGCGGCGTCCGTGGCGTCCCTGCTGCTGACCACCGAGTGCATCATCGTCGAAAAGCCCCAGGAGAAGGCTCCGATGGGCGGCGGCGGCGGTGGCGGCATGGGTGGCATGGGCGGCATGGGTGGCATGGGCGGCATGGGCGGGATGGACGACTACTAGATCGCGACCGTGCGGGCCGGGGCGCGCCGTTGATGGCGACCCCGGCCCGCGCGTCCCGATCGGTTGCCGCCTCCCCGCGTTCCTTCCCTCTCCCCCCAAATCCCGAGGCCCCCATGAAACGCTTGGATCACGTGGCGATCTGCGTTCGCGACCTGGAAGGGGCGCTGCGGGTGTGGCGCGACGGGCTGGGCCTGGAACTGCTCGGCATCGAGGAAATCCCCGCGCGCCAGGTGCGCGTGGCGATGCTGCGCGCGGGGGACACGCGGATCGAACTGGTCCAGCCGACGGCCGACACCTCCGAGGTGTCGCGGTTCCTGGAGCGGCGTGGCGAGGGGTTGCACCACGTGGCCTTCGCCGTGGAGGACGTCGGGGCGGCGCTGGAAACGGCGACGGCCGCTGGCGCGATCGCGGTCCCCGGGGCAGGGCAGGCCGGCGCCGGCGGATCGCGCGTGGCCTTCCTGAACCCGCGTTCCGTGAACGGCGTGCTGGTGGAACTGGTCGAAGCGACCCCGCCTCAGGCGCCCTCGCGAAAAGAGTGACTGTCGTTCCGCTTTCTGCTATCTTTCGCGCCCCCGCCGGACGCGGGGCTTTCGGAGGTGTTTTCGTGGGCAAGAAGTCGGTCAGTCGTGTTCGTGGTCCCCGGATCCGTCAGGCGAAGAAGAAGGCGCGCGACGCCAAGAAGCGCCTGCCCGTCAAGAAGTAGCCATGCAAGGCTGCATCTTCTGCAGCATTGCTTCAGGCCTGATCCCCGCGACAATCGTCTACCAGGACGAGGACGTGGTGGCTTTCCGGGACATCCACCCGGTGGCGCCGTTCCACGTCCTGGTGATTCCCCGTGTCCACCTGGCCTCCCTCGCCGAATCCACCGAAGCCGACGCTGCCCTGCTGGGGCGGTTGATGCTGGCTGCCCGCCGGGTGGCGCACGACGCGGGATTCCAGGCGCGCGGCTACCGTACCATCGTCAACACCGGGGCGGACGCGGGCCAGTCGGTGCATCACCTGCACGTGCACGTCCTGGCCGGCAAGACGCTGTCCTGGCCGTAGTCGGAAGGGCGTGACCGATCGGGGGGCGTGCGGGGGAACCCTAGAACGTCACCTTGAGGTCGGCCGTCCCGGTCGGGGCCTTCGCCGGTGCCGTGGCCCAGAGCCCGGCCGCCTGCAGGGCCTTCTTCAACCGCTCCTTGTTCCGCGGCGCATCGGCCATCCCTTCGATGGCCGTCACGTGCAGGCCGCCCTTCGCGTCGACGGACACCTTCAGCACCGCGGTGGACCCCTTCATGGCGTTCGCGATCGACGCCAGGGCGACCTTCAGGCGTGCCTGGAACGCGTCGAGGACCGGCTTCCCGAGCCCCGCGGCCCGCTGGACGTGGAGCGTGGGGCCGGCGGAGGTGCGCAGGCCGGCGGTCGCGTCACCAGAGGCCGTCCCCTGCACGACGGCCGAGGGGGGCCGGTTCGACTCGGCCTTCTTCTCCCGGGCGGAATCCGCGAGCGACGCGACGGCGGTGGAGGCCTTTCCGAGGCCGTACACGCGGCCGTACCCGCCCGTCGCGCCGCCGCCGCCGGTACCGTACCCGACGGAACCCATGGCCGCCGACGGCGGCGGGGACGACGGGGCGGCCATCATGCGCGCCGCCTTCATCGGGGCCATGCGCGACATCAGGGCGTTCGACTGCGGGGCGGCCGCCTGCTCCTCGGCATCCCCGAACACGCCTTCAAAGGACACGTCCTTCGGCATCTCGACGGGGACCTCGACCTTCACCGGATCGCCGCGTTCGTTCGTGCGGGCCTTCTCCTCGACCGCCACGAAGGCGGTGTACTGCGACAGGACGCGGTTGCCGACCGACAGCGCGATGACCTGCCGGACCAGGTCGGGCACCTCGCCCTGCAGCATCTTGCGCATGCGGCCTTCGATGGCCTGGCGTGCCCACAGGCTGCGCAGGGCGGGGTTGGCCGCCTGGCGGTCGGGCAGGGCCACGGCGACGGGGATCGACACCCGCTCGCCGGCGATGAGGCCCGTGACGCGGACGGTGGCCGTGCCCGCGGTCCGGTAGCGGGCGGTGACCAGCAGTGGATGGCCGGCGAACAGGTCGGGGGGCGTCGCCGGCCAGGCGTCCACGACGTCCAGGCCGCCCCAGTCGATGGACAGGCGGGTCATCACCGGGCTGCGGACCTGGTCGTAGAACCGGGCGATGGCGGGCGCGGGATCCTCGCCGGGCCGGAGGTACAGAACCTGGCCCCGGCCCTCCAGGGCCAGGTTTTCCAGCAGGTAGCGGTTCACGGAGGTGCCGACGCCCAGGGAGTACAGCCGGGCATCGCCGACGCGGTTCCGCACCTCGGACAGGATTTCGGTCTCGTTGCCGATGTAGCCGTCGGTCAGGAACAGGACCACACGCAGGCGGCGGTCGTCACTACCGCCCGCCAGGGCGGCCCGGATGCCCTGGATCATCTCGGTGCCTCCCTCGCCGTGCAGCGTGTCGAGGTAGGCGAGGCCCCGGGCGATGTTGGCGGGGGTGTTGGCCAGGGGCGTCGGGGACATGCCGGACGCGGTCATGGAAAACGACAGGATCTGGAACGTGTCGCCCGGGTTCAGGTGGCCCAGGGCGTGGCGGACCAGGGACTTCGACGCCTCGATGGGCATGCCGGACATCGACCCGGAGCAGTCCAGCACGAAGACCATTTCCTTCGGGGTGACGTCGGCGGCACGGGGCGACGGCGCGGGGACCAGCATCAGGGTGAAGAAGCCGTCGCCGTCCTCCCGGTGGGCCAGCATCCCGGCGGCCACGCGCTCGGGGCGGACGTCCCATTCCAGCACGAAGTCCTGGTTGGGGATGGCGTCGCCCTCGGCCAGCCGGATCGCGGCGGAGGTCGGGCCGATGCGGCGGTCCTCGATGGCGTGGGACTTCGACCGCAGGTTCGTGTAGGGCACCCCGGCTTCCAGTTGGACGTCGATCGACACGTCGTGGCCCGAGCGGGTGCCGGGGCTGTTGACCGGCGGGGTGATGCGATCGGCGTCCGGGACGCAGGCGGCGCGGGGAGTGACGGGGATCGCGTCCCCCTCGGGGGTCGTCACGTGGCCGGGGATGTAGCGCGGGCCCACCACCATCGGGAACGACAGGGACAGGCTTCCGGCCTCGTACTTGATCGTCTGGACGTACGTGATGGTGATCTTCACGTCGTCGCCCGGCAGCAGGTTCGCGACCGACTGCGTGAAGATGTTGGGGCGTTCCTGCTCCAGGAGTGCGGCGGTCTGGCCGTTCGCCCGGGCCTGTTCGTACACCCGGCGGGCCTCGCCCCGCTCGCGGATGACGCCCCGGATGGTCCGGCCGCCGACCACGAGGGTCATGTCGTCCACGGCGGCGTTTTCCGGCAGCGGAAAGACGTAGACGGCCTCGATTCGCCGGTCGTAGGGGTTGGCGAACTCCTGGGTCACCTGGGCGCGGGCCAGGAAGCCCGACACCTCGATCCGGACGTCCGTGTGCCGGAGGGGGAAGTCCACGGTCTTGCCGTCGGCGTCGCGGCCGACGAGGGTGCCGGTGCCGGGCGCCTCCGGGGCGAGGGGGGCGGCGCCGATGGGACGGGACGCAGCGAGCAGCAGGACCAGAACCGACCCGAGGACGAAGCGGAAGGGGATGCGAACGATCGTGGGATTCATCATGACCTCCTGGGTGATGGGATGGACAACCCGGCAACAGACGGAGGAGCGGCGAAAAGGATCGACGGGTGCGAAAATAAAGTTTCGGGTGGGCTCAAACCCCGGTGGGACGGGGCGTTGCGCCTTGACACGCCGGGTGCCGCCGGTAGTCTAGGCGGGCCGCGACCGGCCGGCCTTGCGAGTGGATGTGACGGTGCGCAGAACCCTGGCGATTGTTGCGATCCTGGCGATGTCGGCAGACGCCGGCGCCGTCGAATCGGTGCCGGTATCGGCCGCGCCGGTCGTCGAAGCCGCGGCGAAGAAGGAAGCCCGGGACCCGAACCGCCTGGAGTGGGCGCCCCTGCCCGCCGTCGGCGGCAACACCGACATGGGGCTGATGCTGGGCGTCCAGACCGTGGTGGCCCAGTACGACCCGAAGTACACGCCGTACCGGTACCGGGTGCAGGCGCAGATCGCGATGAGCCTGAAGTGGTGGGACGGTCGCGGCCTGTACCTGCCGGTCCACATGGACTTCCTGCGGCTGGACCTTCCCGGGATGGCCGGGGGCCGCCTGCGCCTGTTCGTGTCCGCCGAGTACAACCAGCGGAACAACGCCGGGTACTACGGCCTGGGCAACGCCAGCCGGTACCAGGCCGCGTCCACGGAACCGGCGTCATATCCCACGGTGTCGATGAACCGCCAGCGGTACCAGTACCGGCAGTACGAACCCCTGGTGCGCGCGAACGCCCGGTACCGCCTGGGCGAGGGCCTGTTCCTGATGACGGGGGTGCGCTTCCTGTGGGAGCGGTCGGACGTGTACCCCGGCAGCGCCCTGTGGAAGGACCGGAACCGGCTGTACGGCCTGCAGGATCACGTGGCGCTGCAGGCTGCGGCGGGCATCACCTACGACACGCGGAACCACGAGTACGTGCCCTCGAAGGGATTCTTCTGCGAGGCGCAGGTGCGGGCGTCCCCGGGCCTGGGGAACGACCTGAACTACGGCGGAGCGACGCTGGACGGTCGCGCCTACGTGCCGTTGTATGGCGAATACCTGGTGGTGGCCAGTCGGCTGTTCGCGGACCTGCTGTTCGGAAACGTGCCGTTCTACGAACTGTCGCGGGCGTCGTCCTTCGAGAATCGCGAGTACCCGGGCGGTCGGGACGGCTTCCGGGGCGTTCCCGAGGGCCGGTACCACGGCAAGGTCAAGATCGGCGGCGACATCGAGCTGCGGTCGACCTTCTGGACGTTCCACATGCTGGGCGAACGGTTTCGCGTGGGGGCCCTGCTGCTGGCCGACGCGGGACGGGTCTGGGCGGGGTACGGCCGGGCGCCGGAACTGGACGGGACCGCGGCCGGGATCAAGTGGGGCGCGGGCGTCGGGGTGCGGGTCCAGGTCGGCGAAACGGTCGTCGCACGGTTCGACTTTGCGTACTCGCCGGATTCGGCGGCCATCGGCATCCCGATCGGCATCTACGTGGATATGGGGCACGTCTTCTAACGCCCAGAGGGCGTTACCGTACCCGTACCCGTCCCCGCCGTGCCCGATCCCGGCGGCCCCGGCGGTCACGGGTACGGGCTCGGGTACGGGTACGATTGGTTCTTTCGGTGGCGCCTACGTTTTCCGCTCGTCCGGAATCCGCAGGAACAGCAGGCAGACCATCGACGGCAGGGCCAGGACGAACGACAGCACGAACAGGTGCACGTAACTGGTGGACTCGACGATCACGCCGCCGAACCCTCCGAACAGGGACGAACCCACCGACGAGATGGCGCTGGCGATGGCGTAGTGCGCCGCCTTGAAGTCGGGATTGCACGTCCGCATGATGTAGACCACCAGCACGGCGTTTCCCAGGCCCGCGGCGAACTGCTCGTAGGCGTGCACCGCGGCGATGATGCCGATGCCCAGGTTCGTCGTGGGGTCCGGCAGCGTGTCCGCCAGCCACACGTAGGCCCAGATGTTCAGGTTCATGGCCAGCGTGAGGGGCCAGATCGCGCGCTTGAGGCCCATGCGCTTGATCGCCCATGCCGAGACCAGCGAACCCGCGATGGAGGCCGCCGTTCCGACGACGCCGGCGACCCAGGACAACTGGACCTTGGACACGCCCAGTTCCCGGAGGAGGAAGGGCGTGTTCATGCTGAACAGGATCTCGTCGCCCAGCTTGTACGTCACGATGAAGAGCAGCGCGATGCCTACGCGGTCCTGCCGGAGCCAGGACGTGAAGGCGTGCCCGTACTGCCGGAGGACCTCGGCGCCGTCCCGCTTGACCGCAGGCGCGGTTTCGACCCGGGGCAGGTACCAGGAGTGGAAGGCCAGCAGCAGCGCGAGGGTCGCGGCGCCGCAGACGAAGGCGCCGGACCAGGCCCACACGCCGGCGGCGGCGACCAGGACGGACTTGGCGAAGACGACCGCCAGGCGATAGCACAGGACGCGGAGGCCCGTGTAGGCCGCCTGCTCGGCCGGGTTCTGGATGACTTCCATGTAGTAGCCGTCGATGGTGACGTCGTGGGTCGCGGCGATGAACGCCATCGCGACCAGGACGGCCAGCAAGCCCCGGAGGGCCCAGGCTCCTTCGAGGCCTTCGAGGCTGGTGGCGCCGGGAGGTACGACGAGGGGGCCGAAGGCGGCCAGGAGGGCCAGGGCCAGGGTGCCCACGACGAGGGTCGCCTGCACCTTCAGCAGCCAGCCGCGCTTGGTGCCGAAGAGGTCGACGGCGGGCGCCCACAGGAACTTGAGGTTCCAGGGGATGCCCAGGAAGTTCACGAAGCCGAGGTAGGACTCCTTCACGCCGATGTCGGTCAGGTAGACGCCCGCCAGGTACCGGACCAGCATGTAGGGCAGGCCTTCGGCGAAGTAGGTCGATGCGACCCAGGGGGTGCGGGGCCGTTCGGGCTGGCGGGCTTCGTGCATCGGGAGGCCGCGCGAGGGACTGGGGCAGGATAGTCGTGCGGGAGCGGAAGGGGCAACATGACGCAGGCTAGTGCTGCCCGCGCATCAGGTAGGCTTCGATGAAGGCGTCGAGGTCGCCGTTGAGGACCGCCTCGGAGTTGCCGGTTTCGACGCCCGTGCGCAGGTCCTTGACCATGCGGTAGGGATGCAGGACGTAGCTGCGGATCTGGCTGCCGAAGTCGATTTCGCGCTTCTCGGCTTCCAGGCGGTCCCGTTCGGCGTCCTTCTTGCGCTGCTCCAGATCGTACAACTTGGCCTTCAGCATCTTCATGGCCTTGCTGCGGTTCTTCATCTGGGACCGCTCGTTCTGGCACTGGACGACGATGCCCGTGGGCAGGTGCGTCAGGCGGACGGCCGAGTCGGTCTTGTTGACGTGCTGGCCACCCGCGCCGCCGGCCCGGAACGTGTCCACGCGCAGGTCGTCGTCGTTGACCTCGATTTCGATCGATTCCTCGATGTCGGGCAGGATGCTGACGCCCGCGAACGTGGTCTGGCGCCGGGCGTTGGAGTCGAACGGCGAGATTCGGACCAGGCGGTGGACGCCGATCTCGGCCTTCAGGTAGCCGAAGGCCCATTCGCCCTCGACCTGGAAGGTCACGTGCTTCAGCCCCGCCTCTTCGCCGGGCAGTTCGTCCAGGATCTCGGTCACGAAGCCCTTCCGCTCGGCCCACATCAGGTACATGCGCAACAGCATCGTGACCCAGTCCTGGGACTCGGTGCCGCCCATGCCGGCGTTGATCGTCACGAGGGCGTCGGCGCGGTCGTTTTCGCCGCTCATCATGCGGTTGAACTCGAGGGCGGCGACCTTCGTCGCGGCATCCTCGATCGTCGCCGCGATGTCGGGCTCGAACCCGGCGTCGGCTTCGGCCTCGGCCATCTCGATCAGTTCGGAGGCGTCCTGGAGGGTCTTGACCGGGCTTTGAAAGGCGTCCAGATCCTTCTGCAGGCGGGTCCGTTCACGGCTCAGGGACATGGCCTGGGTGCGGTTGGACCAGAAGTCCGGAAGTCCGCTGATTTCGTCGATTTCCGCGATGCGGCGATGCTTGGTTTCCGGGTCAAAGATACCTCCCGAGGACGACGGTCCTCTCACGGAGGTCAGCGATGCGCTGCTTCAGGCTGTCGAACATCGTGGGTTCCTCGTGCGGGGCGTCCGCGAGGGCCGAAGTTTGCAGCAGGGGCGGGGGCTTGTCAACGCGCAGCGTCCGGGCGGAGGGGAGGAAGGGAAGGCGGGGGTGCGTCGTGCGGCGTTTCCGGCTACCATCCCGCCGATGTTGCGACGCCTCTACACGGTCGTGGTCCTCGATTCCATCGTGGCGATGGAGCGGTGCATGGAAGCGCCGGCTGCGGGCGGGCGGTCGCCCCTCTTCAAGGCGATGACCGCGCTGGGGGCCGCTGCGATCCTCCTGACGCTGCTGAATTTCGTCGTCCTGAGCGGCCAACTGCAGGCGGATCTGGCGGACCGGGTGTGGGGATTCGCGACCGGCCTGTCCGACGGCGCGCTGAAGGATGCGCTGCTGTCGGCGTCACCGCTGTACCGCCACGCCGCATGGACGCTGGGGTGCGTGACCTGCTACTTCATCGTGCCGGCCTTCATCGTCGTCGCGGTGTTCCGGGAGCCCCTGTCGGCCTACGGGCTGAACGGGCGCGGCTTCGTCCGGCACCTGCCGGTCTACCTGCTGCTGCTGGCGCCGGTGCTGGTGGCGGTGGCGATCGCGTCGGGCAGCGAGGCGTTCCAGGCCACGTACCCGTTCTACCGGCACCCGAAGGGCTGGGCGGACATGCTGGCCTGGGAACTGCTGTACGCGACGCAGTTCTTCGCCCTGGAGTTCTTCTTCCGGGGGTTCCTGCTGCACGCCACCAAGCAGCGCCTGGGCGTGCTGGCCGTGCCGGCCATGGTGGTCCCCTACGTCATGCTCCACTTCACCAAGCCCATGCCCGAGGCCTTCGGGGCCGTCATCGCCGGGACCGTGCTGGGCGTCCTGGCCCTGCGGACGGGGACCATCTGGGGGGGCGTGTTCGTGCACGCGGCCGTGGCCATTTCGATGGATGTGGCGTCGCTGCTGCAGCGGGGCGGCCTTCCCGGCGCCCGGTGATTATTGACCGTCCCGAGTCGGCTTCGGCTCCGGCGAGAGTTTCCTGCGGAAACCCATCCCTTCGCCTGAAGGCTCGGCCGCCTGCGCGCTCGGGAGGAGCGGGGTGGGCGGCACGCGGGCCCAGAAGAATGCCAGCCGGCTGCTCCCCTCGCGTCCGCAGTCCGATTCCTCGGGCGAGGAAGCCACCGACGAGGTGACCTGCCAGCGTCGGCCCTGGGCCTCGAACGTCGCCGTGGCGCCCGGACCGACCGTCCCCAGGGAAACGCCGTGGGACGTCACCTCGATGCTGCGGGCAAGGACCGTCCACAGGCACAGGTCGTCGGTCGTCAGGACCTCGACGTAGGCCCGGCGGGGAGCGGCGCGCACCTCGATCGGGACATCCTTGATTTCGGTGGTGAACGGCCCGGCGGACACCAGGAAGAGCGGGCCCTGGGAATCGTCCAGGCGCAGCAGCATCGGCGTGCCCAGGAACGCCCGCAGGCGCACTTCATGCCCTTCGGCCAGGTCCAGGCGGATCGGCGAGTACGTCAGGACGTCCGCCAGCAGAACGCCCTTCGGAACGTCGATTTCAATGTGGAAGCCGTGGGCCGGACCGGGATGGATGACAAGCCTCCGGACGCGCCCCAGGACGTCCACGTCGGGGAGAGGGGACGGGGGCCGACCCGGGGTGCCGGCGGCCTCCAGGTGCAGGATCGGCCGGGCAGGCGGTGCCGGCACCTGGCCCGGGGGCCCTCCCATTTCGAGGCGCACGGCGGGTTCGGGCAGCGCCGAGGGCGGCAGGGGGCCCGTCGCATAGCGGGCCGCCGAGGCGCAGGCGAGCACCAGCGGAAGGAGCGCCAGGACCCCGGCCACCCCCGCGTTGCGAAGGGGGAGGGAGCCGATGCCGCGGAAGCGCACGGCCTTGTCCTGCTTGGGGATGTGCACCGTTGACACCCCGATTGGGTGCCCGTAGTATAGCACCGGCCTGATACGAGAGCGTGCCATGACGAGGTGCAAGGGAACGCTGCTCCTGGCGGTCGCGTTTGCGACGTGGGTCGGGGGGGCTTCGCAGGCGGTGGCCCAGGATCAACCCAGGTCGAAGTTCCTGGTGCTCCGGGTATCCAGCAACAACCTGCCCGCCGAGGAAGCCACCGCGCTGACCCAGGGCGAGTTGGCCAAGCTGGCGAAATACCCGCAGTTCGACGTCCTGAAGGTTCCCGATGCGGACCCCATGGATCTGATGGTGGACGCCGACTGCGTGGATTTTGACGCGCAGTGCCTGGCGAACATCGGGGCCGGGCGCGGTGCGGACGTCGTGCTGTACACCGAGGTCAGCGACCAGGCGGGGCGCTTCAACGTGCAGATGCGCCTGGTGGACGTCACGACCAAGGCCGTCAAGTCGCCCGAGGGTGGCGCGGAAGAGTCGTCGCGCCTGGGTGAGTTCATCGCCAACGCGATCGAAAAGATGCTCGGCCCGGAGCCCCAGCCGGAACCGGAACTGCTGAAGGTGGACATCGCCTCGACGCCGGCCGGCGGCGAAGTGTACGTCGACAAGGATTTCGTCGGCCTGACGCCCGTGGCGGTCCGGCTGAAGACGGGGGACTACACCCTGCGGATCTCCAAGGTCGGCTACAAGGAAACGGTCCAGCCCCTCAAGGTCGAAGGGCGCAAGGCCAACGTCGTGTCGCTGAACCTGAACGTCGTCGACATCCCGAAGACGCCCGTGACGCCCGTTCCGACCAAGGAGCGGGAGGTCAAGAAGACCCCGTGGTACGGCTCGTGGTGGTTCTGGACGATCGTCGGCGCGGCCGTGGTCGGTGGCGGGACCGCGGCGGGCGTGGTGCTGTCCAAGACCAGTGGCGGCGGTGCCGGCTCGATCGGGCTGAGCCCCGACGCACGCTATGCCCCCAAGGACGTCACGCTGTTTCCGCGCTAGGGAGGATTGCCATGACGCATCATCGCATCACGCGTTTCGGGATGTGCCTCGCGGCAGTCGCCCTCCTGGCGGGCTGCAGCGGTTCCGGTTCGGATCTGGCCTTCAAGGGGCCGTCGCCTGACGGTGGGGGCCGCCTGAGCCTGGCCTTGACCGGCGACTTCGTGCCCGGCACGACCTACTTCAAGATCCGCCTGTTCAAGAAGGTCCCGCTGTCGCTGGACACGAAGGCCTATTTCGAATCGCCGTGCACGCCGCCGAACTTCGGCTTCGCGGTGACCGATCTGGACGTCGCCGGCGGCTACGTGGTCGTGTACGACGCGTACTCGACGGCGGACTGCGTTTCCACGGCTCTGGTCGCCCGCGGCGTCCGGGGCGGCATCGACGTGACGAAGGACGGGACCGGAAACGCCGTGTACTTCATCCAGGTGAACCCGATCGGCTCCATCGGGACGTTCCCGGTCCCCGGCGCCGACCTGAAGAACAGCGGAGTCGCCTGCCAGGCCGATGCGGACTGCCAGGCGACCACGGAATGCGCCGATCCGGCCCTGTGCCGGTTCGCGTTCCAGCAGTCCTGCACCGCGGACGAGGTCGGCTGCACGAACGGCCTGAAGTGGATGCAGTACGTCGTCCATCCCCAGGCGAAGTGCGTCGGCAGCACGTGCAGCCTCCAGACCCTGTTCCCGCTGAACGTCCAGGCGGACCGTGCCTTCCACGTGGCGGTGACCGGACCCGGCGGCGACGTGGTTCTGGCCGGCGGCTTCTCGCAGTTCGGGGGTTCGGGGCTGACGGTCGGCACCGCGACCTCGAGCGAAACCTTCGGCGCCAGCAGTTCGCTGTTCGACGTCGTGGACCTGGGCACGGACCTGGGGACTGCCGTGGGCCTGATGGGCTCGGTCGTCCTGGGCGGCCAGCAGTTGATCCTGATCGGCGGATCCCCGCTGGTCGGCGTCGAGGTGGACGGCACGTCGACGGTACCGTTCCCGCGCCCCCAGCAGTGCACGGGCGCCTGCCCGGTGACGCTGTCGCCTTACGCGTACGTGGTCGATCTGGCCGTCGGAACGGCGACCCGCTCGGAACTGGGATTCTCGACCGCCATGGCGCTGGTCGAGGCGATCGACGGGGACACCGGTCCCGAGGCCTTCGTGCGGACCGGGCTGGTCCAGACGGCGGACGCCCCGGATCGCATCGCGGCGGGCCGGTCGTCGTACCGTTGCCTGGCGGACGTGAGCGGCAGGCTGCAGTGCGTCGAGGTCCCGGGTTCGGAAAATGCGGCCCCGCGCTATGCGGCCTCGTCGGTCTGCGTGGCCCGGAACGCGACCCAGGGATGCACGGACGTCGTGGTCCTGGGTGGAAACGTCAACGACACGGGCGCCTTCGCCGAGTGGTTCTCGAAGGCGACCGGCCAGGTGAAGCCCCTGACCGCCGTCACCGGCGTGACCAATGCGGCCTTCGGGGCCATCGCCGTGGCGATCGGCGGGCAGGTGTGGACGTTCGGTGGCGCCAGCGGCAAGAGCGGGCGCGCCCCGGACGTCGAGCCGACGGCCTACAACATCGACACGACCAACGAGACCATCACGGGTCGGCCGTCCGGGCTGTCCGGGGCCAACCTGGCGCTGCTGATGCGCACGCACCACCAGGTGACGCCCCTGGGCGACGGCAAGACCGTGTTGATCACGGGCGGCCTGGGCGTGGACGGTGCGCCTCTGTCCACGGCAGTGCTGGTCCAGGCGAACGAGGGGCTCCTGACGGTGACGCAGGTGGGCGACATGGCCCTGGCGCGGATCGATCATCGCGCCACCCGGATCGTGGGCGGCCTGCTGAACGGCGCCATCCTGATCACCGGCGGCCTGAGCGGCGTGACGGGCGGCGTGACGTACGCCGAGGGCGCCGAGATCTTCCTTCCCTGAGACACGCGCCGCACCCCGCCGTGACACCGGCGATCGGCCGCGACCGATGAGTCCATGAAGCCACTGCCGGACCTGCCGTTCCGGGTGCTTGCCTCCCTGGCGGGAATCCTCGTCATCCTGTTGTCGGGAATCGCCCTGTGGCCACAGGCGGGACTGCTGTTGCTGCTGGCGGTCGCGGGGATGACCGCGGCCGGGGGATGCGCGGTGGCGGTCGAGGCCCGGCGGCGTCGAATGGATCGTCCCGAGTCGGCTTCGGCTCCACCTGCGCGCTCGGGAGGATCGGGGCACGGGCCGCAGACCGGGGTATCGGGGACGGTCGCGACCGCGGTGTTCGTGGGCGTCGCGGTGGCATGCCTGGCCGCGCTGCTGGCGGCGCCGGGGCTGTATGTGAAGGACGCCGGTGAACTGGCGTCGGCCGCGCTGGTCCTGGGGGTGCCGCATCCCACGGGCTTCCCGGCATTCTGCCTCCTGGGCCGGGCCTTCGGAACCCTGCCCGCGGGGGACGCCTTCTTCCGGATGAACCTCCTGTCGGCCGTGTCGCTGGGGGCCCTGGCCGCAGCGGCCTGGGCGGTTGCCCGGGACGTGGCGGGGGCGCCGGCCGGCAGCGGGTCCCGGACGCTGCCCTGGGCCGCGCTGGTTGCGCCTGCCGCGCTACTGGCCAGCCCGACGACCTGGCTGCACGGGACCACGACCGAGGTCTATGCGCTGTCGGCGGCGGGGATGACCGCGGCGATCGGCTGCGCCCTGGCCGGCGTCCGTCGTGCCGATGCCCGCTGGCTGGTGCTGGGCGGCTTCCTGGTCGGGTTGGGCGCCGGGGGCCACGTGACCTGGCCGGTCGAGGCGGGATTCGTGCTGGCGGTCGCGGCGGTGGCGTTGACGGCCCGTCGGCCGGCGGCGTGGCGGGTCCTGCCGACGGCCCTGGCGGCGATGGTCGTCGGGGCGCTGGTCGTGCTGTACCTGCCGATCGCCGCGTCCCGGGAACCCCTCCTGAACTGGGGCGACCCGTCGACGGCCGCCGGGGTCTGGGAACACCTGACGGGGGCCCGGATCCGCCGCTCGTTCGCCGGGCAGATCGGGGACGTGTCCCTGGTCCGGATGGAAGCGAACCTCCGGATGGCCCTGGGGACCCTCGCGGAAGGCACGCTGGCCCTGTGGCCCCTTGCGCTGGCGGGCCTGGTCCGGACGGCCCGGAGGGCGCCTGCTGCAGCGGTGGCGCTGCTGGGCGTGCTGGTGGGCGACGTGGTGTTCGCGGTTCGGGTGAACCCCATGGGCATCAACGACCTGCAGGTCCTGGTCCCTTCCACGGTCGTCCTGGCCATCCTGTCGGCCACCGGAGTCGAGGCCCTGGCCGCCGGGGCGCGACGGGTCCAGCGGCCGTCCTGGGCGCCCCTGGCGGTCGTGGCCGGATGGGCGCTGGTGGTGTTGCAGGGGGTCATGGCGCCGGCAGACCGGGACAAGACCCGGGTCCAGCCCCGGGAGATCGCCGCCACGTTCCTGGAGGGCCTGCCCCCGGGGGCGACGGTCCTGACCAGTTCGGACGACCTTTCCGCGACGCTCCTGGGCGTGCAGGCCGTGGACGGGGTGCGGCCCGACGTGCTGAGCCTGGTCCGGCAGCATCTTTCGGATACGCCCTACGTGACGCGGCACCTGAAGGCGCACGGCGGGCGGCCCGGCGAGGAGGGCCTGTGGGAAGCCCTGAGGACGATGCCGTTCGAGGCGGGGGGCGAGGCGCCGGCGCAGGCGTTGAACCGGGCCGTGGATCTGGCCGTCCTCCGGGGACCGGTCTACATCGAGACGGGGGACGGCGCGGTGGACGGGGCGGTGCGGGACCGGTTGGTGCCCGGGTTCCCGGCCTGCGCGCTGGGGACGATCGGGCCTGCCGCCGGGGTTTCCGCGGCGCTGGATGCGGCGGCAGCCGCCGGGTCGCAGGCCGGCGGGGCGGATCGCTGGACCCGTGCGTTCCTGGCCGCCCAGGTGCGGGGCCTGTCCACCCTGGCGGCGTTGCGGGGCGGGGAAGGCCCGGCGCGGGAGATGCTGGCCGCGGCGCTGAGGCTGGACCCGCGGGATCCACGGGCCATGAACAACCTGGGTGCCCTGCTGGCGGACGACGGTCTGCCCGCGGCGGCCCTGCCGTGGCTGCAGCGCGCGGTGGACGAGGATCCGTCGTATGTCCGGGCCTGGCAGACCCTGTCCCGGGTCGCGGCGGCTGCCGGAAGGCCCGAGGAGGCGGCCCGGGCATCGGCCAGGGCTGCGGCGCTGGGACCCTGACGACCGGCCCACTGGCGTGCAACCCGATCGTCCTGTAGGATCCCCCGCCCGTCGCCGACGTCTTCGCGTCCGCGTGGGAAGCAAGGAGAACCATGACCCGCAAACCGATCATCGCCCTGGTGGGCCGCCCCAACGTGGGCAAGTCCACGCTGTTCAACCGCATCCTGGGTCGCAAGGAAGCGATCGTGGAGGACTTTCCGGGCGTCACCCGGGATCGCCACTACGCGGAGTCCGACCACACCGGGCGGGCCTTCGTCCTGGTGGACACCGGCGGGTTCGACCCCGAGGCGGAAGAGGGCAGCATGCTGGCGCTGATGAAGCGGCAGGTGGAACTGGCCCTCGAGGAGGCGGACGCCCTGGTGCTGGTCCTGGACGTCCGGGAGGGCCCGACGGCGACCGACGAGGTCATCTGGGACATGTTGCGCCGCAGCAACCGCAAGGTGTTCGTGGCGGTCAACAAGGTGGACAACGCCCGGCTGGACCCCCTGGTGGCCGAGTTCTACCGCATGGGCATCCAGGAACTGTTCCCGATGACGGCGGAGCGCAGCACGGGCGTGGCCGAATTGATGGATCGGATCGTCGCGGATCTGGACGCTCCCCCGCTGGAGGAGGAGGTCCTGGATGAGGACGCCACGGGGCCGATCCGGATCGCGATCGTCGGGCGGCCGAACGTCGGGAAGTCCACGCTGGCGAACGCGCTGCTGGGCCACGACCGCTACCTGACCAGCGACGTCGCCGGGACCACCCGCGACGCCATCGACACGCCGTTCAAGGTCGGGGACCAGGACTACCTGCTGATCGACACGGCGGGCGTCCGGCGCCGTGGCAAGGTCGCGATGGGGCTGGAGCGCATGAGCGTCGCCCGGACGATGCAGGCCATCGTGCGCAGCCACGTGTGCATCCTGGTCATCGACGCCTCCGAGGGCCTGACGGACCAGGACAAGAAACTGGCGTCCCTGATCATGGAGCGCGGCCGCGGGCTGGTGGTCGTGGCCAACAAGTGGGACCTGCTGAAGGGCGAACGGGCCGAGGAGGTCCGCAAGGAACTGGACGACGAGACGACCTTCTTCGCATTCGCGCCCCGGATCCAGGCGTCGGCCCTGGCGGGACGCAACATCACGAAAGTATTGCCGACCGTGAAGCGGGTGCACGCGAACCTGTTCTCGCGCATCGCGACGGCCGAATTGAACAAGTTCTGGGAGGAAGTCGTCCAGACGCACCCCCCCCACGTCGCGGGGGGGCGTTCGGTGCGCATCCGGTACATCGTCCAGGTGCAGGTCAACCCCCCGACAATCCTGCTGTTCCGGGGCGGGACCACCGACGTTCCCGCGAACTACCTGCGGTTCCTGCAGCGGGAACTGCGCAGTCGATACGACTTCGAGGGGGTTCCCATCCTTCTGATACCGAAGTAGCTCCGCGCGCAGGTCCGGGGCGGGGGTCGCCCCCTTGCAATTCCCGCGGAGTTGGAGTACCAATACGCGACCCTGAGGGCTGGGCACCTGCCGGCCGCACCCCTCCTTTCGTTCCCCAGGCGACAAGGCTGGTCTGTGCGGAGGGAGGACGAGGTACCGGAGCAGGGCGCGAACGGTGCAAACGGAGGAACCGATGTCCGTCGAGAACCCGAACTGGTCTGAGGTAATCGACCTCGTCAGCCGCGAGAAGGGGATTCCGAAGGAGGTCTTCATCGAAGCCCTCGAGGAAGCCATCCTGAAGGCGGCGAAGAAGGTATTCGGCGAGGAGCGCACCCTCGAGGCGGCGTTCAACGCCGATTGCGGGCAGGTGGAACTCTTCCAGTACATGAAGGTGTCGGAAGACGTCCAGAACCCGATGGTCGAGCTGGACATGGACGACGCCGCGAAGGTGGACCCCGAGGCCCAGCCCGGCGACGAACTCGGCTTCCAGATCTTCTATCTGGAGGGCGACAAGGAAAAGGCCCGCGAGGAAGACCTGAAGTACGGCGACATCCTGCAGTTGCAGACGTACCGCAAGGCGTTCGGGCGCATCGCCGCCCAGACGGCCAAGCACGTGGTCCTGCAGAAGGTGCAGGAAGCCGAGCGCACCATCATCTTCAACGAATACAAGGACCGGAAGGGCGAACTGGTCACCGGCGTCGCCCGCCGCTTCGAGAAGGGCAACGTCATCGTCGACCTGGGCAAGGCCGAGGCGATCCTGCCCTTCAAGGAGCAGTGCCCCCGCGAGTCCTACCGTGCCGGCGACCGCGTGCAGGCCTACGTGAAGGACGTCACCCGCGAGCCGAAGGGCCACCAGGTGATCCTGTCCCGTACGGACCCGCGGTTCGTCGTCAAGCTGTTCGAGAAGGAAGTGCCCGAGATCTACGAGGGCATCGTGAAGATCCAGGCCGTGGCCCGGGAGCCCGGCGAGCGCACGAAGCTGGCGGTCACCTCGACCGACAGTGATGTCGATCCGGTCGGCGCTTGCGTCGGCATGAAGGGGTCGCGCGTCCAGGCCGTCGTGCAGGAACTGCGCGGCGAGAAGATCGACATCATCCCCTACTCGATCGACCTGGCCCGCTACGTCTGCAGCGCGATCGCTCCGGCGCAGGTCCAGCGCGTGCTGATCGACGAGAACAACCACCAGATCGAGCTGATCGTCGGCGACGACCAGTTGTCCCTGGCCATCGGGCGCCGCGGGCAGAACGTCAAGCTGGCCAGCAAGCTGCTGGGCTGGAACATCGAGATCCACGGCGAAGGCCGGATCCAGGAACTGAAGGCGCGGCTGAAGGTGGACCTGGTCAAGATCGAGGGCCTCGACGAAAGCACGGTCGAGTACCTGTTCAAGCTGGGCTACCACTCGCCGGACAACCTTCTGAACGCGGACGAAACCGAGCTTGCGGCGATCCCGGGGATTTCCCTGTCGATGGCCCAGGGAATCCAGCAGGTTTCCTATGAACTGAAGCAGAAGATGAAGGCCGAGGCGCAGGCTGCGGCCGTCGCCGCGGCGTCCGGCATCGTCGTTCCGCCCGTGGTGGCGCCGGTTACCGGTGACGCCGAGGCTCCGGTCGACGCTCCGGTCGATGCTCCGGTCGATGCTCCGGTCGAGGGGGACGTCGAGGCAGCGCCTGCTGAACCGACCGAAGCCGCTCCGGAAGCGACGACGCCGGAGAAGAGCCCGGCGGAATGACCGGGGTGACCCGTCACGTCCCGCTGCGCCGGTGCGTGGGGTGCGGAAGGCAACGCCCCCAGGCCGAACTGGTGCGGCTGGCCGCGGTTCCCGACGAAGGCATCGTCGTGGATCGGGACCAACGACGGGGGGGCAGGGGTGCTTACCTCTGCCCGGATTCGAAATGTGTGAAGCGTGCCCTGGCTCGCGGGTCAATCCCGCGGGCTCTGAGGACACCCGGGAGCGGCGCGGCGTGGGCCGAGCGGATCCTGGGGGCCGGTACGTGAGGGGGGCCGATGAGCAAGCGTGTCTACGAACTGGCCAAGGAGCTGGGTGTCGAGTCGAAGCAGGTCGTCCAACGCCTGCGGGAGGCCGGCATCGAGGTGAAGGATCATCTCGCCCAGATGACCAAGGAGCAGGAAGAGAAGGCGCGCAAGCTTTTCGAGACTGCCCGGGCCGGTGAGGTCCAGGTCAAGAAGATGGAAGGCGGCCGTGTCGTGCGGCGTCGTGCCGGCGAGACTGCCGGGGCTCCGGCGCCTGCCGGCAAGCCCGGTGCGGCGGTCGAGGAGCCGGCAACGGCGCCCGAGCCGACCCCCGAGGTCGCCCCCGCTTCCGTCGAAGCCGTGGCGGAGCCGATCGAAACGGCCGCAGCGGTGGTGGAAGCCCCCGTCGTGTCCGTCGAGGTTGCCCCCGCACCCGTCGTCGAAGTCCCCGTCGAGACGCCCGTTGCGCCCCCGGCCCCCGTGGTGGTCGCCCCCGTGGCGCCTCCCCCCGTGGCGCCGGTTGCCGCGGCGCCCGTCGCGAAGCCGCCGCTGCCTCCCATCGGGCGGCCCGGCGAGCAGCCTCCCCGCGCCGAAGCCTTGAAGGCGCTGGCCGAGGCTCCCGACAAGAAGACCAAGGTCAAGCGGCTGGTCTACGATCGCCGCAGCGACGTCCTGCAGATTCGCGACATGCTGACCGGTCCCGAGGAAGAGGCCGACCGCCAGGAGGCCCAGCGGCCGTCGAACCGTCGTCGCAAGACGGTCCAGCGCCGCGGCCGCCCGCAGAAGACCGTCCTGACGCTGCCGAAGGAGCAGAAGCGGCATATCCGGGTCGAGGGCGAGGCCATCACGGTCGGCGATCTCGCACACGCCCTGGGCCTGAAGGCCAACGAACTGATCAAGAAGTTGATGCAGAACGGCGTCATGGCGGGCATGACCCAGTCCCTGGATCTGGACACCGCGACCCTGATGGCGGGCGAGTACGGCTTCACGCTGGAGAAGGTCGGCTTCGACCCGGCCGTGGTCCTGAAGGAGCAGCCGGACAGCGAACTGGAACTGCTGCCGCGCCCGCCGGTCGTCACGATCATGGGCCACGTCGACCACGGCAAGACGACGCTGCTGGACCGGATCCGGTCGGCGAACGTCGCCGAGATGGAAGCCGGCGGCATCACGCAGCACATCGGCGCCTACCAGGTGAAGACCGCGGGCGGCGAACTGATCACCTTCATCGACACCCCCGGCCACGAGGCCTTCACCCAGATGCGCGCCCGCGGCGCCTCGGTGACCGACATCGTCATCCTGGTGGTCGCGGCCGACGACGGCGTGATGGCGCAGACGAAGGAAGCCATCGCCCATGCCCGGGACGGCGGGGCGCCGATCATCGTGGCCATCAACAAGATCGACAAGGCCGACGCGAACATCGACCGCGTTCGCCGCGAACTGGGCGACGAGGGCCTGGTTCCCGAGGAATGGGGCGGCCCGAACATCTTCTGCGAGATTTCCGCCAAGCAGAACCTGGGCATCGACAACCTGCTGGAAATGGTCCTGCTGCAGGCGCAGGTGCTGGAACTGACGGCGAACGCGGAGAAGGCCGGCCGAGGCGTCGTGCTGGAGTCGCGGCTGGACTCCCGCCTGGGCCCGGTGGCCACGGTGCTGGTGTCCGGCGGTACGCTGAAGATCGGCGATGCGATCGTCGCGGGCCTGGCCCACGGCCGCATCCGCGTGATGACGGACGACAAGGGCAAGCCGGTCACGGTCGCCACCCCGGCGACCCCGGTGCGCATCGCGGGCCTGAACATGGTCCCGAACGCCGGCGACGCCTTCGTGGCGCTGGCCGACGAGAAGAAGGCCCGCGAGGTCGCCGAGTTCCAGATGGCGCAGATGAAGCGGGCCAGCCTGGCGGGTTCCGCGAACCGCGTTTCGCTGGAAAACTTCCTGAGCATGGTCCAGTCCGGCGAGATGAAGGAACTGAAGGTCATCCTGCGCGCCGACGTGCAGGGCTCCCTGGGCCCGCTGGTGGACAGCGTGACCAAGCTGCGGCATCCCGAGATTTCCCTGCGCGTCGTCCACAGCGCGGTCGGCGCCGTGGCCGAAAGCGACGTGAACCTCGCGATCGCCTCCAACGCGGTCGTCGTCGGGTTCAACGTCAGCGTGGATCCGAAGGCGCAGCACCTGGCCGAGCAGGAGAAGATCGACATCCGTCGGTACTCGGTCATCTACGACGTCATCGACGACCTGAAACTGGCCATGGAAGGCCTGCTGACGCCCAAGCTGGTCGCCAAGCTGGTCGGCAAGGCGGAAGTGCGGCAGGTGTTCAGCGTGTCGAAGGTCGGCAAGATCGGCGGTTCGCTGTGCACCATGGGCCACATCCTGCGCACCCTCGAGGCGCGCGTGGTCCGCGGCAAGGACACCCTGTTCACCGGCAAGCTGTCCAGTCTGAAGCGCTTCAAGGACGACGTCCGCGAGGTCAAGCAGGGCATGGAGTGCGGCATCGGCATCGACGGCTGGGAAGGCATCGAGGCCGGCGACGTCATCGAATTCTACGAGTACGAGACGGTTCGCGGGACGGGTGTGACCAGCGGTTGACAGGGTCCCGGAACGCCCAGAGGTCCGCCATGGTCGTCGGTGTCTGCCGCCTGACGCTCTCCATCCCGGAAAACGCCGACCTGAAAGGGAAGCGCAGCGTGGTCAAGCGCGTCATCGCGCGCACCCGTCAGCAGTTCAACATCGCGATGGCCGAGGTCGAGGACCAGGACAGCCAGGAAAGTGCGGTCCTGGGATTCTGCGTGGTGGGCAACGACCACCGGTTCGTGAACTCGGTGATCGACAAGGTGATCGCGTTCGTGGACGAACTGTACCTGGCCGAAATCGACGATCATGCGATCGAGATCCTGCACCTCCTGTGACCGCGAGGGAGCCATGAAGCCGTTCAAGCGCACCGACCGGATTGCCAGCGAGATTCGCGGGGCCCTCGCGATGCTGATCCTCAGCGAGATCGAGGACCCGCGGGTGCGCATGGGGGTGGTGACCGGCGTGAAGGTCACTGCCGACATGTCGCTGTGCCGCGTCTACGTCCGGTCCATCCAGGGCGACGCGCAGGGGAAGGCCGAGCTGCTGGCGGGCCTGCAGAAGAGCTCGGCGTTCCTGCGCCGGGAACTGGCGCAGCGGGTGTCGATGCTGCGGATGCCGAAACTGGAGTTCTACTACGACGACGTGCCCGACCAGGCCGCGCGCGTGGAGGAGCTGCTGTTCCACATCCCGAAGCCGCCCAAGGAAGCCGTGGCCTCGAAGAAGATCGCGGTCGTCGAGGAGGTCGCGGACGTCGTGGTGCCCGAGGACGCCGCGAAGCCCGAGGACGCTGTCGAACCCGAGGAGGCCGAGGGCGCCGCGGAGCCCGACGACGCGAAGGTCCAGACGCCGCGAAGGTACCCGCCGATGCCGCGGAGCGCGAGAGCGGGCGACCGCAAGCCGCGCCGCGAGTAGGAACGGCCCGACGCCCCACCTCCCCGGAGAACCGCAGGATGAATGACGAGATCGAAGGCGCGTCGGGGCGGGACACCCACCTCGGTCCCGGCATCGTCCTGGTGGACAAGCCCGTCGGCATCACGTCGGCGGGCGTCGTGGAAGTGCTGCGCCGGGTGACGGGCATCCGGCGGACGGGCCATGGCGGCACGCTGGATCCGTTCGCGACGGGGCTCCTGCCGGTCCTGGTGGGCCGGGAGTTCACGCGGGAGGCCGACGCGCTGCTGGCCGGCGACAAGGAATACCTGCTGACGGTGCGCTTCGGATCCGAAACGGACACCTGCGATCTGACCGGTGCGGTGGTGGCCCGCGGCCCTTCGCCGCTGCCCGACGAGGCCGTGATCCGCACGGCCCTGGCCGACTTCGTGGGAGACATCCAGCAGGAGGCGCCGGCCTACTCGGCCCTGAAGCACCACGGACGCCCGCTGTACTGGTATGCCCGGCGCGGGGAACCGGTGGTCAAGCCTGCGCGGACCGTCAGCATCCGCAGTGCCGACCTGGTGGAGTGGCTGCCCCCGGACGCGGTGCTGCGGGTTTCGTGCGGGAAGGGCGCGTACATGCGATCCCTGGCCCGGGACCTGGGGCGGGTGCTGGGGTGCTGCGGGCACCTCGTGGCCCTGCGGCGCACTGCGATCGGGCCCTACCGGGTGGAGGATGCGACGCCCCTGTGGCGCCTGGAACGCCGGGCGACGGCACCGGTGCTTCCGGCGACGAGGCTGGACCTTCCGAAGGCTTGCGGGCCCCGATCGGGCGAGTCCCCGGCGCCGGAGTAGAATCGTTCATCACCCTGGAGAGCACTCCGTGAACGAGGCGGTCCTGACGTACCAGTCGCTGGTCAGCGGGTCCTCGGGAAACCTGGCGCTGGTGACATCCCGCCGCGCGACGATCGTGCTGGACCTGGGCATCCCGGTGCGGCGGACGCTGCTGCAGCGCCTGGCCGACGCCGGTGTCGGCCCGGGGACCGTCAAGGCCGCCCTGATCACCCACGAGCATTCGGACCACCTGGGGTGGTGGGGCCTGCGCTGGTGCGTCGAGGGACGCGTTCCCGTCCTGGCCGGCCGCTCGGCGTTGCTGCTTGCCAGCAAACTGCACAAGGCGAAGGCGGGTTCCGAGGTGCCGGCGGGCCTGCTGCAGGAGGTCCGGGCGGGAGCGACCTACCTGGTCGAGGACATCGAGGTCACGCCCTTCGACCTGCCGCACGACGTGCCCACCTTCGGCTACGTGCTGCGCGCCGGGCGGGGGGGGGATCGGCGCACGCTGGTGGTGGCGACCGACCTCGGTTGCGCCCGGCCCGAACTGCTGCCCTGGTTCGTGGACGCCGACGCCGTCGTCCTGGAGGCGAACTACGACGAGGAAATGCTGCGTCACAGTCCCAGGCATTACGCGGACCGGGTGCGGGTCGCGTCGGACCGGGGGGCACCTGTCGAACGTCCAGAGCGGCCGCTTCCTGGGTGAGGTGGCCGACGCATCCCGCGTGCTGCCCCGGACGGTGCTGCTGGCGCACCTGTCCCGGGACCACAACCGGCCCGAACTGGCAACCGCAACCGTCCAGGCGGAGTCGGGCCCGGTCGGGCAGCGCGTGCCGCTGCAGACCGCGCCGGCGTTGGAACCGGGGCCCGTGATCGTCCTCTAGATCCGGTAGTTCGTCACTCGTCGGCGGGTGATTCTGCGAGGATCTGGCGCAGGCGGGACAGGCGGTTCGCCATGTCGCCCAGCCACTCGTCCCGGGCGCCGTACATCTTGGCCAGCGACAGGTTGCGCTCGTAGGCGGCCACGGCCTTCGCGACCAGGGGACGGGCCTTGCGGCGCAGTTCGCCCATGTAGACCTTCAGGTCCTCCTGGGAGAACTCGGGCGGCACCTCGGCGTTCATGATGTCGTCGTAGAACTCCTCGTACATGCGGCCCATGCGGGTCCCGGCCTGGACGCCCCAGAAGACGTTGCGCATCCTCAGCGTCCGCAGGTACTCGCCCTGGGCCTTGAGGAACAGCGTGGCCTTGTCCGTCAGGTCCTTTTCCATGCGGTCCGTGGGCAGGGTGAACTTGACGCGCGAAAACAGGTCGTGCCACGCCTCGGCGCCCTCGAAGGTCGCCATCGCGGCGAAGTAGTTCCCCTGGATCTCGGGCCGCGTGGCGTTCCGATCGGCCAGGGCCTGGACGCGGGTGACCTGCTCGCGGGATTCCTCGTAGCGGCCCTGCATCCGCAGCGCCCGGGCCAGGCGTGCCCGGGCCTCCATTTCCTGCAGGAGTGTCAGGGGTTCCAGGGTGAGGCGACGGTTCAGGACCTCCTCGGCCTTCGCCCACTCGCCGCACTCCTGCCAGGCCTCGCCCGCCTTCAACAGGGCGTCCGCCAGTTCCGGATCGTCGGGATAGCGTCGCAGGTACTCGTCGAAGTCCCGGGCCGCCTCGGCGGGGCGGGGCGCCGACAGGAGCGCCAGACCGCGGTTGTACAGGGCGGGCCTGGCGAAGCGGGAGTCGGCGAACCTGCCGAGGATCAGGCCGAACTTGCGGACCGCGTCCTCCCAGTGCTTGTCCTCCCAGGCCTGGACGCCCTCCCGGAAGAGGACGTCCGGATCCAGGAAGTCGACGACCACGCCGTCGGCCGTGCGGGAGGTGGTGAATTCCATGGCGTCCATGCGGAGTTCCTGGACCCGCGGGGCGCAGGCGACTGCGCCCAGGAGGGGCGCCGCAACCACCAGTGCCCATCGTGACCAGGAACGAGCCGGCATGAAATCGACCTCGAATCGGCACAATCGTACCGTTCCCCCGGGCGGCGGGCAACAGTGCGGGGAGAACGCGCCGGCGCACGGCCTTGAAATTGACATCCCGCAGTGGCTCTGAAAAAATGGCGCGTCGACATTCCGGGGGGTTGAAGATGCTGAGAGTCACGGTCGCCGAGAAAGGGGGGGCCGAGCGCGAACAGTTCTTCGATGTGGCCGAAGTGTCGATCGGTCGGGTGCAGGGCAACTCCATCGTCCTGCCGAAACCGAACGTGTCCAAACGGCACGCGACGGTGACGATCGAGGGGGGGGCAGTCACCCTCACCGACCAGAAGAGCACGAACGGGACGTACGTGAACGGGCGCCGCATCTCGGGCCCCCGGGTGCTGAGCCCCGAGGACCGGGTCTACATCGGCGACTTCACCCTGCGGTGTTCGGACGTCGCGGCCACGGCCGACATCGAGCCCACGCCCGTCCCGGCGCTTCCCCTGGCCGGCGCTCCCGAGGTCGCCCATCACCCGACGGTTTCGATGTCCGCCTTTTCGCCCGAGGCTGCGGATTCGGTCATGCCCCCCATTCCGGTGGAGGCCAGCGTCGAGTCCGAAGTCCCGCTGGAGTTCGATTTCGAGGTCGCCCCCAGCCTGCCGCCTCCGATCGCCGCGTCCGCGGCTGAACCGTTCGTGACCGAGGAGCGTCCCGAGTCGGTGGAGGTCGAAGTGTCGTCGCGCGTGGCTCCGGTGACCGACGTGTCCGATCACCTCCAGGCCCAGGCCGCCGCGGTTCACGCAGCCTTCGAGCCGTCCCACGCGGGGCGCAGCCAGATGTCGGGCCTGGCCCGGCGCGTTGCCGGCGCCGGTGCGGAACGCGGTGCCCTGGGACGCTGGGCCGAGGCCCTGCACGTCGTGGCCGAAGCGGCCGGGACGACCGTCTTCGCCAGCATCGATCCGGCCTCGACGGAATTTTCGGACGATCAGTGGCAGCGGATGTCCGACGGTGTCATGCGGCTGGTCGACAGCCTCCGCCGTGAGGATCGCATCCCCGCCGACGTGGATCCGTTCCTGCTGACCCAGGACGTCCTGTACGAATTCACGGGCCTCGGGCCCTTCGAGGAGCTGCTGGCCGACGAGCAGGTCCGGACGATCCTGGTCGACGGGCTGGATCGGGTCTGGGTGGGCCGCGGGGGCCGTCCGGTCCAGGTTTCCAAGACCTTCTCGTCCGAGATGACGCAGGCCCGGATCCTGGGCCGCCTGCTGGACCTTGCGGGCCTGCCCCGCACGGCGTTGAACCAGCCCCAGGTCGCCGGGCGCCTTCCCGACGGGACGATGCTCCGGATCGTGAACCCGCCGCTGTCTGCCGAGGGCCGCCTGGTCGTCCTGGAGCGTCCGCATGCGACCACCCTCAGTCTGGACGACATGGCGCACGCCGGCGTGATCGAGGAGCACCTGGTCGAGCGTCTGAAGGACGCCCTCCGCGCCCGGCGCGGGATCGCGGTCTGCGGCGGCAGTCGCGAGCGGCGTGCCGCCGTCGTGAACGCCCTGCTGCGATCCCTGCCCGAGGGCGACCGCGTGGTCGTCCTGGACGGACCGCGGGACCTGTCGCCCCGTCGCGAGGGCGCGATCATCCTGGATCGTGCGGCCGCGGTCGCCATGGGTTCCCTGGCCGTCGGCACCGTGCTGGCATTGCACCCGGACGTCGTGGCCGTCGGCGACATCGAGGCCGACGACCTGCCGTTGCTGGCACGGCTGGCCACGGGCGCCCGCCCCGGCCTGATCCTGTCGGTCGCCTGCTCGGCCGAACTGCTGCCCGACCGTGTGACCGCGGCGTTCCACCTGGCCATTCCGACCCTGGATGACGCAGGGGCGCGGGTCCTGGTGGCCGAGTTGATCGATTCCGTGGTGGACCTCGCTGCGGGCGATGACGGCCGCAGCCGGGTGACGCGCGTCGCCGGGTGGTTCGAGCCCGGACGCCGCTTCGGCGCATAGGCCCCCTCGGGGGAGCAACCATGGCCTCCCGCCCCTCCTGGACCCTCATCCTCGAAGACCGGTTCGGCACCGTCACGGACGAGTACGTGTTCGATGCCGGCCAGTTGATCGTCGGGCGCAGTCGCCAGTGCGACGTCGTCCTGCCCTCCGAGAACGTTTCCCGCCAGCACGCGCGCCTGTTCGTGGAAGAGGGGCGCCTGTTCGTGGAGGACGCCGGGTCCTCGAACGGCCTGTGGGTCGACGGGGAGCGCATCGACGGGCGCACGGAACTGCGGGACGGGGACACGGTCCGGGTCGGGGACTTCAACCTGCGGGTGCGGGGAGGGCGGTCGGGCACCGAGGAGCGCATCGTCCACGCCCGGCTGGTCGGGAAGTCCCAGGGCGCGATGGACCAGACCCTGGAGATCGTCGAAACGACCACCCTGGTCGGCCGCGGGCGGGATTGCGGGCTGGTCCTGGTGGATCCGTCGGTGTCCCGGGTGCATTCCCGCCTGTTGGTCAGGCCGGACGGCGCCGTGCTGGTCGAGGACGTCGGGAGCGCCAACGGGCTGTTCGTCAACGACAAGCGCGTCAAGGTGTGGCAGCTTTCGGGGGGCGATCGCGTGCGGTTCGGGAGCGTGGAGTTCCTGGTGGAACTGCCCGGCTCCAGCACCGTCCAGATGCCCGCGCTGCCTTCGCGGATGCGGAGGTGGCTGAGGTCGGCCTTCCCCCGGGCCATCGTCGCCGCGGCCGTTGCCCTGCTGGTCATGCTGCTGGTCGCGCTGCTGGCGCTGGTCCTGCCCCACCTCGATTCCCGGCGGGAGCGGTACGAATCGGCGTCGACCCCGCCGCAATCCGCGACGATGCCCGGCTCCCAGGCGCCATCGACGACGTCCCCCGCGGCGGGGACCCTTCCGCCCGAAAGTCCCGCAGTCGCCGGAGCCGTTGCCGGCGCCCTGGCCCAGGCGCGGTCGCTCCTCGCCGGCCGCCGCCTGGAGGAGGCCCGAAAGGAGGTCGCCGCCGCGCTGGCCCTGGAGCCCGCGAACGCCGAAGCCGTCCGGCTGACGAACCGGCTGGACCTGGAAAGCCTGGCCCGGGCAGCCTTGAGGGATGCCGACAGGGCCCTGGACGATGGCCGGCTCGAGGAAGTGGTGCAGGACCTCTTCTCGATTCCCCTGGATTCCGGGTACGCCGACGACGCGAAGGCGCGGATGCGGGCCCTGCTGCCGCAACTGGAGCGGGCCAGGGACAAGGCCTGCACGGGCCGCGGCGCGACGACGTTCCCCTGCATCCGCTGGAAGGCGCTGAAGACGAAGGTCGAGGCCGCGTCGCGGTGAACCCGGGTCAGGGAGTTTCGACCAGGACCGCGAGGGCGTCCCGCAGGCCGTCCCGCAGCCGCGTCGCCTGTGCGTCCTGCCACCGGTCCCGGGCGCCGCGCACGAAGGTCGTGAGGTCGTCCCGGTTGTCGAAGCGCGCCACCGGCACCTGGAAGGTGCGCCCTTGGGCCTCGACGGTGACCGTGCCCGGATGCGCGGACTGCTGGATCAGCCAGGCCATGTCGTCACACCCGTAGTCCTTCATCATCACTTCGATCGGCACGCCGTGGTTCAGGATGGACCCGGGATCGTTCGGATCGGTGCGCTCGACGTTCTTGCGGCGCGAGTCCTGGGGCGTGACCCAGATGTACAGGATGGAGGCGCGTTCCAGCAGTTCGGGGGACAACCGGGCCAGGGACGCGCGGTAGCCCAGCGGGTCCGGCAGGGGCATCGACGAGCCGTCCGGTCCGCCGCGGGCGAACTCGATCACGATCGTCCGGCCTTCCAGGGACGCGGGGATGGCGGCAATCAAGTCGCTGATCGCCCCGCGACATTCGGGCTCCAGGAGGGTGAAAAGCCGGATGCGGTCGGCCTGGGGCAGGCTGCCGATCCGGGGCGGGATGCCGTGTTTCGCCGCCGCCGCCTCGATCCGACCGTACAGGTGTTCGGCCGCGTTCGGCGGCAGGGCGTAGGCGGGCCGGTGCAGGGCCGCGTAGTCCTGGTTCAGCAGTTCCACCAGCGTCAGCCAGTCCCGTCCGTCCTTGAAGGGGCGGTCCCCGGCATGGAAGAACGGCCGGACCAGGCCCAGACCCTCGGCCTCGTCGTCGATCCGCCGCATCAGGTGGACGTAGGGGTAGTCGTCCAACTGGACCGTCGGACCCAGGTGGAACGCGCTCTGGCAGTCCTCGTCGCGGTGGGACGCCAGGAACGTTCGGACCTCGGACTTCCCGGAAGCGGGCAGGGCCAGCAGCAGCAAGGTGTCGATGAGGTGCGCCAAGGTCGGGACTCCCGAAGAGGACGAATGCGGAGGATTGCCCAAAGCGGGGCCGATATCAAGGGGCAGGGGGCGGAAGGGGGAAGTCGTCCACGTCGACGTCCACGTCCACGTGCAGGTCCACGTCGACGGTCAGGGGGGAGGGGCGGGGGAGGGAGGGGCAGGGGGCGTGGAGGAGAAGCCGAGGCGGGCGGACAGCAGATCGAGGATCTTGCGTCCCTTGAACCGCAGCGGGCCGAAGTCGCGCCGGGACTGCAGGTCCGGGGCCAGGACCGTGTCCACCAGGGCCGTCCGGGCCCGGGCGACGTCGCCGTCCAGGAACAGGGACCACGCCAGGTACAACCCGCTGGTGCTGTGGCGGAACCCGCTGTCGAGGGACTTCCGGAAGTACGTCGCCGCGAGGTCGTAGCGCCCCGAATCGAAGAGGATCATCGCCACCTCGAATGACCCCGCCGTCGCGGTGCGCGGGTCCTCGGATTCGGCCCGCGCCGCGGCGTTTTCCAGGGACAGGTGCACGTCCTCCCGCCGGAGGTGCTGCTCCGACAGCACCGCGAGGTAGTCCCGCTCGGCGTCCGCGGGGGCGTCGGGAACGTCGAGCCCCACGGCGCGCCACCAGGCCAGGGCGCGTTGCAGGTTCGTGGCGTTGCCGGGGGACAGGCGCAGGAAGACCTCGGCGGTCGCGTCCCGGTGGATCAGCATCCAGTCGGCCCGGTCCCAGGTCAGCAGGGGGAATACCGGCGGCGGGAAGACCACGATGTCGAACGGGTACTTCCGCCACGCCGCCTCGAGGGCCTCCGCGCGCCGGTAGGGCGCCCCGGTTTCCTCGATCACCAGCCGCTCGTCGTCCGTGAAGTTGCCGCGCCCGTCGGAAAACACGGTGCAGTCCGGCCAGTGCCTTCCGATCAGGTACCCGCCCCACGACGCGAACTGCAGGATGCGGCCCTGCAGCCCCATGGCCGCGATGGTGTCGGAGGCGGCGACGGGGAAGGTGTCCGGCTCCAGGTCGTTCGCCATTCCGGACACCGCGCGCGTCAGGCCGTGCCGGTCGACAACGATGGATTTCTGGTAGGACACGCCCGCCAGGGCCATCGTGGCGACCAGGACGCCCAGTTTCACCCCGACCGACGACAGGGATGCCGCCAGTCGCCCGCGATACGCGACCGCCAGGGCGGCCAGTGCCAGCGCGTCGAGGTAGATGAAGCGCGCCGTGTGGGCCGCCAGGAGGGCCATCAGCCCGGCCAGGGCCACCAGGCCCGGGTCGGTCCGCCGGACGAATCCCCGCCAGGTGTGCCGCAGAAGCCCGGCGATGACCAGGGCCCCGACGCCGGCCAGGACCAGGTACGGCACCAGCCCGCAGACGACATGGTGGAACGTCAGATTGCCCGCCATCGACGCCTGGAAGTAGGCGGCCGGCGGGTGCCACTCCGGGATGAGGGCCATGCTGCCTTCGTACATGGTGAAGGCCGTCACGACCCCAACCACGAACCCGGGCATGGGCAGCATGGGCAGCGTTGCCGCGGCCGCCAGCATGAGGCTGCCCCCGAGGCGCCGCCGCACGTCCCGATCGGCCGGGTCCGCCAGCCACGCGACGAACCTGCCGCAGGCCACGGCCGCCGCGGACATCACCAGCCACAGGGCCCCGCCTGCGTGGATGTTCGCCCAGAAGGCCGCCACCACGCCCACCAGGGCCAGCGTCCGCCTGCGCGGGCGGCCGTCGACCTCGCCCCACCCCAGCAGTGCCGGCAGGGTCAGCGCCGCGAAGAAGAAATTGAACACCTCGGGACGCACCCGGAACCGGTCGCCCGACAGGACCAGCGCCAGGATCAGCAGGAAGGCCGCGGCAACCCGCCCGGGAATCGTTTGGCGGAACGTGCGCCACCACAGGGCGAAGGCGGCGACGAACAGGCCCGTGTGCAGGAGGCGGACCCAGACGAAGCCGGCGCGCGCCTCGACCTGGTAGACGAGGACCTCGTACAGCCACTGGAAGGTATGCCAGGGGCGCGACGGGTCCGTGGCCGAAAAGAGGTCGGTGCGGGGCAGGGCGAGGTTGTCGCTGATCCAGCGCCCCGTCGCGATGTGCCAGAAGATGTCGATATCCCAGTTCGGACGGAAACTGTAGACGAACACGGCCGCAAGGACCGCCAGCACGAACAGCGCCTCGGCGGCCAGGGCGATCCGGCTGCGGGCGCCTTCGGGTTCGGGAGGGGGGGTGTTCATTTCCGCGATCCGAAGATCGCCGTTCCGACGCGGACGACCGAGGCGCCCTCGGCGATGGCCGACTCGAAGTCGCCCGACATCCCCATCGACAGGTGGCGCAGCAGGTGCGGCGGCGGCTGGAGGGATTCCACGAGGGACTCCCGGAGGTGCCGCAGGGCCTGGAACCACGGGCGCGCCGCCACGGGGTCGTCCTCGACCGGGGGGATCGCCATCAGGCCCACGAGGTTCATCCCCGGCAGGCCCAGGATGCGGCGGCAGAGGTCCTGGGCGCCGGCCACGGCCACGCCGGATTTCGAGGCCTCGCCACCGATGTTCACTTCGACGAACACGTCGGTCGGGCGGTTCGGGTCGGAGCGCTTCGAGATTTCGTCGGCCAGGGAGGGCCGGTCCACCGAGTGGACGGCGCCCGCCCAGGGCAGGACCATCTTGACCTTGTTCGTCTGCAGGCCGCCCAGGAAATGCCAGCGCGGCCTGAGGCCCGCATCCAGCACCAGTTGTGCCTTCGCGGCCAGTTCCTGGGCGTAGTTCTCCCCCACGTCCTCGAGCCCGGCCCAGACGGCGGCGATGACGTCGTCGGCGGGGCGGGTCTTCGCGACGCCGACCAGGAGCACCTCGGACGGGTCCCGTCCGCAGGCGGCGCAGGCGTCGGCGATGCGCTGGCGTACCCGGTCCAGGTTTTCGGCGATTTCGGTTTCGCGCGCGTTCACGCCCCACCCCTAGAAAGGCAGAATATCCGTCCCGCCCATTTCGGCCATCATTTCGACCACCTGGCAGAGCGGGAGGCCGACGACGTTGGTGTAGGAGCCCACGATGCCGTCGACGATGTAGCCGCCGACGCCCTGGATCGCGTACGAGCCGGCCTTGTCCATCGACTCGCCCACGGACAGGTACTTTTCGACCTCGCCGCGGGTCATCGGCTTGAAGCGGACCTGGGTGGTCACCGCCTGGATGCCTTCCTTGTTCTTGCGCATGTCGTACAGGCAGAAGCCCGTCAGCACGAAGTGCTCGGTGCCCTGCAGGCGCAGCAGCATCTGGGCCGCGTCCTCGTGGTCGATGGGCTTTCCGAGGATCTCGTCCCCGAGGACCACGACCGTGTCGGCGCCCAGGACCCAGCGCAGCGGCGCCTCGCGGGACAGGCGGGCTCCCAGGCGGGCGGTTTCCCCATCCGGGTACAGCGTCTGCTGGATCCGTTCGACGACGGTGAGCACCTTCGAGCGGGCCATTCGCTTGACAAAGGTTTCGGCGGGTTCGGCCAGCAACCGTTCCTCGTCGATCGTGGAGGGCATCGGCTTGACCGAAAAGCCCACTTTTTCCAGTAGTTCCTTGCGTCGGGGGGATGCGGACGCAAGGACCAGTTGACCGGGCAT
Source organism: uncultured Myxococcales bacterium (assembly GCA_903847405.1). Lineage (GTDB taxonomy): Bacteria > Myxococcota_A > UBA9042 > DTJE01 > DTJE01 > CAIZWN01. Next base: position 14,894 of record CAINDP010000142.1, on the reverse strand, counting down.
GTCCAATCCTCCGGGGACCACGCGGGGCGACATTGTAGCATTGCTGTCAGTACTCGACACCGTAAGGTGGCCGTTCGGGGACATCGACGACGGGTCGTCCACGTCTACGGGGTGTTCCGTTCCCCTCAAACCCGCATTCATGGCCCGGATCCGGTCGGATTGGTCTTGACAAAACAAGGCCATGCTCCTACACTCCGGCCGGGCTGCGGGGTGGGCCAAGTGCCTGATTCCGCTTGTTAAACGGACCAGCGCGGGTCCCCCGGAATGCGGTTCACGAAGGAGTAGACGATGTCGAGCCGACGCATGGTAACTCTGGACGGGAACGAAGCCACCGCCTCGGTGGCTCACCGGACGAACGAGGTCATCGCGATCTATCCGATCACGCCCTCGTCCAACATGGGCGAGTGGGCCGACGAGTGGTCCGCGCAGGGCAGGAAGAACATCTGGGGCATCGTGCCCAGCGTGTCCGAAATGCAGTCCGAAGGCGGCGCTGCCGGCGCCGTGCATGGTGCGCTGCAGGCCGGCGCCCTGACCACGACGTTCACGGCCTCCCAGGGCCTCCTGCTGATGATCCCCAACATGCACAAGATCGCGGGCGAGTTGACCTCGTTCGTGATGCACGTCTCGGCGCGCACCCTGGCGGCGCACGCCCTGTCGATCTTCGGCGACCACTCGGACGTCATGGGCTGCCGCAACACCGGCTTCGCCATGCTGTCGTCGTGCTCGGTCCAGGAGGCCCACGACTTCGCGCTGATCTCCCAGGCCGCCACGCTGCGCTCGCGCGTGCCGTTCCTGCACTTCTTCGACGGCTTCCGCACCTCCCACGAAGTCGCGAAGATCGAGGAACTGACCGACGAGGATCTGCTGTCGATCCTGGACGAATCCATGATCGCCGAACACCGCGCCCGCGCCCTGTCGCCCGACCGCCCGATGATTCGCGGCACGGCCCAGAACCCCGACGCGTTCTTCCAGGCCCGCGAAGCCTGCAACCCCTGGTACGACCGGTGCCCCGCCATCGTCCAGCAGGAAATGGACCGCTTCGGCGCCCTGACGGGCCGCCACTACAAGCTGTTCGACTATGTCGGCGCCCCCGACGCCGAGCGCGTGCTGGTCCTGATGGGTTCCGGCGCCGACATGGCGCAGGAATACGTCGAGTGGGCCAACGCCCGCGGCGAGAAGGTCGGCATCGTCTGCGTCCGCCTGTATCGCCCCTGGTCCACCAAGGACTTCCTGGCCGCGCTGCCCACGACCACGAAGTCCATCGCCATCCTGGATCGCACCAAGGAGCCCGGCGCCCCGGCCGAGCCGCTGCACCTGGACATCCTGGCGACGCTGGCCGAGGCCCGCGCCGACGGCACCTCGCCCTTCGCCGTCGAACCCCGAGTGGTGGCCGGCCGCTACGGCCTGTCCTCCAAGGAATTCACGCCCGCGATGGTCAAGTCGGTCTTCGACAACCTGTCGGCCGCGAAGCCGAAGAACCACTTCACCGTGGGCATCGAGGACGACGTCACGCACCTGTCGCTGGCCTACGACCACGACTTCGACATCGAGCCGAACGACGTGGTCCGGGCGGTGTTCTTCGGCCTGGGTTCGGACGGCACCGTCGGCGCCAACAAGAACAGCATCAAGATCATCAGCGAGGAAACGGACAACTTCGGCCAGGGCTACTTCGTGTACGACTCGAAGAAGGCCGGGGCGATCACGATCAGCCACCTGCGTTTCGGGCCGCGCCGCATCCGTTCGGCCTACCTGATTCGCACGGCGAACTTCGTCGCCTGCCACAACTGGTCGTTCCTGGACAAGTACGACATGCTGGGGTTCGCGGCGCCGAACGCCACGTTCCTGGTGAACTCGCCGTTCGACAAGGAAGACGTCTGGAACCACATGCCGCGCGAAGTCCAGCAGGACATCCTGGCCAAGAAGCTGAAACTGTACACGATCGACGCCTACAAGGTCGCCAAGGAAACCGGCATGGGCGTCCGGATCAACACCATCATGCAGACCTGCTTCTTCGCGATCTCCGGCGTCCTGCCGCGCGACGAGGCCATCGCCCAGATCAAGAAGGCGATCAAGAAGACCTACGGCAAGAAGGGCGACGTCATCGTCCAGCAGAACTTCCAGGCCGTGGACCACACGCTGGCGCACCTGTATGAAGTGGCCCTGCCGGCCGCGGTTTCGTCGGACATCGGCCGCTCGCCGGCCGTCGTGGACGACGCCCCCGACTTCGTCAAGAACGTCACCGCCGTGATGATGTCGAACCGCGGCGACAGCCTGCCGGTGTCGGCGTTCCCGGTGGACGGCACCTGGCCGACCGCCACCACGCAGTGGGAAAAGCGCAACATCGCCGTGGACATCCCGGTGTGGGACCCCGCGATCTGCATCCAGTGCAACAAGTGCGCGATCATCTGCCCCCACGCCGCCATCCGCCCGAAGGTCGTCGCTCCCGACGCGCTGAAGGACGCCCCGGCGACGTTCAAGTCGGTGGACTACAAGGCCGGCGAGTACAAGGGCTGGAAGTACATGCTGCAGGTCGCCCCCGAGGACTGCACCGGCTGCACCCTGTGCGTGGTGGTCTGCCCGGCGAAGGACAAGGCGAACCCGAAGCACAAGGCGCTGGACATGGCGCCCCAGATGCCGCTGCGCGAGGCCGAGCGCGAGAACTACAAGTTCTTCCTGGCGCTGCCCGATCCGGACCGCACGCAGATCAAGGCGACGGTCAAGGGCACCCAGTTCTTCCGCCCGCTGTTCGAATACAGCGGCGCCTGCGCGGGCTGCGGCGAAACGCCCTACGTCAAGCTGCTGTCCCAGATGTTCGGCGATCGTTCCATCATCGGGAACGCGACGGGCTGCAGTTCGATCTACGGCGGCAACCTGCCCACCACGCCCTACTGCAAGGACGCGAACGGCCGCGGCCCGGCGTGGTCCAACAGCCTGTTCGAGGACAACGCCGAGTTCGGCTTCGGATACCGGCTGGCCATCGACCAGAACAAGGTCCTGGCGAGCCACCTGATGACGACCCTCGCCGGATCCATCGGCGACGACCTGGTGTCCGGGTTGCTGAACGCGGCCCAGGTCACCGAAACCGACATCCAGGCCCAGCGCGAACGCGTGGTCGCCCTGCGGGAAGTCCTGAAGGGCATCGAGGGTTCGGCGGCGCGCCGCCTGGACAGCCTGGCCGACTACTTCGTGAAGAAGAGCGTGTGGATCCTGGGCGGCGACGGATGGGCCTACGACATCGGCTACGGCGGCCTGGACCACGTGCTGGCGCAGGGCCGTGACGTGAACCTGCTGGTCATGGACACCGAGGTGTACTCGAACACCGGCGGCCAGGCCTCGAAGGCCACGCCGATGGGCGCCTCGGCCAAGTTCGCGATGGCCGGCAAGACCACGGCCAAGAAGGACCTCGCCATGATGGCGATGGCCTACGGCAACGTGTACGTCGCCAAGGTCGCCATGGGGGCCAAGGACGCCCAGACGGTCAAGGCGTTCGAGGAAGCCGACGCCTACCCGGGCACCTCGATCATCATCGCCTACAGCCACTGCATCGCCCAGGGATTCGACCTGGCCAACGGCCCCGAGCAGCAGCGCCTGGCCGTCGACTCGGGCCACTGGTCCCTGTTCCGGTTCGATCCGCGGCGCATCGCCCAGGGCGGCAGCCCGCTGATGATGGATTCGGGCGCGCCCAAGATCGACCTGACCGAGTTCACCAAGAACGAAACCCGCTTCCGCATGGTGGAGCGCCAGAACCCCGAGCACTTCAAGTCGCTGATGAAGACGGCCCAGCGCGAGCAGGCGAACCGTTTCGCGGTCTACGAGCAGATCGCGCGCATGGCGATGCCGACGAAGGACGGCGAGCCGACCCCGGCCGACGGGACCAAGGCGGAGTGACCCGGGCGATCGCAGGAGGAGGACCATCATGAAGTTGACGACCACGTACCTTGGACTGGAACTCACGTCCCCGATCATCGCCGGCGCCTCGCCGCTGGGGACCGACCTGGACGCCGTCCGCCGCCTGGAAGAGGCGGGCATCGGCGCGATCGTGATGCACTCGCTGTTCGAGGAGCAGATTGCACGGGACCAGGTCAAGGAACTGCTGGACCGCGAACTGCCGGCGGAAAACTCGGCCGAGGCGCAGTCCTACTTCCCCGAACTGAGCGAGTACCGGCTGGGGCCGGAGGAATATCTGGACCAGGTCCGCAGGGTGAAGGCCCTGGTGTCCTGCCCGGTCGTGGGCAGCCTGAACGGCGTGACCGGCGCCGGGTGGGTGGACTATGCGAAACAGATCCAGCAGGCCGGCGCGGACGCCCTGGAACTGAACGTGTACTACGTGGCCGCGGGCGTCGGCGAGAGCAGCGACGCGATCGAGCAGCGCACGCTGGACATCGTCAAGGCGGTCAAGGGCGCGGTGACGATCCCCGTCGCCGTGAAGCTGTCGCCGTTCTTCACCTCCCTGAAGAACTTCGCGTCCCGGCTGGAAGGGGCGGGCGCCGACGGCCTGGTCCTGTTCAACCGCTTCTACCAGCCGGACATCGACATCGAGCGCCTGGAAGTCACGCCGTCCCTGCGGCTGTCCGACAGTTCGGAACTGCTGCTGCGCCTGCGGTGGCTGGCCCTCCTGTCGGGCCAGGTCAAGGGCTCGCTGGCCCTGTCGGGCGGCGTCCACACGGTCCAGGATGTCGTGAAGTCCGTGATGGCGGGCGCCGGCGTCGTGCAGGTCGTGTCGGCGCTGCTGCGCAACGGCCCCGGCTATGCGAAGGAGCTGCGGACCGGCCTGGCCGCGTGGCTGGACGAGCACGAGTACGAGTCCCTGGCCCAGGCCCGCGGCAGCATGAACCTGGAGAAGAGCCCCAACCCCGAGGCGTTCGAGCGCGCGAACTACATGCGCGTCCTGAACTCCTGGCGCGCGTAGGAACGCCTGCTCCCGGCCGGTCGTCGCCGGCCCCTCACCCCGCCTCGAATTCCGGCCCGGACAACGCGGTGGACCGCATCCCACAACGACGCGATGCACCTGGGGTTTCCTTGACACAGCGCGGGCTCCGCCGATAGAATGGGCCGGCGGCGCGGGTAGCGCCCGAACCAACCCTCCCGAGCCGAAGCCGCCTCGGGACGATCCATTGGGAGAGCGATGCCTACGGACCCTCGGGACGTCAGAAAGCCGGGCGAGACGGGACCTGCGAACGGGTCGACCGGCGCAACCAAGGATTGGACGCCGGTGAAGGCCGGTCCGGGCTCGAAGGACTTCACCCCGGTCAAGGCCGATCGTGCCGGAGGGATGGGCGACATCCTCCTGCGCGAGAAGCTGGTCAACATGAGCCAGTTGCACGAGGCGCAGCAGGTCCAGAAGGACGGCGAGAACCTCGGGTACACCCTGGCGAAACTGGGGTACCTGGAAGAAAGCCAGTTGATCAGCTTCCTGTCGCGGCAGTATGGCGTGCCGTCGATCAACCTCGACGAGTGCGAGGTTCCGGACGACGTGGTCCGCCTGATCCCCCGGGAAGTGGCCGAGCGCCACGTCCTGATGCCCATCGCGCGCCAGGGCTCTACGCTGATCGTGGCGATGAGCGACCCGGGCAACATCTACGCGATGGACGACATCAAGTTCCTGACGGGCTTGAACGTCGAGGCCGTGGTCGCGTCGGAAACCTCCATCCGCAAGGCCATCGAGCGGTACTACGGCACCTCCCGCCACGATGAAACGCTGAAGTCCCTGTTCGACGAGATCGAGGGCGACCAGGATGTCTCGGTCGCCGGCCAGGAAGACATCGACATGGCCGAGCTGGCCAAGGCGACGGAAGACGCGCCCGTGGTCCGCCTGGTGAACATGATCATGGTCGACGCCGTCAAGCGATCGGCGTCCGACATCCACATCGAGGCCTACGAAAAGGACTTCCGCGTCCGCTACCGCATGGACGGCGTGCTGTACGAAATCATGCGTCCGCCGATGCGCCTGCGGAACGCCATCACGTCGCGCATCAAGATCATGTCCCAGTTGGACATCGCCGAGCGGCGCCTGCCGCAGGACGGGCGCATCCGGCTGGTCCTGGGGAAGGACAAGGAGGTCGACTTCCGCGTCAGCGTCCTGCCGACCCTGTTCGGCGAAAAGGTCGTCATGCGCGTCCTGGACAAGTCCGCCCTGAAGCTGGACCTCGGGGCGATCGGGTTCGAGGAAACGCCGCTGCGGCACTTCCGCGAGGCGATCCACCAGCCCTGGGGCATGGTGCTGGTCACCGGGCCCACCGGGTCGGGCAAGTCCACGACGCTGTACTCGGCGCTGACCGAACTGAACACCCCGACCGAAAACATCTCGACCGCGGAAGACCCGGTCGAAATGAACATCCCGGGCGTCAACCAGGTGCACGTCAAGGAGGAAATCGGCCTGACGTTCGCCGCGGCGCTGCGCAGCTTCCTGCGCCAGGACCCGGACATCATCATGGTCGGCGAGATCCGCGACTTCGAAACCGCGGAAACGGCGGTCAAGGCCGCACTGACGGGCCACCTCGTGCTGTCGACCCTGCACACGAACGATGCGCCGTCCACGATCAATCGACTGCTGAACATGGGCATCGAGCCGTTCCTGCTGACGGCCTCGCTGATCCTGATCCTTGCCCAGCGCCTGGTGCGCCGGATCTGCAAGGAGTGCAAGGAGCCGCTGGAGGTCGCCCCCGAGGTGCTGATGGAATGCGGCTTCTCGGAGGAGGACTCGAAGTCCATCCAGCCGATGAAGGGCAAGGGCTGCCGGAACTGCAACGAAACCGGGTACCGTGGCCGCACGGGCCTGTACGAAGTCATGCCGTGCAGCGACGAAATCAAGGAAGCCATCCTGCAGGGCTTCTCGTCGATCGAATTGAAGCGCGAGGCGATGCGGCTGGGGATGATGACCCTCCGCGGGGCGGGCCTGCTGAAGGTCAAGGCCGGCCAGACCACGCTTGAGGAAGTCCTGCGAGTCACCCGGGCCGACTGAGGCGGACGATGAACGCGCCGACCAACGACCCGAGGAACCAGGTGACGGCGGGGCCCGCTGCATCCGCTGCATCGTCCAATCCCGGCCTGGACATCCACGCGTTGCTGCAGGTGATGGTCGAAAAGGGTGCGTCCGACCTGCACCTGACGGTCGGCACTCCGCCGCAGTTGCGGGTGGACGGTTCGCTGTACCCCGTGAAGGTGCCGCCCCTGACGCCGCCCGACACCCAGCGTCTGTGCTACTCCGTGCTGACGGAATCGCAGAAGAAGCGCTTCGAGGAAAAGAACGAAATCGACATGTCGTTCCAGTGGCGGAACGTCAGCCGCTTCCGGGCGAACTTCTTCCGGCAGCGCGGCAGCGTCGCGGGAGCCATCCGGCAGATCCCGTCGCGCATCATGACGTTCGACGAACTGGGCATCCCGGCGGCGGTCAGCCAACTGGTCGAGCGGCCCCGGGGGCTGATCCTGGTCACGGGCCCGACGGGATCGGGCAAGTCCACGACGCTGGCCTCGATGGTGGACGCCATCAACCAGCGCCGTCGCGGGCACATCCTGACCATCGAGGATCCGATCGAATTCCTGCACCGCCACAAGAACTGCATCGTGAACCAGCGCGAGGTGGGGACCGACACCCTGAACTTCGCGGACGCGCTGCGCTACGTCATGCGCCAGGATCCGGACGTGGTCCTGGTGGGCGAAATCCGCGACACCGAAACGATGGAAACGGCCCTGCGCCTGTCGGAAACCGGGCACCTGGTGCTGTCCACCCTGCACACGAACAGCGCCGTGCAGACGATCCACCGCGTGATGGACCTGTTCCCGGTGGACCAGCAGGAGCGCGTGCGGACCCAGTTCTCGTTCGTGTGCGAGGGCATCCTCAGCCAGCAGTTGCTGCCCCGGGCCGACGGCAAGGGGCGGGTGATCGCGATCGAACTGCTGATGCCGAACCCGGCCATCCGCAACCTGATCCGCGAGGGCAAGGCGCACCAGATCTACTCGCAGATGCAGATGGGCCAGACCAAGTTCGGGATGCAGACGCTGAACCAGGCGCTGCTGAAGTTGATCCGGGACCGGATGATCACCCGCGAGGAAGCCATGGCACATGCAGGCGACGTCGAGGAACTGGGAAACATGTTGACGCAGGCAGGCCTGTAGCCGGGCAGGAGGATACCTTCCATGGCCAAGTTCGCGTGGGAAGGAACGACGCGCGAGGGGCAGTTCAAGAAGGGCTTCCTCGACGCCGCCAGTGTGGCCGAGGCCGAGTCCAAGCTGCGCGCCATGCAGGTTCAGGTTTCCAAGGTCGGGCGCGCCTGGGGCCAGATTGAAATCCGCCTTCCCCGCATGGGCGGCGTCAAGACCAAGACCCTCGTCGTGTTCACGCGGCAGTTGGCGACGATGATCGACGCCGGCCTGCCCCTGGTCCAGTGCCTGGACATCCTGGGCACGCAGGAGCCGGACGCCGATTTCCAGAAGGTCATCCTGGGCGTGAAGGGGCAGGTCGAGCAGGGCTCGACGCTGGCCGACGCCTTGAAGAAGTACCCGAAGGTCTTCGACACGCTGTTCGTCAGCCTCGTGCAGGCCGGCGAGGTCGGCGGTATCCTCGACACCATCCTCAACCGACTGGCGCAGTACACAGAAAAGTCCATGAAGATGAAGCAGAAGGTGGCGGGCGCCCTGAAGTACCCGGCCTTCGTCCTCAGCGCCTCGGGCGGCATCATGGTCATCCTTCTGTGGAAGGTCATCCCGTCCTTCGCGGGCATGTTCAAGTCGGTCGGCAACCGGGAGTTGCCCGCGCTGACGCGGTTCGTCGTCAAGCTGTCGGAAAACTTCATCCACTACCTGCCGTTCGTGGCCCTGATCGGGACCGCAGCCACCATCGCGTTCATCGTGTTCAAACGCAGTGCCTACGGCGCCCGGTTGCTGGACCTGATCATGCTGAAGATGCCGATCATCGGCGGGCTGGTGCAGAAGTCGTCGATCGCCCGCTTCACCCGTACGCTGGGCACGCTGGTGTCGTCGGGCGTCCCGATCCTGGACGGCCTGGACGTCGTCGCCCGTTCGGCCGGCAACAAGGTGATCGAGGAATCCATCAACTACGTGCGGGCGAAGGTCGCGGAAGGCAAGAACATCGCCGGCCCCCTGGACGAAACGAAGATCTTCCCGAAGATGGTCGTCCAGATGATCGCGGTCGGCGAGTCGACGGGCGCCATGGACGTCATGCTGACGAAGATCGCCGACTTCTACGACGACGAGGTCGATGTGGCGGTCGATTCCCTGACGTCGCTGATCGAACCGATGATCATGATCGTCATCGGCGGCATGGTGGGATTCGTCATGATCGCCATGTACCTGCCGATCTTCAGCATGGCCGACAACATGTCCGGCAAGCAGTAGCGTGCCCCTGGAGCAACCCCGGATGGATGACGGTGCCACGGATACGGGAGCATCGGCACAGGTCCGGGATCTGACCCCGGCCCGCTGGCCGTTGCGCGACGAACTGCGGGAGCGGTCCGAGGAACCCTCGACCTCCTGGGCGGTGGCGACCCTGCGCAGGAAACTGCTGTGGTTGTCGTGGCTTCGGATCGTCAGCCTCCTGGTCCTGGTCACCGCGACTGCGATCTTTTCCGGCAGCACGGGCCTGTCCCTGATCGAAATGGTCCGGGACACCCTGATGTGGGTCGGAATGGCCTGGCTGGTGCCGGCCGCGCTGTACTTTCCGGTCCTGCTGACGGTCAAGGGGCGCCGGTCGTTGCAGGCCATCGCGTTCCTGCAGATGGCCCAGGATGCCCTGCTGTCCGCCGTCCTCGTCACCTCCACGGGGGGCACGGGTTCGGCCTTCACCTTCTTCTTTTCGCTGAACATCGTCGTGGGCGGGATCATCCTGGGGCGCCCCGGGACGATCCTGACGATCCTGGGCTCGCTGAGCATGATGACCCTGATCGCGTTGATGGAACTGGGGCAGATCGGGTTGCCGTGGTTCCTGTCGGAGGTGATCGCCCGGGGGTCCCTGAACGCCGTCCTGTACTCGGTGGGCCTGAACGCGGTGGCGTTCATCAGCATCGGCATCCTGTCGTCCTACCTGTCCGAGCAGTTGCGGCGGTCGGACCTCCAGAGGGAGCGCTATCGTTCGACCCTGGAGGACCTGCGGCAACTGCACGAATCGATCCTGACGTCGGTCAACACGGGCATCGTCACCTGCCGGCTGGACGATCGGATCCTGCACGTGAACCGGGCGGCCGAGGAGATGCTGGGCATCGACATGAACCGGTCGAAGGGCCGGGACCTGTTCGAACTGATGCCGGATCTGCGCGAGCCCATGGCGAACTACCGGGAGCCGTTCGAGGTCTGGCGGGCGGGCGTTTCCGGGGAGCAGCGCTGGCTGAAGGTGTCGGTGACGCCGCTGGTGTCGCGGATCGGCGAAATGATGGGGCGCATCCTGGACGTGTCGGACGTGACCACGGTGAAGGTTCTGGAGGCGCGGATGAAGGCCGACGAGCAGTTGGCCACGATCGGCAAGCTGTCCGCGGTGGTCGCCCACGAGATCCGCAACCCGCTGGCCGCGATCTCGGCCTCGGCGCAACTGCTTTCCATGGCCTCCGGAATGGTCGGCGACGATCGGCGCGCCCTGGACATCGTCGTTCGGGAGGCCGACCGCCTGAACGAGTGGATCACCGAGCTGCTGGACTATGCACGCCCGCGGAAGGGCGAGGTCATGGTCATGAACCTGTCGGAACTGCTGGAGCAGGTCGTGCAGGTGGTGCGGGGCGATCCGGCGGCGTCGCGCCTGGAGGTGGCCTCCGACATCGAGGCGGGGCTGGCCCTGACCGGGGACCCCCAACGCCTGCAAGGGGTGTTCCTGAACCTGTGCAAGAACTCGATCGAGGCGATGTCCGACGGGGGCCAGCTGGTCGTGCGCCTGAGGGCGGAAACCGACGGCGGGCGGCGTTGGGGCGTCGTGCGCATCATCGACAACGGCTGCGGCATTCCCCAGGAGGACCTGGAACGGATCTTCGACGCGTTCTACACGACGAAGCCCCGGGGCACGGGCCTGGGGCTGGCGACGGTGACCCAGTTGCTCGAGGAGATGGGTGGGCGCGTGAGCGTGTCGAGCGTGCCGTACGTCCGGACGGAATTCGAGATCCGACTGCCGGCGTGACAGGGGGGGCGGTGGAACGGCCGGAGTTTGCCTGGGACCGCGGGATCCACCTGGTGGGTTCGGTCCTGTGGTTTGATGCTTCGCGCCCCGACGTCCTCACCTTCCTGTCCTCGGCCCGCGTGCGGGACGCCGGACGCCATGCCGTCGCGCTGTGCACGGATCGCACCCGCGACCTGGTCCGGGTCGTGCGGAAGGACTTTGCCCCCCTCGTGGCGCCGTTCGGGAAGGTCCTGCACCTGGGACCCCTGGACATCACCATGCACCCCTCCGGCCACATGCCCGGCGCGGCGATCGTGCGGGTGGCGACGCACGGAACCACCGTGCTGTACGCATCCCAGGTGGCGCTGCGGGCCCACGCCATGGCCGAGGTCGCGCAGGTTCCGAAGGGGGACGTCCTGGTGATCCGGGCGGACTACGGGCACCTGGAGCAGGCCTTCCCGGAACGCGCCGACGCCCTGGCCCGGGTCGTGGACGTGGCGCGCCGCACCCTGGCCGGCGGCAACACCCCGGTGTTCCTGGGGTCGTTGATGGGCAAGTCCCAGGAGGTCGTGCGGGCCCTGACGAAGGCCGGGGTGCCCGTGCTGGTCCACCGGTCCATCGCGGCCGTGAACCAGCAGTACCGGGTGATGGGGTTCGATCCGGGGGCGGCCCGCCAGTTCCGTGGCGCCCCCCGGCACGATCATGCCCTGGTGCTGCCCGAGGTCCTGCGGTTCAAGCGGACGGTCACCGGGCTGGAGCGCGTTCGCCTGGTGTGGCTGTCCGGGCGCAGCCTGATGCCGGACGTGCTGGCCCGGATGCGCGTGGACGAAGGCATCCCGCTGACGGGGCACCTGGACCCGGCCGGCCTGCTGGCGCTGGTCGAAAAGACGGGCGTCACGCGGGTGATCGCCGTGGGCCACGGGGCCGAGGCGGTGGCCGGGCGGATCCGCGCTCGCGGCGTCGAGGCGGTGGCCATGCAGTCGGAAGTGCAGTTGCTGATGTTCTGAGGTTCGTCCCCGCGCCGCTGCCGGCCGGGACATCTGCGAATCATCCCTGCCCCAGGCGGTTGCGACGGCGCGCCGCCCCCAGGATCGCCAGCACGGTCAGCAGCGCGAACGCGCCGGCAGGGGAGGGCACACCGCCCGACGCGCATCCGCCACCGCTCTTGGATTCGGCGGGGGGGATGCACTGGCCGTAATACTGCGTGTACCCGGTCGGGCACGCCGACGCGTCCTTGTCCGTGGCCCGATCGGTGACGGCAAGGTCCGTGCCCGCCGGCGCATCGCCGCCTCCCCGATCGCTGGTCGCGATGTCCTCCACGGTGCCCGGGTCCGGGGGAGTCCCGGCCCGACAGCGATAGGCGTCGTCGCAGTACAGGCCGTTCCCGCAGGTGCCGCAGGACGCCCCGCAGCCGTCGTCGCCGCACTGCCGCACGCCGCACAGGGGCTGGCAGGGCGCGACGCAGTGGAACAGGGCGTCGCAGGTTTCCGGCGGGACGCAGGCGCCGCAGGTGCCGTCGCAGCCGTTGCTGCCGCACTGCCGGTCCGTGCACTGGGGCTGGCAGGAACCGCCGACGCACTGGCCCCCGGCGTCGCATTCCATTCCGTCGGTGCAGGAGCCGCAGGTTCCCTCGCAGCCGTTGCTGCCGCAGACCTTGCCATCGCAGGAAGGCACGCAGGGACCCGCCGTGCAGGTTCCCTGGGCGCTGCAGGTGGAGCCCTCGGCGCAGGTTCCGCAGGTTCCGGTGCAGCCGTCCGTGCCGCACTGCTTCCCGGTGCACTGGGGCGTGCAGGAACTGGTCAGGCATTGGCCGCTGAACTGGTCGCAGGTCTCGCCGGACGGGCAGATCCCGCAGGACCCCTGGCACTTGTCGTCGCCGCACTCGCGCGCGAAGCACACCGGCGTGCAGGGCTTGTCCACGCATTGCAGGGCGCCCGTGCAGATCTGGCCCGTGGGGCACGTGCCGCAGTTGCCGGTGCAGCCGTCCGAGCCGCATTGGCGATTCACGCAGGTGGGCGTGCACACGCACGTGTCGACGACACAGGCCCACGTGGGGCCGGAGTTGCAGGTGCCGCAGGATCCGCCGCAACTGTCGTCGCCGCAGTCCTTGCCGGTGCACTGCGGTGCGCACTGGCAGACGCCGCCGACGCACTGCTGGTCTGAGGGGCAGGCCGGGTTGCAGCCGCACTCGCGGGGATGGACCCCAGTGGGGTCAGCCAACTGGTTGGGGCCGCACGCGTATTTCGACGACGACGCGGTCCAGTAGCAGTAGTCGGCCGAGCAGTAGGTTTCGCACAGCACGCCGCCTGCGCAGAAGCGGACGCGCTCGAAGGTGCCGCAGCATCCCGCCGTGTCGATGGATCCGCAGGTGGCGGCCACCTGCGTGGACCCGCTGGGGCATGCCGCGAGGGCTGGTGCCGCGGTTGCCAGGACCGTGGCCGTCGCAAGGAACGCCACGGTCGCGGAGAAGGGTCGAAACATCGGCATGCCCTCGGGAAACCCGCGACATTGTAGTGGATGGAGCACATGTGGGGCAAGGACGTCTGCGGGATCCGATCCGGGCGGGGGATCAGGCCAGGCGGGTCAGGATCGCCTTCAGGTAGGCGTAGAAGCGGGCCGTGGACGGGACCGACAGGTATTCGTCGGGGCTGTGGACGTTCCGCATGTCCGGGCCCAGCGAGATGGTGTCCAGGCCGGGCACGTTCTCGCCGATGACGCCGCACTCGAGGCCCGCGTGGATCGCCGTGACGATCGCCTCGCGGCCGGAAACCTCCTGCCACACCGTGCGGCAGACGGCCAGGACCGGCGAGTCGATGTTCGGGCGCCAGCCCGGGTAGCCGTTGACGAGGTCGGCGGCGCCGCCCGCCAGTTCGGCCAGGTTGCGGATGGATTCCCGCACGGTGTCCATCGCCGGCCCGACCGAGGAGCGGCTGAGGCACGTCACGGTGCACTCGGTGTCGTTCAGCGCGACGATGCCGACGTTGGTCGAGGTTTCCACCAGGCCGGGGATGTCCTGGCTCATCACGATGGGACCGTGGGGCAGCGTCAGGATCGTGCGGAGGATCGTCGCCGACTGGGCCACCGGCGGCACGTCGCAGCAGATGGGCTCGACGGCGATCGCCAGGTCCGGATCGGCCTTGCCCAGTTCCACGCGGATGCGCGTCGCCATGGCCTGGACCTTGTCCGCGAACGTCGCCGCGCGGTCCGCCGGGACCCACACGCAGGCCGACGCCTCGCGCGGGATGGCGTTGCGCTTGCTGCCGCCTTCCAGGCACGCCAGCATCACGCCGTCCACGCCGGCGCCGGCCTCGAGGGCCCGCGCCAGGACCTTGATCGCGTTGCCGCGGTTGCGGCTGATGTCCAGCCCCGAATGGCCGCCCTTCAGGCCGGTGACCTTCACCGTGAAGCCCGTCGCGCCCTGGGGGACTTCCACGCGACCGACCGGGAGGCGCACGACGGTGTCGCCGCCGCCCGCACAGCCGATGAACAGCGTGCCCTCGTCCTCGGAGTCCAGGTTCAGCATGATCCGGCCCTTCAGCATCGGGGCCCGCAGGCCGAACGCGCCGGTCATGCCGGTTTCCTCGTCGATCGTGCACAGGATTTCCAGGGGACCGTGGGCGAAGGTCTTGTCCTCGGCCAGGGCCAGTCCCGCGGAAACGCCGACGCCGTTGTCCGCGCCGAGGGTCGTGCCCCGGGTGCGGATGAAGTCGCCGTCCACCCACGCGGGGATCGGGTCCTTCAGGAAGTCGTGGGTCACGTTCGAGTTCTTTTCGCACACGATGTCCAGGTGGCCCTGGAG